>JAIQFF010000172.1 GCA_020073395.1 Terriglobia bacterium
AACGGACGCGGTATTTGTATTTTCCCGTCACGACAGCCACGCCGATTACGTCGTTAAAGCGCTCAGCCATCACAAGCCCGTGTTTGTTGAGAAGCCGCTGGCCTCGAACCCGCAGCAACTGGCGGAGGTTCAACACGCCTTCGTGTCTGAACTGGAGCAGGGGGGCTCTCCTTTTGTGATGGTTGGCTTTAACCGGCGGTTTGCTCCCTTGACGCGCGAGCTGCGGAATTTTTTCGCCAAGCGAAGAGAGCCCATGATGGTGCACGTTCGGATCAATGCAGGCCATCTTCCTCCCGGACACTGGACTCACGAAGACGGTGGCCGCATCGTCGGGGAACTCTGCCATTTTGTCGATTGGGCACGCTTCGTAGTGGACTCTTCGATCGAGACAGTACAGGCGTCAGCTTTGCCCGATGGAACTCGCTACCAACGTGACAATGTTGCGAGCACCTTGCGCTTTCAGGATGGATCGATCGCCAATCTCCTCTACCTGGCAAACGGCGACAAGACCGTTCCCAAGGAGTACTTCGAGGTTTTCTGCGAGGGCTCGGTAGCCCGGCTTGAAGATTTCAGGGTGCTGTCCCTGACACGCAACGGTAAGACCAGGCAGATCAAGCTCAAGCGGGACAAAGGACATAGTCGCGAACTCGAGTTGACAGTGGAAGCAATCCGTTCCGGACAGTCCGCACCCATTCCTTTTCAGCAACTGGTCGAAGTGACAGAAGCGACATTCGCCATCCACAGGGCCATTGCCAATGACGAGGTAGCAACGCTCGGGACGCAAGTTCCGGGTCTGGCGAGCAAAGTATGATCGATAACTGCCCCAATATTGCGGTCGTAGTACCGGCGGAGCGCATTCGTGTGACTGGCTGTCCGGTCGATCGCCTCTCTTTCAAAGAGACTGTTGCGGAACTCTGCCGAAGAATCGACTCCGGCATTCGGACTCACGTGATATTTATCAATGCCGCCAAGATTGTGAGATACAGCAAGAACCCGCCCTTCAGGACGATCATCAATCGTGCTGACCTGCTGCTTGCCGATGGTGTGGCGGTGGTTTGGGCCGCGCGCTTGCTGCGCCGTCCGCTGCCGGGCCGCGTCAACGGCACCGACCTGATGGAGGAAATGGTAGCGGTTGCCGCCGAGCGTGGGTACCGGGTGTTTTTTCTCGGAGCGACACCGGAAGTGATCGTGCAGGTGGTCGGCGAGTTCCACCGGCGCCATCCGAATCTGAAAGTTGCCGGCTATCGCGACGGCTATTTTCGGGACGAGGAGCACGAAACCATCATTCAGGAAATCAACCGAAGCGGTGCAGACTTGTTGTTGGTTGGAATGAGTACGCCTCAAAAGGAACTGTGGGTGGACCAGAACCTAAATCGGTTGCAAGTCGCCGTGGCCCAAGGAGTGGGTGGGAGCTTCGATGTGGTGGCAGGAGTGGTCTCACGGGCGCCGCGATGGATGCAGTACAACGGACTCGAGTGGTTTTATCGTCTTCTTCAAGAGCCGCGACGGATGTGGCGGCGGTATTTGGAAACCAATTCAACTTTTCTTTGGCTTGTGATGCGCGAACTCCTGAAGAGCTGGAAGTTGCATCTGGCCGGAGATTCCTAGGACACCTCTTCCTCTCGTCTTCCGCCTGTTAAGTTCCTGCCCAACCGTACGCTTGAGCTGATCGGGAGATTTCTGCCCGATGTTCTTGCGTTCCGAAACACCCTGCGTCGTTACAAAGTCTTAAGAAACACACACCCGTGCGCTGCTACTGTTATTGAGGAGGGTAGCGTCACGGTCTGTTTGGTCCATATCTCGTAAGCTTCCGAAGCCTGGATGCCCAAGTCGTTTGGGTCAAAAACGTAGGTCACGGGCTCCTTCTTTCGGTTGATGATGGCGATCGCCCATCCATCGGCAAGCCTCTTACGCCAGACATCAACCACACTCTGCTTCACTATGGTGGCTTGCTTAACTTCCGGGTCCTGATTGACCGTGATGGCGTGCGCGTCGGTCAGGATTTCAAGTTGAGATGAGTTCAGGTGAACCAAGTCCGTGCTTGAGATCAGTGGTGCTGCTAGCATCGCCCAGAGGGTCATCTGGGTGCGGTTCTCGTCCAGGGTCAGGCCCCCGGCCCCAACCAGAAGCATGTCAGGGTCATTCCACCCTACGTTGCCGGCAAATGAGGCCAGCCGGGCGTCGGCATCTGCAATCCGCAGCATATTCCTGTAAGAACCGGTCTCGTCAGGTGCTATACGCCACATATTCACGGCGAGTCGAGGCGCCCATTGCCAAGGCTCGGACAGTACCACGATGCTCAATACGACTGGATGTTTCTCGTTCTTGCGAAGGGCCGTGGACATCTTGCCCACCAAGGACGGCGCCGTCTCCCAGGCATCCAGGTTGCAAAGATCGTACTTTACAAAATCGACACCCCAATCGATAAAAGTCTGGGCGTCCTGAGCTTCGTGGCCGAAAGAACCCACCAGGCCATCGCAACTCTTCTTACCGATGCTGGTGTAGATGCCGAACTTAAAACCCAGAGAGTGGAGGTAGTCCCCCAGGGCCTTCATGTCTGGGAAGCTGGAGTTGGGATGAAGAAAACCATGTGCGTCGCGGTAGCCTTGCCACCCGTCGTCAATATTAACGTATTCGTATCCGGCCTGACGCATACCGTTAGAAAGCATTGCCTCGGCCTGTTGACGTATGAGTTGATCTGAAATGTGGGTCTGAAATCCGTACCAACTGCTCCAACCCATGGCCGGACGCGGCGGAGGCGGCATAGGGTCGGTCACGGTGACGAATCCCGGCGTAGGGCAACCTAATAGCAGGCAAACAGACAATATTAGTATCAACCGCAGTGACAGAAGCGTGTGACGAGGGTGCGAGAAAAACTGCCGCGTTGCCATGGTGCAGTCCCTGGATTACGAGCCGCTCCCTCGAAGGAGGCAGACGACGAGCTAACGATACTACCAAGGGTCATGACACAGATGTCAATTTGAAAGCTTGCTGGCTATGCGCTGCTGGAACTCGCCGAGTTTCTTCTGACCCCTGCACCAAGAGTATTCTTTACTCAGTAAGCCGCGCACACCTGTCTCGGTTCTTCTTTTTGTTTCGAGGACCATCATCGACTTGATTTCCGCGGGCTTCGCAGTTCTGGCCTGCCGTGGTCGTGCCTTCGCACCTGCGGCTCGGGCCTGATCGGCCCTATGCTAGAATCCCTAGAAATGCAGGAAGATGACACTCGGGAGCGAGAGATTCTCCACGAGGTCTCGCTGGTTGTGCCGGTTTATCAGGGCGAGCACACGCTCGAATTACTGGCTGAAGAGGTCGCCCCCCTCACACTTTCTCAGCAGACCCCTGGCGGACGCCATTTTCGGGTGGTTGAGTTGTTGCTCGTACACGATGGGGCGGTCGACCGGTCCGCGGACGTCATGAGGCGGCTGAGCTCCCGTTATTCTTTCCTGCGGCTCATCTGGCTCTCCCGCAACTACGGTCAGCACCCGGCCACCCTCGCGGGAATGGCGAGTACGATCGCGGAGTGGGTGGTGACGCTGGACGAGGATGGCCAGCAAGACCCGCGAGACATAGGCCGGATGCTCGATCTGGCACTGGATCAGCGGGCCCGACTCGTTTACGCATCGCCCACCAATTCTCCCCCCCACGGTTTCATTCGCAACACACTGTCCGACTTCGCCAAGTGGCTGTCTCAACGAGCGCTCGGCAGGCGGATTGGGGCTTTCAACAGCTTTCGACTGATCGAGGGCGAGGTAGGGCGCGGCGTGGCTGCCTATTGCGGCGCCAATGTTTACCTGGACGTGGCCCTCTCCTGGGTTGTCGGAACCGCGCAACACTGCCCGGTGGCTCTGCGGACAGAGCGCGGCCGGCCTTCGGGCTACACCTTCGGACGCTTGTTACGACACTTCTGGCAGCTCGTCCTGACCTCGGGCACGCTCCCCTTGCGCTTCATTGCTCTCCTGGGCGGCTTCTCGATTCTGTTCGGCGTCGTGATCAGCGCTTATGTGCTCTGGGAGCGTCAGCAGCACAAGATCCCGGTCCAGGGCTGGACCTCGATCTTCATCGCGGTTTGTGTTTTTGCGGGGCTGATCCTGGTCTCCCTCGGCATCATTGCCGAGTACCTCGGGGTCGCAGTGTCGATGGCCCTGGGCAAACCGGCTTACTTGATCGTGTCGCGCCCCGCCGAAGACCTCGGACGCAAACTGTGAGCACTCTCTCCTGGGTGGTGGGCCGAGGCGGACTGCTCGGCTCGTGTGTGGAGCGCGTGATCGGTCCGGACGTGTGGCGCCCGGCGCGTCCCCTCATCTGGAGCGACCCCGACCAGCTTCGCAAGTCAATCGCCGGTGCAGTGTGGGACTTCCGAACCCGCCTCGCGACAGAATCCGCGACAGAATCGAAGAGCGGCTGGTGCGTCTATTGGTGTGCTGGCAATGGCGTGGTTGGCACACCGGCCGACCGACTTGCTGCCGAGACCGCCAGTCTGCGCCTCTTCCTGGATCAGCTTGGCTCCGCTCTTGGCGAGTCGCAAGCCGGTCTGACGGGCCGAGTCTTCCTCGCGAGCAGTGCAGGCGCCGCTTATGGTGGGAGCGCGGAACGCCCGATGACTGAGGCCACACTCCCCCGTCCCATCTCGGACTACGGGCGGTCGAAGCTCGAACAGGAGCAGGTGTTGCGAAACTGGGCGCGCGACCGGCCCAGCGTCTCGACTCTTGTGGGTCGCCTCTCCAACCTCTACGGTCCTGGTCAGCACCTCGACAAGCCGCAGGGCCTCATCTCGCACATGTCTCGTTGCATGATTTTCGGTGTCCCAGTGCGGATTTACGTGCCCCTCGACACCATTCGCGACTATCTGTTCGCGCAGGATGCAGCTACGCGCATCGCGGCTGGCATGTCGCGACTTGGGCGGGAGGCGCCGGGCGGCGGCCAGCATACGATCAAGATTTTCAGTTCCGGAAACGAGACCACGGTGGGCGGACTCATAGGCGTCTTTCGCCAAATCGCGAAAAAGCAGCTCCGAGTGGTCTCGGGGTTGAACCCGGTGCAGTCGCAGCAGCCCGCACAACTCCAGTTCCGGTCGGTAATCTGGACTGACGAGCCGGCCCTCACACGTACCGAGCTGCTCGATGGAGTGAACCGTGTACACCGCCACCAGTTTGCACTCTTCCAGGCGGGACGCCTCACCTGTCCCCCGATCGGCATTCCGCGGTAAGATTCCTGCGACCGTTATCCCCCCACCTAACTCTCTTGCCAAAACAGTCGATACCGAGTGTAGTACCCCAGCAGTTAACGCCATCGGTGTAGCCCTTCGTGGCAGCCGGCGCACAGGGTAATCAGGTTCAAATCTTCGTCCGAGCCCTGCTGACTTCGCAGTTGTTTGTGATGGACCTGCAGGTCTTGTCTGGTACCACAGACTTGGCATTGCCAGCCATCGCGGCGCAGGACCTGTTTTCGGAGCAGTTCGTAGAGCTTGGGATCAAGTCGTAAGCGCGGCGTCTTGGGTCGGATCCGGTTCACGAAGCCTTTTCGGTCACTTCGTGCAGAAAAGCCTGCCGCTGGTCGCCAGGCAGGAATTTGAAGAACCGTGACATGGACTGCAGGAGCGCCGTTGGGTCTTCATTTTCGAGGTTCGCTCCCGCTAGGAAGTCCGCACAGATCATCTCCAGACAGTAGCCGCGGGACTTGTCCGTGCCCAGCATCAAAGCTGCCGTCTCAATCGCCTGCTCGACGACTGGAATCTGGGTCTTGCACAGCTTGAAGTAGATAATCTCCCACGGTTCCGTCTCCCGCCCCGTCAGTTCCTTCTCCACCTCCCGCTTGAACTGATCCTTTGGTAGCGACCGAGCCTTGTGCAACCAGGTTGCACAATCGAACTCCTGCCCATCCCTCCTCGCCACTTTCGCCAACTCTAGGCCCTTCGTCCATCCCACTTCCTTCAGTTCCCGCCGGGCCAGCGGCGGCAGGTGCTCATGGATCGACATCAGGTAGTAAGCCTTCCGCCTGGATTCCGGGAACCGCCTCGCCAGAAACTCGTCGAAGGACTTCAGTTTCTCCAGGCGCCAGTACTGCCCTGCCCGAACTTCACACAGGTATCTTCCCAGTTCTACGAACCGGGTATCCCGCTCAGCCTCAGACTTCCGCTCCCAGGCCAGGATCTCGTCGATCTTGGTCAGCACGAACAGGACTCGTTTGCGATTGAGCTTGGGCAGCATGGGCGGATTGCTAGTACGTAAGTTCGTCAAGCCAACCAAGGTCGTCTGCTCCTGGGCGCCGCACGAGCGCCGCTTCGGTCAGATCCTGCCGCCCCAGACAAAGCCCGATGTAGGGACAGCTGGTGCACGGGTTCTGGGGGAAGCGGATGCCACTGTGAGGCAGAAACTCGGCCGATTCGATCCTTTGGATCGAGTCCTGGACCAGATGGCTGAATTCCTCGCGTTGTTCATTGCTGATGACAGTCCGGAAGTATTGAATCTCTACCAGCCGCTTGCGCACAAACACCACCTGAGCGGCTTCTGCGATGCCGGTGACCCAGGAATAGCAAACCAGCTGCGGGTCCAGAGCGAGCAACCCGGTTGGTTCGTCAGGGTAACGGCTGGCAGTGGTTTTCCACTCCAGCAGGCAGCGGGTACCGTCTAGTTCTCCGATGGCATCCACATAGGCAACGAAGTCGTTCTGCCCAGCTAGGGGCTTGGTGAACTGGATCTGCAAGTTCCGACCTGGCTGGCGGACGCGAACCCGATCGTCCTGGGCAAAGCGATCGAGCAGCTGCACCCCCGATTGCAGCATGCGGTCCCAGCTATCCCGCTCCGAAAAATGAAGACCGCTGCCCTGATGGGCGGACCATTCCCGGTAGAGCACCGCGGCAGCATCCCGCCGCTGGAAGTAGGCAGCCACTGCTTGCTCGAATACCCGGCCGAACAGCATGGCGGCCCGGGTGTCCTTCTCTTTCCAGCCATCGAGGTAACGATGCTTATAGCGGCGTGGGCAGGACAGATATTGTCTGATCTGGGTATAGCTGTAAGTCATGAGGACACCTCCGACCCACGAGGATCACGGTCGGTAAAGACTGAGAGTTCATCCCATCGGGCCGCCGGTGCAAAGCCGTCGAAGCTGAGGACAGAGCTGCCATGAACCGTGACTTCGCTTACCTTTACGACACCCCACAGATCGATCAGGGCCTTGTCATCGATCTCATTCTTTCCGAGTAGCTCGGCGTCATACCCGAAATCCCGCAGGAACCAACTCAGCTTCCACATGGCTCTGGGAGTGCAGTACAGGCGGCCGGCCATGAAACATCCGGTCAGATGTTTGGGCTTTAGCACGGCGAAGCGGATCTCGTAGTAGGGCTTTTGTTTGTGCCAGCGATACTGAGCCCGATCCACCCGGACCAGAAAGATCCCGTCCGGAACCGAGTGAATGGCCGACACGTCAGCCGGAAAAAGCGATTCGAAATAGCGCCTCATGCTGCACCTTCTTTGTTTACGGGATAGCTGTTGAGCTGGCAGAGCAGGGCATTGCGGTCTTTCTCAGCCCAGTCGGCCAGGTGGGTGACGAAGGCTTCGACTTGTTCCCGGGTGGCTTCGCGGAGGCTCTTGGTTCCGCAGAAGTCGACCGCGTAGGACTTGACGAGATTGGCGTCGAGCTGGTGCTGGCGGATGAGCTGGCAGAGGCGGTCGCGAACCTTGGGTCCGCCGTAGTTTCCGTTCTTGCCATTGACTGACTGGGGCGGAACCTTCCTCGACTCCCGGGAGGACGGAGCTGGTTCAGCTAATGAGCCGATTTCCTCGACCGAGCAGATGCCGATGCCGTAGGCCTTGCGCAGGGCCCGGTTGACCGCCCTGGTCTCTGCCACGCGCATCTCGGCGCCGTGGACCAAGGGAGAGACATTGGAGGGATCGGCATCGCCGTAGCCGACGAAGCCCCTACAGCCTTGATGGGTGTAGACGGTGGCTTTGAATGCCCATCTTGAAGTCGCCACATCGCATAACTCGCGAACCATCTGGGCACGGATGCCGCTGCACGCCTTACGGTGCGCCAGACGCACCAAGCCCACATGGGTGACATACCATCTGCCATCGAGAAACAAGACATCGCCCAGAGGAACAGAAAATTTATACAGCTCCGAAATCTGCCTCAAAGCGACGAAGCCAATCGGCGAGATCCCGGCCCACAATTTTCGGGCCCAATGCAGATTGCATCGCACTTCGCATCCTCTTTTCATGTCTCCTCCCTATACTTAAGCGCCTAAGTAATATACATAGACGCCTAAGTATAAGTCAAGACTCTTGCAGGATATTGATTTCTGCAGCGAGAGGACTTAAGTTCAAATTAACTTTATGCGGAAAAAGAAGAATCCTAACGCTGTCGCATTGGGCAAGCTGGGTGGTTCAAAAGGAGGTAGGATTCGCGCTGAGCGATTGACCGCTGAAAGGAGGAAGGAGATTGCACGAAAAGCGGTCAAGGCAAGATGGGACAAAGCCAGAGCTATGCGGAGGAGCAAGGAAGAATGAAGCAAAGAGTCGTGGTCCGCGCGGGATAGAGTTTCTGCCCTGTTCTGTATTCCAAGGGTGGTTGATCAATTGTAAAAGTCGCGGCCGACGTTCTTTCAGCGCTGGACCTTGGGAAAAAGGAACCAGGTGCGGCGGTCCTTTTGGGGATCAGCCGAGAGTGGAAAATCTGTGGATTGGTTGCTGACGGGAAAGACACATACTGAGCCAAAGAAAAGGGAAGCCAGAGATTCACACCCGGGCAGGGCGCCCCGACCATCAAGACACTGCTTCTCTCTCCGAAAGGTTTCGCAACATCGACTGGATATTGCGAGGAGAAGGGAACTAGTCAGACCCAGCGTCCGGTCAGCCGCAATGAACTGGCCATGAGGAGGGTCGCCGCATCTGGGAGATGCGCGGCCTTGATATGACGCGGCAGGAGTTCGCCGAACGCATTGGCACCCCCCAACTACCTCTCCACGATGGAGCACGGCAAGGTAGAGATCGGGGCTGAGATCCTTCCTTAGGATCAGCCGCGACTTTGGGAAGAGCATTGAATGACTACTGATGGGGGGAGAGTAGCTTCTCGATTCTTGCCTACCGCCACACTCCTCGACCCATGGCCAGCTAGCTTCACCTTGACTAGTCGCACGGTATCACCAACCGCTACGGCGAATATTTCTGGAACGCTGCACGGCGGAACCCAAAGCGCGGTACTGACTGTCGTTCCATCATCTTCAAGTAACGCTCGCGAAGTAATGGCTTTCGTCTTTGCCGACGCTGGGAATCAAACAGCGTCCTAGCCGAATCGCATCCAATCGCGGTTGGGAGCGAAGAACGAAAAAGCGGACCAATTCCAAAAACGTGTTGCCATTCGTGATTCTTTTCATGTTAACGTTGTTTTTAATGTTTTTGATGCGTTTTTGAGGTATCATAATCATGCGCAGAGGTGTGAGAGGCCCGACTTCGGTCGGGCCTTTCGTCGTCTCGGGAGAGTTTCGATGTCATTTGGCTGCGCCGAAGAAATTCTCAGGAGGAACCGTGCCCAACTCAACCCAGGACAGAGAACTTCAAACTTTCGGCGCGGTTCTGCCCGATTTGATAGTCGAAGTCGTTCTCGATCAGAATCACCCGACCCAGCTTCGCCTGCACACTTGGGATGGACAAAAAGCCGCGACGTCACCGACCGTTAGTTTTCGCGGTTGCACTTATAGGGCTGCTCCAGTTGCATCCGGTCTTTCTCGTGCGGTTCATTTTCCACGCTCAAGCAAAGCATTTGGAACAGCGGCACACCTGACGTCGGCGATGATAAGAATTCTAGGCCGTTACGCCAATGTTCAGCCCGACGCGGCAGCTCTCATCGTTGCGTTCGCTTTATCGAGCTGGTTCGCGGACTGCTTCCCCGTTGCGCCTTTGCTGTACTTATTGGGCCCGGACAATGAGGCGACTCTCGTGCTACGGCTCATGGGATGTCTTTGCCGCCGCCCTATTCTGCTTAGCGACCTCGACATTGCTGCCCTTAGTACTTTGCCCAGCAGTCTGGATCCCACCTTGCTCGTCAACCAGCGTAATCTTGGGCGACCCTTGACGCGAGTGCTCCTGGCATCAAATGACCGGCATTTCCGTGTCGCACGTGGTAGGGGTGAAATTCATGCGTACGGAGCAAAAGCCTTTGCCTCCGTTCCCGAATTTGCGGACGCAACCGGCATTCGGATCAGCCTGTCGCCAACTCAGGAGCCGCTACCGACGCTCACCGATGCAACCGAGAGAGAAATTGCGAACGACTTTCAATCGAAGTTACTACGATTCCGCATGGTCAACCGCCGGCGTGTCTGCGATGCGGAAGTTGATACGCGAGGTTTTGTTCCTGCGATGCGAGAGGAGGTGCGTGCTTGGCTTGCACCCCTTTTCGATTGTCCGGATGTGCGGCAATCGGTGACCAGTTCTCTGCTGCAACAGAGTCGTGAAGCTGAAGGAGATCGGCTGTCCGACGACTGCATGGTCGCCGAAGCGGCGCTATTTTTCTGTCACAAGCCCGGTACAGAAGACTTTTTTGTTGGAGACCTGGCGGAC
>JAIQFF010000173.1 GCA_020073395.1 Terriglobia bacterium
CACTTTAATGCTGTCGTGGTCCACGGCGCCATCCACATGGAATTCTCCCAGGAATGTCCAGCGTCCTCTTTGGGCATATGCGGATGAGCAGAAGGCAAGAACAAGCACGAAACTAATCGCCTATTTACTGTGGTTCTTTGACATCGTCTGTTCCTTTCTCAATGGGTTGGAAACTGAAATGAGGCTGCGAAATGTTGGGAGGTGGAACGCCATAGGCAGAGAATCGACCGACCCGGCCCGACTCATTCGATCGTTGAGAAACCCTCACGATTCTGCTCCGGCCTCCCGGGGCGAGTCAAAGATTAATTCAAAACTCGGAAGCGTTCTAGTTTCAAACTAGGACACTGCCTGTCTTGGCATCCTTTCCGGCTTTTGTTTGCGAACTTTGCGGTTAGGATTTTCGAATCATTGAGGTGACTACAAACCCTGTACCGCAAAGGGCGAAGAAAACCTGTTACTTCGGCCTGAAGATCAGAATACGCGGCCCAGTTGGAAGAACCACTTGCGATGTCCGCTGTCGCCAATGCTTCCCCCGAAAACCAAAGGCCCCACGGCGGTCTCGGCCAGAATGCCGATGGCGACGTCATTAGGAAACTTGCTGGCGCCGGGAAAGCCGTACATCTTGCCAAACTCGTAGGCGCCGATGGCATAGACTTTCTTCCCGGCCAGCGGAGGCAGGGTGAGCAGATCGTGCAGATATCCCACCCTGAAAAAATAGAACTGGTCGCCAAAAAGTTCGTTTGTACCGTAGGCGCTGAGCCGGTTTGAGCCGCCGAGGAAGAACTGCGGATAGCCGCTGGTGGAACCGAAAGTGGTTCCTCCTTCGCCAACCACAAACAAAGACGCTGGCTTGGTAATGGGCTGGAAGTATGCGACACGCGCATCCCCAACCGGAAAGCTGTCGGTCTGGCCAGGGCTGGTGTCATACCACTGGAAGTTCGATTCCGCGCTCACTCCGCGCCGCGGGATCACGGGATCGTCGGTGCGGTCGAGCAGCCAGCGAAAGCGCGCCGCCCCGGTCCTTCCGCTGATGGACGAGAATTCCGGCGTGCCCAGACGCAACCTGGCGTCGAGCGTGCCCACTTCGTAACCAAAACGTACTTCGCTGAAGCGGCTGAATCCGTATCCGATATCGCTGCCGATCTCGCTGCGGTTGAAGCGGTACTCGGCCAGCGGATCGCTCTTGCGGTAGATCTTGAAGGCCGAACTGCTGGCGGCAGCGTGGGGAGCGAAGAACCACTTGCTGGCGGGGGAGAAGGGACGGTAGAGTTCGCTCTCTATCCCATAGGTGTTGCCAAAGATAAAATCGGTGCGCCACTCCGAACGGTATCCGGCCACATCGAGGAAGGTCAAGCGAGTGGCGAGAGTGAAATCTACGTCGTTGCTCTCCGATCCATCCACTTCAAAACCCAATTGCAGTGTGGGCGGAGCATAGAGCTTTTCATGCATGGTCACCAGCAACCCATCCTGCCCGTTTTGTTGCGTGAGTTGGTAGCCCGCGGTGTCGTACCGCCCGATTCCGGTCAGTCGGGTGAGCAGGCCCTCCAGTTGATGCGTGTTGATCGGTTTTCCGGCCTGGGGCTGCAGGAAGCGCTCTATGTTCTTCTCTGCCTCCGGATTCGCGCCCTGCACCCTGACGAACTGCGGCACCGCGATATCACTTTTCCGATGGGACTGGCGCCGCTCCATGTACTGCGCCCAGGCCGCATCATCCAGCGCATAGGTCTCAAGCAGGCGGGACTTCTGGGCCGCGGCTTCCGAGCCTTTCTCAATGATCTCCTTTGACTTCGGATAGTCCAATGAGTTGAAATCCTGCAGCCCCACGTTCACCACCAGGTCCGCACCGGCCAACCCGCGGATCTCGTTGCCGGCAACTACCACGTCGATGGACCGTCCCAGAATGGCGAAAAGAGATTGGATCTTGTCGGCCTCGGCGGGTGAGGTCTGAAGATGAACGCCGATCACGATGTCCGCGCCCATGGCGCGCACCACGTCTGTCGGAAGATTGCCCACCAGTCCGCCATCGACATAGACGTGCTCCCCTTCGCGGATGGGAGAGAAGAGGCCAGGAATCGCCATGGTCGCGCGCATGGCGGTGGAAAGCGGTCCATCTTTGAATACGGCCTGTTTTCCACTCACCAGATCGGTGGCCACGCAGCGGAAGGGAATAGGGAGATCATCAAACGATTGCACACCCGAGTACGCCAGCGTTTCCCGGTCGATCAGGAGGCTGATCTGCTGACCTGCGTTCAGTCCTCCGGGAAGCACCAGACCTCGCCGCAGACCCAGCACAATCGAGTTGGGAAACGCGAGCTTGTCCTCTTTTCTTCGGAAGGACAGGTCCTCGTAGGGTATGGCTCCGCCCAGGATGACGTCCCAATTCTGTTCTTCAACCAACTGGCGAAGCTGTTGCGGACTCTTGCCGGTGGCGTAGAGCCCGCCCACCAAACCGCCCATGCTTGTGCCCGCGAGGTAGTCGATGGGAATGTGATGGTCTTCAAACCACTGCAGCACGCCGACGTGCGCCAGTCCGAGCGCCCCGCCGCCTTCGAGGGCCACTCCAATTTTCAGCCGGGGCTTGGCGGGGGACGTCGTTTGCTCCGCCGGGGTCGAACCTGGCGCTGCAACCTGAGGAGCCGGCGCCTCCTGTGCTGGAGAAAAAGGGAAGAGTAACAACAGGCAAAAGAGTGCGTGCAGGCTACCGCGCATGAAAAACTCCCTTCAGACGACTCGCGAGGACGCAATAGTGGGTGACGACCAGTTTCGCCCAGCCTGCCAATTCGCACAAGGTAGCGGTTTACTCTGCGTCCTTTGCGGCTTTTCTTAGCGTGTCCTTTGCGGTAAAGGGTTTGACCTGGTCTGCATCGTCCAAGGATCTTAACCGCAAAGGACGCAAGGAAAAGCCGCAAACGACGGGAAGGAGATACTCAAGAATGACGCGGCATCTGCATCCGGTGTAAATTAGCTGGCGAATATTTGGAGAGGGTCAGCTTCGAGAGATGAAAACCATCAAGGGTCCGGCAATATTTCTGGCGCAGTTCGCCGCTGACGCTGCTCCGTTCAACAGTCTGCAGCATATTGCGCATTGGGCGGGCAGCCTGGGCTACAAGGGCGTGCAGATTCCGTCCTGGGACGGCCGCCTGTTCGATCTGAAACGAGCCGCTGAGAGCAAGACCTATTGTGATGAAGTGCTCAGTACCCTGGCCACGCATGGTCTGCAGCTCACTGAGCTTTCCACCCATCTGCAAGGCCAGTTGGTGGCCGTGCATCCCGCCTACGACGCCATGTTCGACGGGTTCGCGCCGGATTCGGTGCGCGAAAACCGGAGAGCCCGGCAGGAGTGGGCGGTCGAACAACTGCGCTTTGCGGCCAGGGCGTCGGCCAACCTTGGACTGAAAGCCCACGCCACTTTTTCAGGAGCCCTCGCCTGGCCTTACGTTTACCCATGGCCGCAACGCCCGGCCGGGCTCATCGAGACCGCTTTCGAGGAATTGTCCGCCCGCTGGCTGCCCATTCTGAATGCGTTTGACGAAGCGGGAGTCGATTTATGTTTCGAGATCCATCCCGGAGAAGACCTGCACGACGGCGTCACCTTCGAGATGTTCCTGGACCGCGTGAAGAATCATCCCCGCTGCAACATGCTGTTCGATCCCAGTCATTTTGTCCTGCAGCAGCTGAACTATCTGCAGTTTATCGACCTCTATCATCCGCGCATCAAAATGTTTCATGTGAAGGATGCCGAGTTTAATTCTTCGGCGCGGCAAGGCGTGTACGGAGGCTACCAGCCCTGGATCGAACGGGCAGGGAGATTTCGCTCGCTGGGTGACGGGCAGGTTGATTTTGCAGGCATTTTCTCGAAGCTGACGCAGTACGGCTTCGCAGGCTGGGCCGTGATGGAGTGGGAATGCTGTATAAAAAGTAGCGAGCAGGGAGCGGCTGAAGGAGCGCCCTTCATATCCCGCCATATTATTCAGGCAGCTAATCAATCGTTCGACGATTTCGCCAGCTCCGGCTCCGATGAGGCCGCGAATCGCCGGATGATGGGGCTGGAGTGAGGCTATCAGTTGTCAGCTGTCAGATCTCAGTTCTCAGTCTTAGTTCAAGCTGATAGCTATAAAGGATGAACCCGTGAGTCTGGAAATAAAGCGCGACGATACCCCAGGCCGCCGCTTGCGCCTGGGCATGGTAGGCGGTGGCCCGGGCGGATTTATCGGAGCGGTGCATCGCATCGCCGCTCGGCTTGATGATCGTTTCGAGTTAGTGGCGGCGGCGTTGTCTTCCGATCCTGCGCGGTCGCGAGCCGCTGCGCTGGACCTTCACATCGTCCCGGAGCGGGCATATGGCAGCTTTGCGGAAATGGCGTCCGCGGAGGCGGCCCGAAAGGATCGTATTGATGCCGTCGCCATTGTGACCCCCAACCATCTGCACTATGCGCCGGCAAAAGCATTTCTCGAGGCCGGCATCCACGTCATTTGCGACAAGCCGCTCACCACCACGCTGGAGGACGCTCAGGATCTGGCGCGGACTGTGCGCCGCACTGGCCTGCTCTTCGCCGTAACTCACAACTACACTGGCTATCCGCTGGTGCGACAGGCCCGGCAGATGGTGTCCGAGGGCGAACTGGGAGCGATTCGCGTGGTCCAGGTTGAATATGCGCAGGACTGGTTGGCCACGCCGCTGGAGCAGACCGGACAGAAACAAGCCGCCTGGCGCACTGATCCAGCCCAGAGTGGTCCCGCCGGTTCGTTGGGAGACATTGGAACTCACGCGTACAACCTGGCCTGTTTTGTCACCGGATTAAATTGCCGGGAGCTGGCGGCTGAGCTTTCCACGTTCGTTCCCGGCCGCCGTCTCGACGACCATGTGCAAATCATGTTGCGCTTCGCGGGAGGCGCCCGCGGAATGCTCTGGGCGAGCCAGGTTGCGACCGGTAACCAGAACAATCTGCGCTTGCGGATCTTCGGAGAAAAGGGCGGCATGGAATGGCGGCAGGAGGATCCCAACTGCCTGTGGTTTGCTCCGCTGGGCAAGACACCCACTCTGATCTACCGCGCCGGGCCGGGCGCGACTCCGGCAGCCGCGCACGCCAGCCGTGTGCCGGCGGGCCATCCCGAGGGCTACCTCGAAGGCTTCGCGCAGCTCTACACCGACATAGCCGAGCAGATCAGCGCCCGCTTGGAGAAGCGTCTCGCCGCCGCGTCTTCTTTACTGGTGCCGACGGTCGAAGATGGCGTGGCCGGCATGCAATTCATCTCCGCCGTGCTCGCATCCTCCGGCCGCAACTCGGCCTGGACGGCGGTCTCCAGCGGAAGCTGATAGTGCGCTCAAACGGGAGGCATGGTGAGCTTTGCGAGGCGTGAAGCGGATTGGTGGCGTACCGGCAGCTGTGCTGACACGCCAGATCCCTCGACTTCGCTCGGGGCAATCTCTTCGGGACTGAAGTCCCTCAGGATGACGCCGGGGCAGGGGAGGAGCGCCGGTCCGCCCGCTCATTCCCCGATTCGCTCTGCCATGATTATTGCCTAGTAAACAACTCCGCCAGCGCGTACTGTTAAAAAGGTCTCATAACGCATCTTCCCGCCGCGCCTCACGGTGACGGTTCCCTGCGAAATCAGACGTTTGAAGCTTTTGCGCAAGGATCCGCCATGCCTGACAAACCTTATCGTCCCCGTGTGAAGCCCGACGGTCAAGCCGCGCCCTCCATCGATGCCCAGCCGGTGGAGAATGAGATTCTGCTCAGTTTGCCGGCGAAAGAACGCGAAGCGATATTTCCGCAGTTAACTTTCGTCGAACTGAGAACACACGACGTCTTGCTTGAACCGGGTGAGCCGATCCAGTTTGGTTATTTCATGAATAGTGGGATGACTTCGATCCTGACCGTCTTGGCCGAGGGGAAAAGCGTGGAAGTAGGTTTGACCGGCAAGGACGGCTTTGTCGGGTTGCCTCTGATCGTGGGCTTCAGCAGCGGTCCCACCCAGGCAGTGGTCCAGATTGCAGGCAGCGCCTTCCGAGTCGGCGCCCGGGGAATCGCCCAAGCGGTGCGCCAATGCCCAGTTCTGGCAAATCGCCTGCAACGCTACGTGCAGATGCTGGCCATGCAGGGCACCCAGGTGGCGGCCTGCAATCGGCTGCACGAAGTGGATGAAAGACTGGCGCGCTGGCTGCTCATGTGTCAGGACCGGATCGGCTCCAACCTTGTGCCTTTGACCCAGGAATTTCTGGCCCACATGCTGGGTACGCGCCGGGCCAGCGTTACGGTCGCAGCCGGCATCCTGCAGAAGGCCGGGCTGATTACCTACTCGCGCGGGAACGTCAACATCGTTGACCGAAGCCGGTTGGAAAGTGCCTGCTGCGAATGCTACCAAATCATGCGTCAGCAAGACAGTAAGTGGAGAAACGAAAAACCCGGCGATTGAGCCCATGTAACGCCGCCGTCCCGGCGGCAGTCCGGCGGGTGTCCAGCCCGGCGCCTGCGCGGGCGGGACGCCGGCGCTATATTTTGTCGGACAGGCTGGCCCACGCGGGCGGGTGCTCGCTTACAATAGCGGGCATGCAGACCAGCGGACAAACGGGAACCAGGATGATGCGGGACTGGAAACAGTGGGAGGGCCAGATTGTGAATGGCACCTTCCCACTCCGCCAATATCTTGGCGGCACCGCGCACAGCGCGGTTTTCCTGACAGAACGCCGTGGGCGGGAACCGCAAAGAGCAGTCATCAAACTCATTCCGGCGGATCCGTCCACCGCCGGAGTCCAACTCTCGCGATGGGAAGCGACTGCGAAGTTGTCTCACCCCCACTTGCTGCGGCTGTTCGAATCGGGCAGTTGCCAGCTGGATAAGGTGGTCCTCCTTTATGTGGTGATGGAGTACGCCGAGGACAACCTGGCGCAGATTCTTCCCCACCGTGCGCTCACCCCGGCAGAAGTACGCGACCTGCTGGAACCGGCCCTGGACGCCCTGACCTACATTCACGGGAAAGGACTGGTTCACAGCCGGCTGAAGCCATCGAATGTCCTGGCGGCGCAGGACCAGTTAAAGCTTTCGAGCGACAGCCTGCTGCGGACCGGCGAGGCGGCAGGCGTCAGCGCTCCTCCGAGCGCGTACGACGCGCCTGAGATCGCGAGCGGGAACATCTTGCCGGCGTCCGACGCCTGGTCACTGGGCATGACGCTGATGGAAGCGCTCACCCAGCGCTTGCCCGCGTGCGAGGGAATCGCGGAGCCCTTACCGGAGACGGTGCCGGCGCCGTTCATGGGAATTGCCCACTGCTGTCTGCGCCTCGATCCTCAGCGCCGCTGTACCGTGGCGGATATCGCTACGCGGCTGCAGTCCGCCCCATCGACGTCGCCCCAGCCTTCGACCGTCAGGATACCGGCGGGGTCTGCCAAGTGGCGCTACATTCTTCTTATCGCCGCCGTGGTATTGGCGGTCGCTGCTCTGTTGATTGGTCCGAAGCTGCTGAACCCACGTCCTGACGCTCAGCGAGCCAGTTCTGTTTCCTCCACCCCACCTGTTTCGTCTGAACCAGTGGCTACGCCTGAAACCCAAAGCGCCGCCCCGAAGACAGTGCCGACGCCTACGGATGCAGCCAAACCTTCGGCGACGAAACCGCGCAGTGATCGCCAGAGTTCCAGAGCCGCCGCTCCGGTTGCCCCTGCCGCTACGGCGAGCGCTGCGACCGTCGCAAGCTCCGATCAAGGCAGTGTTCGGCAGCAAGTTTCGCCTGTAATTTCCAAGTCAGCGCAGAATACGATCAGTGGCACCATCAGGATCCGAATGAAAGTCTGGGTAGATGCCCCGGGGAACGTAGAGAAGGCCAACTTCATTTCCGCCGGGCCTAGTAAGTACTTCGCCCGTCAGGCCATGCAAGCAGCACAACAGTGGAAGTTTTCCCCAGCTCAGGCCAATACGGGCGCGAGGGCATGGGTACTGCATTTCGCCTTCAAGCGGTCAGGAGTTGAAGTCGATTCCGAGCCGGCGAAGCCTTAGCTACTATTTCGGGCGTAAGAGCCGCGGCGGCGCCCTTCGTTGCCACGCCGTGTGCAGTGCGGCGGCCAGTATGTCCGGCGCCACCTTGACCAGGTGCACCCGGGTAGCGCCCATCCGTCCCCATCCTTTGGGAACCGGAGAAAAGATCTCAGGCTCGTCTTCGACCATCCCGGCCTGCTGCTCGGGCGTAAGCAGAAGCACACCGTAACCTTCCGATTCGAGCGCGAGCGTGGCGAAGATTCTTCCGCCCACCCGGAAGTCAGCCTGCCCGAAATGGGAGCCTTCGACAGCCTCCGGCAAGGTCAGTGCGATGCGTCGAAAATCCGCTGGAGTCATGGCGTCACTCCTCTCTCTCGTCTTGTCGAAAGCAAAAACGTCTCATTTGCCGCCCTTTTCGTTGCTCTCTTAGCGGTTACGGGTTTGAACGTGCTCAAATCCTAGACCGCAAAGGACGCAAGGAAAAACCGCAAAGGCAAAGAACGGCCCGTCCTGGGCGATATTGAGCATACAATGGTGTGCCTTTGTAGGGAGAGCCCGCCCCCCAGGGAACTCCCGTCCTCCTGTCAGACGCACAGAACGCGTACTCGAAGAGATTCCTGAAAGGGGCTTATGCGCACCAAGACGATTCTCCTGATCTTCTTACTGTGTTCCGCACTGGCAGCAGAAAATCTGGAAAAGACCCAGAAAAAGGAACTTGAAGCTCAAGTCAAGACCATAACGGCAGAAGCCGAGAGACTTGAGCACGCCGGACAGTTGGCAGAAGCACGCACCAAGTACGCCGAATCCCAAGCACTGATCGAAGTGAACAACGTCACCGATGCCATCAAGCGCCTGGATGACCAGATTCACAAGCAAGTGAAGGATGCATTGAACGAATCACGCAAACTTTATGAGGCGCACAAGTTCAGGGAGTCTGCCGCGGTGCTCGACCAAGCCATGAAGCTGCAGGCTTTCCAGCCCGTGCTGACCTACAATCTTGCGCTCTGCTACCACCAGCTCGGCGACCGCAGCCAGGCCCTCGAATACCTGAGGAAGACCAAGACCGGCACCGTCGATCCGAAGCAAAAGCAGAAACTGCTGCAGCTTCAGACTTTTTTTACCACCGGAGAGAACGGACTTTCGGTGAATGAGAGCGACCGGGATCGCATCCTCCGAGTGGACAACCTTGCCGACAGCGTGGGACTGGAAGCATCGTTGGAAGATGAAGGCGGAGCCGAGGAGTCGTTTTCCGAACTAGAGCCCGCAGCTCCCGAAACCCCGCCCGCGCAGCCGGCGGCTCAGCCGTTCCTGAAGACGGACCGGCCAGTGGTCACGCATAGCGACACCCGTGCCAGCCACAGGTCCAGTTTGTGCAATGCTTTGATCGAACTGAAGGGTACGTTAGCCAACAGTCCGGCAGCGACGTTCAATCTGGCGAATTGCGCGGAGTCGAATGGACGAACCGCGGAGGCGGTCAGGCTGCTGGAAAAATATCTGGAAATGTCGCCCAACGCCCTCGACGCCGGCGAGGCCCGCGCCCGAATCGCTGACCTGAAATTGCTGCTGACCCTGCCCGGTCAGAACGGTGTGGAGGTTCGCCGGCTGTATGCGTCGGCGTATGGAAGCCTGGCCGAGCGTAAGTATGATCGCGCGTTGACAGCCTTCAACAAGGCAGGCGAACTCGCCCCTGAATTCGCGTTGACCAAATGGAAACTGGGTCTGTTCTATGAGGCCATGGGTGACGTCGCTCGAGCCCGGGAAAATTTCACCCGCTACCAGCAGTTGGTTTCCGATCAGGCCGCCAAGGACGAGACCAACCTCCACCTCAGCACCCTGGATCCGAAGAAGGCCAAGTATGACGAAGAGGTGGACGAAGCCGAGGACATCGTCGCCGATCTGTTTAACCGCGCCCTGAACCTGACTTTCAATGGGCCCGAAAACCGCAGCGCCTTGCGGGCCAAGCGCGCGCGCGTGAAAAAGAAGGAAGACAAAGGCAAGGCAAAGTATCGAGTCGGTGGCTTTGCCATCCCCTTTGCGTACGCCCAACAGCAACTGGCGCGGGCCAGTGAGCATCTTCAGATCGCGCTCGCGCTGTTTCCCCTGGGTGCCGAAGCCAACCAGTTGATGGGGCTGGTCTTCATGCAGGCCAACGACGGTCACGCGGCAACCACGAGTTTTGATGTAGTCGCCAGCCAGGGCTTGCCGGTTGCATTCTATGCCGAATTGCGCGACCGCAAGCACGATCAGGCGGTGAAGTGCGAGTTAAGTCACGACCGGGTGCGCCTGATCTATCTCTCCTCTTATGACAAAAAGGGGAATCCGGCGCCGCCCAGCAAACCGGCCGGCGAAGATGGCCTCGGGGACTTGGTGATCGATCCTTCGACTCCGCGCCAGCAGGGTTTCGATTCTCTCGACGCGACCTTGAGCGAGATCAAGAAAGTAGAGACTGACAAGGGACTGCTCAAACTGAAACTTACCCGGCAGGATGTTTATCTGTCTCCGATTTATCTTCCTTCGTTTACGCCCATCGAGGGTCCCCAGGCGCGC
>JAIQFF010000013.1 GCA_020073395.1 Terriglobia bacterium
GACCTACTACGGCCGCTGGACTTATAAATACGAGGAAGCGGCTCGCAAGGGCGCGGTGGGCGCGATCCTGATCCACCAGACCGAGATGGCCAGTTATCCCTGGGAAGTGGTGCGCAACTCAAATTCGGGAGAGCAGTCCCATCTCCAGCTGGACGGTTCGCCAAAACTGGAAGTTGCTTCCTGGATTCATTTCGATGCCGCCAAAGAACTGGCCGCCATGGCCGGCCTGGACGTGGACCAGATGATGGCGCAGGCGCGCTCGCGGGATTTCCATCCCGTGCCTCTTCCAGTAAAGCTGCAGGCCCACATGATCAGCAAGGTTCGACCGTTTGAATCAAACAATGTGATCGCCATGCTGCCCGGGTCCGACGCGAAAATGAAGACTGACGCGGTCATGTACACGGCCCATTACGATCATCTCGGCATTCGCCCCGACATGGCGGGAGACAACATCTATAACGGCGCCGACGACAACGCGACGGGCTGTGGCATCCTGCTGGAATTGGCGCATGCCTACGCGATGGCAACGCAAAAACCGCGGCGTTCCATCCTGTTTGCCTCCGTGACCGCGGAGGAACAGGGTTTGCTGGGCTCGGAATACCTGGGCAAACATCCTCCCATTCCGGCAGGAAAGATCGCTCTGGATTTGAACTATGACGATGTTCCCCCTCTCGGCGCCCCGGAAGAAGTGGAAGTCTCGGGCAGCGAGCGGACTACCTTCTATCCCACCGTGCAGGCGTTGTCCCAGGAATTCCGTCTGGCGATTCGCCCCGATTCGCATCCTGAAGCAGGGCACTTCTACCGCTCCGATCATTTCAGCCTAGCCCGCGTGGGCATTCCCGCGTTTTCCATCAATGAAGGCGTCAAATACAAGGGCCACGACGCTGCCTGGGGCATGCAGCAGGCAAATGAATACACTGAGAATCACTATCACCAGCCCAGCGATGAGTATCATGCCGACTCGGACTTCACTGGCGATGCGGTAATGGCCCGCTTCGGCTTTGCCCTGGGTTGGCAGGCTGCCAGTTTGCCAAAGTTGGTCGGCTGGCAGAAGGGCGACGAGTTCGAGGCGGCCAGGCTGAAGAGCGGCACGAACTGATCAGCTTGAATGGTTCAATGTGGTCGCGGGCGACTCGCCCGCGCTTAGTGCGACGGGCGGGACGCCCGTCCTCCATTCAGCCTCAGCTTTCCATCACTTTAATATTGGGACTGAGAATGAGCGTAGGTTCGGTCACACCCTGGACATCGTCCGCCGTCAATCCGGGCGCCACTTCTTCCAGCACCAATCCGGTCGGCGTTACCTGGATCAACGCCATTTCGGTGACAATCGTATGCACCACCTTGACGCCGGTCAGAGGCAAGGTGCACTTTTTCAGAATCTTGGGCTGAGCATCTTTCGTGGTGTGTTCCATGGCAACGATCACGCGTCGTGCGCCCGCCACAAGGTCCATGGCGCCGCCCATGCCTTTGACCATCTTTCCGGGAATCATCCAGTTTGCCAGATTGCCTTCCTCATCCACCTCCATCGCCCCCAGCACGCTCAGGTCAATGTGGCCGCCGCGGATCATGGCAAATGATTCTGCGCTGGAGAAGTACGCCGTACCTTTCATCTCGCTTACGGTTTCCTTGCCGGCATTGATCAGATCACAATCCTCCTCGCCCTCGACAGGATAGGGACCAATGCCGAGCATGCCATTCTCGGACTGGAGAATCACGTCCATACCCGGCGGCACGTGATTTGCGACCAGGGTGGGCATGCCGATGCCGAGATTGACATAGAAGCCGTCGCGCAGTTCGCGGGCAATCCGCTTTACGATGCGCTCGCGTTTGTCGGTGTCTTTCATCAAAGCAGTCGTTGGTCGTCGGCCAAAGACAGGTCTATCCCGCTTTTCTTACCGTTCTGCGCTCGATTCTCTTCTCGAAAACTTCTCCTTGAAAAATCCGCTGCACGTAAACGCTGGGGGTATGAATCAGATCAGGTTCCAGTTCACCCACCTCGACCAGGCGCTCAACTTCCGCAATCGTTACCCGGGCTGCGGTAGCCATCATGGGATTAAAGTTCCGCGCCGTCTTGCGATATACCAGGTTGCCCCACTTGTCGCCCTTCCATGCTTTTACGAATGCAAAATCGGCCTTGAGAGCGCGCTCCATCAAGTATTGGCGGCCATCGAACTCACGCGTTTCTTTGTTCTTGCCGATGATCGTGCCCACTCCTGTAGGCGTAAAAAATGCGGGAATGCCGGCGCCGCCGGCGCGAATCCGCTCGGAAAAAGTTCCCTGCGGCACCAGGTCCAACTCCAGTTTGCCCTGCAAGACCAGCTGCTCGAGCAGCTTGTTTTCCCCCACGTAAGTCCCGATGTGCTTGATGATCTGGCCGGCCGCCAGCAGGAGACCGTTACCCAATCCATCGACGCCCACGTTGTTGCTGATGGTGGTAAGGTTCTTCACTCCCTTGCGGACCAGGGCGCGGACCAGATTTTCCGGGATGCCACAAAGTCCGAAACCACCGATCATGATAGTGGCGCCATCGGCGATGTCTTGAATTGCCTCGTCGGCGCTGTTTACGACTTTGTGCATAAGGCAAAAATTCTAAACGAAAATCAGAAAACGGTGGGTCGTCACATCGACGCCTTATTTACTCCGTGTCCTCAGTGTCCTCTGTGGTTTAACGCCGGCTTTCCTGAGATGATGGGCCCGCTCGAACTCGAGCGCCAATTCCCGCGTGTCCAGGTTCTCCCTTATGTGCGCCAGGCGCTGTTCCAGCTTCAGCAGGGCGTGCCGGATGTTCTTCTTGTTGGTAAGCGCGACATCGCGCCACATCGAGTAAGGACTGGCTGAAATGCGCGTCATCTCGCGCAGGGCGCGCCCTCCGGTTTCGAGCAGCGGAGCGTTTTCGCCATACTCGTCCACCAGGGTGGCGGCCAGGGCGGTGGAAATCAACTGAGGCAAATGACTGATCCAGGCACAGAGTTGGTCATGCGCATCGGCATCCATGCTGGCTATGCCCGCACCGGTTTGCTCCACCAACTCCAGAAATTCCCCACTTGTGCCTTCAAATATTTCCTGTCCCGGAGCTGGCGTCACAAACCACACCGCCCCCTGAAACAGATCTGGGTCAGCGGCCTCGGCTCCCGACTGTTCTTTCCCCGCCATGGGATGTCCGGCCAGATAGCGACGGCCAACGTTCTTGCCGAACGTAGCCGTCGCGCGGGCGAGAACTTCTGCCTTCGTGCTCCCGACATCGGTCAGCAGAGTCTTCGGCGCCAGGGCGGGGCCAATGCGTCCGATCAATTCAACGATCGCGCCGACCGGCGCTGCCAGCAGCACCACCTGGCTGCCTCGTACCGCGTCCGCGGGATTGGTATGGCCCTCATCAATCGCGCCTGTGTCCCGCGCCTGCTCCAGCACCGGGGCGCGGTCGCAGCCCACGATCCGGCCGGCGAAACGCCGCTTCTTCAACGCCAGCCCGAAGGAGCCGCCGATGAGGCCTGTGCCGATGATGGTGATTTGCCGAATTGCCATTGAGTTAACCACGGAGACAGAGAGTCACTGAGGAAAATGTGAAACGGTGAAGCCTCCACCGCTGCAACCTTCATTGCCCGGTTCGCTCGCCAGAAGGTACGAAACCACAATTAGGATTTCTCTGTGCCTCTGTGGTGAAAACGGCTATGCCACTTTGCGTCCTACCGCCGGGGCGATCATGCGCAACTCGTCCATCAGTTTGGCGAATTGATCAGGGAAGAGAGACTGCGCGCCGTCGGACAACGCCTTGTCCGGATCGTGGTGCACTTCGATCAGGAGCGCGTCCGCGCCCGCTGCCAGCGAGGCCCGCGCCATGGGCGGCACTTTGTCGCGCAACCCGGTGCCGTGCGACGGATCGGAGGTCATGGGCAAGTGCGACAGTTTCTTGATGATCGGAATCGCAGATACATCGAGCGTGTTGCGAGTATAGGTTTCGAAAGTGCGTATGCCGCGCTCGCACAGAATGACATCGTAGTTCCCGCCCGCCATGATGTACTCGGCGGAGAGCAACAACTCCTCCAGCGTGGCTGCGATGCCGCGCTTGAGCAGGACAGGCTTCTTTACTTTGCCCAGTTCGCGCAGCAGATTGAAGTTCTGCATATTGCGCGCGCCCACCTGAAAAATATCAATGTAAGGCAGCATGAGCCCGATCTGCGAAATTTCCATGACCTCGCTGATGACCGACATGTTGAAATGGTCACCGGCCAGGCGCAGCAACTTGAGCCCTTCCTCGCCCAATCCCTGAAACGAATAAGGAGAAGACCGCGGCTTGAAAGCGCCGCCGCGCAGCACCCGCGCGCCCGCCTTGGCCACCTTTTCCGCCACGGTAAATAACTGCTCCTTCGATTCCACCGAGCACGGCCCAGCCATCACCACTACCTGATCGCCGCCGATCTGCACCCCGCGAGCAAGCTCAACGATAGTTCCCTGCGGACGAAAACTGCGTCCCGCCAGTTTGTAAGGTGCGCTGATGCGGTGAACGTGCTCCACGCCGGAGAGAACTTCAAGATTGCGCGTGTCAAAATCCACGCGAGCGCCCACCGCGGCCAGCACGGTCTGCCGCTCACCAGTAGTGCGATGCACAGAGAAGCCCATCCGGACCAGGTGTTCTACCACCTGCTGGATCTGCTCATCGGTCGCTGATTCCTGCATTGCAACGATCATAAGAAAGCCGTCAGCCCTCAGCTGTCAGCTATCAGCGAGACCGTTGAGACTGACGGCTGATAGCTGATGGCTGAAAACTGCCTTCAGTCGTTCACGTCGTTATCCAATTCCGTGTCGCCGCCGCCATCTATAGCGGATTGGGGGGCGATTTCCTGCTGCTGGATACCGCGCATGATATCCATGATGCGCTCAAAAATGCGCAGCAAGTCGCGGTCCGGCAAGGGACCAGGATTGGTCTTCCGCACGTTTTCAAATACCGCGCGCTCCCGGTCGGGCTCATAAATCGGCATGCCCGCAGTGAGCTTCAGTTTGCCGATTTCATGGGCGGCCTGCGCCCGCCGGCTCAACAACTCCACCAGCGTGCGGTCCAATTCGTCAATGTTTTTGCGCCAGTCGGAAATGTCCATGAAGCAGTCTTCAGTCGTCAGTCGTCAGTCGTCAGTCGTTGAATGTCTAGCCGGTGGTCCTTGGCCGTAACTGGCCAGAAGCTGACTACCAATGCTGTGAGAAAGATGCCGTCGTTCCTCTAGCCAACTAGCGCGAGAGTGCTGACGACTGACGACCGGAGACTAAGAACTGCCTTACAAATTGTGCCACACTCTCGGCTTCTTTGCCCGGATTACGTTCAATGATCTCGACGATCGCGCTGCCCACCACCGCCGCATCGGCAAATTTTCCCACCGCTTCAAATTGTGCCGAAGTGGATATGCCAAAGCCTACCGCGACCGGCAGGTCAGTATACCTGCGCAGGCGGCCTACCAGTTTCGGTGCGTCTTCAGGCATCTGCTGGCGGGCCCCGGTCACCCCGGTTCGCGAGACCGCGTACACGAATCCGCTGGAGGCCCGCGCAATCTGCTGCAAGCGCGCATCGGTGCTGGTAGGTGCCGCCAGAAACACAGTCGCCAGCCCCCTCTTTTGCATCTCGACCAGGTAGTCGCGTGATTCTTCCACCGGTAAATCCGTGATCAGTGCGCCATCGACACAGGCATCCTGCGCAGCGGCACTGAACTTTTCCATTCCCATGCGCAAAACCGGGTTCAGATAAGTGAAGATGATGAGCCCGGCCTGCGACTTCTTCCGGATTTTCCTGGCCAGTTCCAGCACCTGCAGCAGGGAAGTCCCGTGACGCAACGCTCTCTCACTGGCTCGCTGAATTACAGGCCCGTCAGCCACGGGATCGCTGAATGGAACACCCAGTTCAACTACGTCCGCGCCCGCGTCAATGGCAGCAAGAGCGATGTCCATCGTGATCGCGAGATCGGGGTCGCCGCAGGTGAGATAGGCGACGAGAGCAGGACGATTTTGGAATCGCAGCGGCATCGGTGAAGAAAAGCAGAGAACCAAATCCCCCAATTACTCAATTGCCCAACGGACTACGATCACTCCAACTTCAGGTTCTCCCGCAAAATTCCAATGTCCTTGTCGCCCCGTCCGGAAACGTTCACCATCACCACCTCGGACTTCTTCATCCGGGGCGCGCGCTTGATTACCTCAGCTACGGCATGGGCAGATTCCAGAGCTGGGATAATGCCTTCCGTTCGCGCCAGCACGGTGCAGGCTTCGAGCGCTTCCTGGTCAGTTGCCGAAACGTATTCCGCACGGCCTGTGTCCTTCAGCCAGGCGTGCTCCGGACCAATGGAGGGATAATCAAGACCCGCCGAAACGGAGTGCGTTGCCGAAATCTGCCCAGCCTCATCCTGCAGCACATATGAGTAGGTCCCCTGCAGCACGCCTGGCGAACCGCCGCGGAAGCGCGCGGCATGATCGCCCAGGCGTTGCCCTCTCCCCCGGCTTCCACGCCGATGAGTTGTACTTTCTTGTCCTTGATAAACTCGTAAAAAATACCGATGGAATTTGAGCCACCGCCAACACAGGCGATGATGGCTTTGGGAAGCCTGCCCTCCGCCTTGAGAATCTGCGCCCGAGCCTCGCGTCCGGTGACTTTGTGAAAGTCGCGCACCATGGTCGGATAAGGATGCGCGCCCAGCACGCTGCCCAGCAGGTAATGGGTGGTGCGCACGTTGGTGACCCAGTCGCGCATGGCCTCGTTGATCGCGTCTTTCAAGGTGCGGGAGCCCGAATCCACGCCGCGGACTTCGGCACCCAGCAATCGCATACGGAAAACGTTGAGCTCCTGGCGCCGCATGTCTTCCGTCCCCATGTACACGACGCATTCAAAGCCCAGCAGCGCGCATACGGTGGCGGTAGCCACGCCATGCTGACCCGCGCCGGTCTCAGCGATGACACGATGTTTGCCCATGCGCTCAACCAGCAGCGCCTGTCCTAAACAGTTGTTGATTTTGTGCGCGCCGGTATGAAGCAGGTCCTCGCGCTTCAGATAGACTTTTGCGCCGCCCAGAATCTTCGTGAGGCGCTGCGCGAAGAACAACGGCGTAGGACGGCCGGCATAGGTATGCAAAAGTTGGTTCAGGCGCTTCTGAAAGTTGCGGTCCCGTTTTGCTTTCTCGTAATGCCGCTCCAGTTCGTCGAGCGCCGCCATCAGCGTCTCGGGAACATAGCGTCCGCCATAGACGCCGAAGCGCCCAGCCGAAGAAGCTGTGGGTCGGAGTTGGATTTTTGCTGTTGCCATCTTCAGTTCTTCTTATCTGCCTGCCGAACCGCCTCTACAAAGGCGCGGACCTTTTCCGGGTCTTTCTTCCCCGGCCTGGCCTCAACGCCGGATGCAACATCGACTCCCCAGGGTCTCAGTATACGGATCGCCTCAGTGACGTTAGTCGAGTTCAGGCCTCCGGCAATGACCACGTTTACGTCCTTGACAATCTCTTCAATCGTCGGCGCGGCGGTCTTCCAATCAAATATTCTTCCCGTGCCACCCGGCAGTTGAGGCGTTCCTGAGTCAAAGAAAACGGCGCTAATGCCGAGGCCTCTACTCGTGTGCCAGTCAGCACCACTGATCTTATCGGCCGACACAACCAGAAAGACTTTCAAGTCCCGGGCGCTCTTGAGTCGTTGTATGATCCCCGGTTTGCGGTACTGGTCGCCGTGCAATTGCGCGGCGGTCAGACCTGCTTGCGCCATGGTGAGCAGAATGCTCTCAACCGGCTCGTCTACGAAGACGCCGACTTTTTCGATGCCTGGCGTCAGCTTCGCTGTAATCTTGCCTGCTGTTTCCGGATCGATCTTCCGCGGACTCTTCTCGTAAAAAACAAACCCAAGAGCATCAGCGCCCGCGTCAACGGCCGTCAGAGCGTCTTCGGCATTTGTAGTGCCGCAAATCTTGATCCAAGTCATGAAGCCCAGTTCTCGGTTGCCAGTTGGGAGTTCTCAGAAGCATTAGTGTTTCGTACTGACGGCAGAGCTTTCGCGTTCCATTTCTGCCAATAGAGTCCTCAGCGCTACTCCTGGCGATTCTGCCTTCATCAGAGACTCACCGATCAGGAATGCGTGATATCCCGCCGCGCGCAGACGGGAAATATCCGCGCCGCTCTCGATCCCACTCTCCGCCACGGAGACTACATTCTTCGGAATCATTTCCGCCAGCCGGAGAGCGGTGTTCACATCCACCTTGAACGTCCGCAAATCGCGATTGTTCACTCCAATGAGATCGCCACCCGTGTCCAGCGCGCGGTGCAACTCTTCTTCATTGTGGGCTTCGCAGAGTACATCCAAGCTCAGCTCGCGGCTCCTTTTGACCAGAGCAACTAATTCCGCTGGCGAAAGCACCGCAACAATGAGGAGGACCGCGTCGGCGCCGTGTGCTCGCGCTTGCAGGAGTTGGAAGTCGTCAACGACGAAATCCTTCTGCAAGCAAGCGAGCTTGGTACGGGCGGAAGCGCGTTGCAGATTCTCAAGCGAGCCCTGAAAAAACTCTTCATCCGTCAGCACGGACAGTGCCGCCGCCCCTGCTGCTTCCAACTCCCCAGCCAGGCCTTCGGGATTAAAGTTTGCGCGAATCAGTCCGCGGGAGGGCGATGCCTTCTTCAGTTCGGCGATGATGGCCGGTCCAGTCCGGCTTGCCAGGGCCCGTCGAAAGCCACGCGGGACATGCTGCTCGACCTCTCGCTCCAACCGGCGCACGTCGGCTGAGCGCTTCGCATCAGCGACTCGGCGGCGCGTGGCAGCGACGATCTGGTCAAGAGTAGCAGCCATAGGGAATCTGAAGATTATACGGGCAGCACGGAGGGCGTGGAAGCTGACACACCCCGGCTTCTTGAGATACCCGCCCACATTGAACCGCGGACGCTACCTCATTCAGTCGAAAACTTGAACACGGTCTGCGAGTGGAAGGTCTTCCCCGGCCTCAAAATCGTTGACGGAAAGTCCGGATGGTTGGGCGAGTCCGGAAAATGTTGCGTCTCCAGGCAAAAGCCGTAACGCTGTTTATAGACGTGCCCGTTCTTCCCGGTAATCGTCCCATCCAGAAAATTGCCTGAGTAGAACTGCAATCCTGGCTCGGTGGTCAAGACCTCCAGCACTCGCCCGCTGGTGGGCTCGTGCACCATGGCGGCACGGGTCAGGCTGTTGTCCTTGCGGTTAATCACCCAGTTGTGATCGTAGCCGTGTCCCAGTACCAGCTGTTCGTAGTCGTTGTTGATGCGCGCGCCGATCGTTGTAGGCTTGCTGAAGTCCGTTGGCGTGCCCTGGACAGCTCGCAGCTCGCCGGTCGGGATCAGGGTCTTGTCCACCGGCGTAAACCGGTCCGCATTGAGCAGGAGATGGTGCCCAAGAATATCGCCGTTGCCTTCTCCAGCCAGATTGAAATAGGTGTGTTGGGAAAGATTGAGCGGGGTGGCCTTGTCGGTGGTCGCCTCGTAGTCCACAATCAACTGGTTGTCGTCGGTCAGCGTGTAGATGACTTTGACTTTAAGATTGCCCGGATATCCCTCCTCGCCGTCTTTACTCAGGTAGCTGAAGCCAACTCCGACGCCTTTTCCGTTCTTGAACTCTTTTGCCTCCCAGAGTTGTTTGTTAAATCCGTTCAATCCGCCGTGCAGAGAGTTAGGGCCGTCATTTTTGGCCAGCGTATATTTCACACCGTCGAGGGTAAACGTGGCATGGGCAATGCGGTTGGCGTACCGTCCGACGATGGCGCCAAAATAGGTGGGATTCTGCAGATATCCGTCCACCTTGTCGTAGCCGAGAACAATGTCGCCCAGGTTGCCGCTCTTGTCCGGCACTCGCAGCGACACAATGATGCCACCGTAGTTGATGGCTCGTATTTCGAGGCCCTTTGAGTTGGTTAATGTAAACAGATCGACCGGCCTCCCGTCCCCGGTTTGTCCGAACGATTCCTTACGAACCTGGTGTTTACCTTTTGCCGGCGCAGCCTCTCGTCCCATCACGGCGGAAACAAAGAGAGTAAGAAGCAGAATGTGAAGAATTGTCGCTTTATGGTTCATCATAGCTGGTTGCCGAAGCCATGGGCGTTCCCGCCGTTAAGGTTAGCACGCTCGGCACTCTCGGACATAATTTCTCGATGGTGAGGGGGCGTACTCCTCGTGCCTACGAAATCGAGTTCGGAGGCGCTTACTTTAGTGTGGCCTCGGACCTCATTTTCTGCCCTTCCAGCGTCCCATCAACCGCTCGGAACCTCTTACAATAAAGGAATGTTTCGTCGAGTCCATTTTTTGCAGCTGGCTTTCGTATTGCTCTCCGCTAGTTTGCTTCGGGCGGACACTGCGGCCTTTGATCTGGCTGGGCCAAGAATAGAAGTGAGGGTGACCCGAGCGGGAAAGACATTGCCCATTTCACTGGTGCCTAACCTGCAAGCGGGGGATCGCCTCTGGATCCATCCTGACATGCCGGAAGGGGAATCGGTGCGTTTCCTGATGATCCCTGCATTTCTGCGCGGATCTACCAATCCGCCTCCCGAGAACTGGTTCACGAAAGTGGAAACGTGGAACAAACGCGTGCGCGAAGAGGGGATTGTGATCACAGTGCCGCCAGGGGCGCAACAGGCGCTGATCTTCCTGGCTCCTCAAACCGGCGGCGATTTTGGCACCCTGCGGTCCGCGGTTCGAGGCAAGCCCGGAGCATTCGTGCGCGCCTCGCAGGACCTGAACCAGGCCAGTCTGGACCGCTCCCGTCTGGACAAATATTTGAATGCAGTCAAGGAAATGTCGGGTGGAGAGGCCAGCGCCCTGCGTGATCGGTCTGTGCTCCTGGCCCGAAGTCTCAACCTCAAGATCGATAATGATTGTTTCCAGAAGCCCAGGCAGCAGCAGGAATCGTGTCTCACCCAGAACCCCGATCAACTGGTGCTTGATGATGGCCACAGCCAATCCATGGTGGCGGCACTTACCTCTGGAAGCGGACCTGATCTCATCGGGCAGCTGAGCACCACTCGACTGGCGGGCGGCGGCGCCTACAGTCCCTACGTCGGTGCGGTCGTGGATCTGGCGAAAATGATGGAGAGTTTTCATACTCCGGAGTACCGCTATATTCCGGCGCTGGCCCTGCCGCACCTGGGTGAACTGAATCTGAAGCTCAACAATCCGCCGTCGTTTCGCAAACCCATGTCCGTGATGGTGGTAAGTCTGCCGGCAGTGGAGGCGGCGCAACTGCCTCCGCTCCGTCCCGTGGATGCCAACCAAATGCTCTGTTTGGCAAAGCCTGACCTGTTGCTCGCGGCGGAAGGCGCTCCGGTAGTCTTCTCCACCGACTACGCCCACAGTGTGGTTTTGCATGTTACCGACAAGGCGGGTCGTGCGGTTGATTTGCCGGCCACGGCAGACGCGGCACGCGGTGGTTTTTCCATCGCTAACCGTACCGTGGCGGCAGACAAACTGGAAAGTGAAGTCAAAGGAACGCTTCGCGGCAACTGGGGCTTCGATTCCTTCGAGGGACCGGCCTTTCGCCTGCAAAATGCCCATCCGGCAAAGTGGGTCCTCGCCTCGGCTGACGAAAGCGCGCTGGTCGTAGGCCGCGAGGACACCCTGCATTTCAAATCGGACGCCGCGGCCTGCGTCGAGGCAGTCACCCTGAAGAATGACAAAGGGAAATTGCTGAGGCCAACCTGGGCGTCACCGAAGGCCGATGAACTGGAACTGAAAGTTCCGCTCAAAGAAGAGCCTCCGGGAAAGATCACAATGCTGGTAAAGCAGTACGGTGCCGGCAAAGTGGATGAAGTCGCACTGCGCAGCTATTCCGAAGCCGCCAGCCTGGATACATTCTCAATCAATGCCGGCGATACTCAGGCAACGCTGATTGGAGCCCGGCTAGACGAAGTGGCTGGAGGAGAGGTTAACGGTATCCACTTCGCTCCGGCGGGGCTCGGGCGCGTGGACAACAAAGATGAACTTCGGCTGGCCACCGACGCCAAAGATATGTCCACGCTGCATGCCGGCGACAAAGTCATCGCTCACATAACTCTCAACGATGGCCGGGTGTTGAATGTTGAGACCGTCGTCAGTCCGCCACGCCCCAGAGTCACACTACTCAACAAAACCATTCAAGCAGGCCCGACGCCGTCCGCCATTCGGCTGGGCAATCAGGATGAATTGCCCCAGGACGGGAAGCTTTCCTTTTTTCTGAAAGCGGAAATCCCGGAAACATTTCCGCGCTCGGAAAAGATCGAGGTGGCTACGGCGGACGCGTCGTACAGCGTGTCGCTGGGCCTGGATGACGGGACCCTGATTGCGCAGGATGCGCAAACCGTAATGGCGGTTCTCGACCCGCTGAAGGGCCTCGGAGCTTCTGCCTTCGGCCCGCTTCGCTTCCGCGCAGTGAGCGGCAAATCCCAGGGGGACTGGCAACCACTGGCAACCCTGGTTCGGTTGCCGACTCTTAAGGAAGTGCGTTGTCCTGAGAGTCCGGACCAGCAGTGCAATCTTTACGGAACCAACCTCTTTCTGATCGGTGCGGTGGCTTCGGACCCTGAGTTCAAACGCTCGGTCCCGGTCCCCGTGGGCTTTGCGCAGTCAACTCTGAGCGTGCCGCGACCGAACGGGACCTTGCTCTACATTAAGCTGCGAGACGATCCCTCGGCGGTAAATCCGGTGTCTTTGCCGGTTTTACCCGCCCAGCCATAACCCCACTCCGGACCCGGAAATGCCGGCCGGCCTGAAGCCGCCGATGCCCGCACTCGGGCCCGAGTAGCGGACTTCGGCGATCTAAAAAAATTCGGTACAGGTTTCAACCGGGTCTGATAATGAGTTAAACTTGGAGCATCTGATTTACGCCGATCATGAGAGGAAAGTTCCTACGAACGCTGGTTGTGGTTCTCGCCGCCTTTGCCGCGATGTTCCTGGCGATGAATCACGACGATCTCAGGGAATTTGATACTGCGTATATCCAAAGGGAAGGGTTGAAAGAGTCCGCAGGAAGCCTTCTGGCTCAATCGGACCGGGAGGCGGCATATTTCCCGCGTATCGCTTCCTCAAGCAAGAGCAGATACGTGGAGAGGTCTGCGCCGGTCACACCCTCTCCAACTTTGTCTGCTTTCTCCACCTGCGTTCTTCGTTGCTGAGACTTATCGCCCCGTAACGTGAGCCCCGGAAACCTGCAGTGCTTGGCCTCGCAGGATTTCCCCACCATCCGTTCGCCAGCCCAATCTCAATTCGAGGAGAAGCTTTCTCATGCAAATAGTCTCGAATGCAAGTACTCAAATCAAATGGAAGCAGGCTTTTCAGGATGCCGTGTTTGAGTTGGATCCGACGCGTCTGCTGCCGAAACTGGAAAGAGCGCAGAAGGCCATTGAAGACCGGCTCTCTGAAGTACGTTCTGGCGATAGTACAGTTCCACGGGAACTGATGGAACTCGAAGACGCCCAACGCACCATTCGATACCTGGCGAAGCACGAGCTGCCAGCCTGAAACAAGTATACGTTGGCTGGGGCGGAAGAAGATCGTCCGCTTTCAGCCAACGTTTTCTTCAACCCGGCGCTTGCGAGAGCGAACAATTTCTAATGTGAAAGGAATGCCATGACTGATTTCTCTTTAAGACTCTGGAGTGATGACGAGGGCCAGGATATTGCGGAATACGCCGTGATGCTGGCTGTGATCCTGGTATTGGTGGTGGGCACGATTCGCCTGGTGGGCTCAAACGCAAACAACGTCTTCTCATCGGCCGCCAGTTCGATTCAGTGATCCGCGGGGCGGAAGGGAAGGCCGCCGTGCTCGACTTCCAGCGTGCCGACTTTTGAAATTTGTTCCGGGGCTGCGACCGGAAACCAAACGTGGCAGGATGTTGCCGGGAGCGGCCGATTAGATAACCGTTATATCAGTGCAAAATAGTGGTGCCATCGAAGGGACTCGAACCCCCACACCCTTGCGAGTACATGGACCTGAACCATGCGCGTCTGCCAATTCCGCCACGATGGCAAGAAAGACTGGGATGCGGCATTTTCTTCGAGGCCGCCTTCCAGGAAGGACTGCAAGTAATATTCTACAGGGGCAGCGCAGACTGTTCAAACTCCGGACTGCCATGGAAGATTCCGCCAAGCCGGTCGATGTGATCGCCAATCTCCGTGTCCTGGCCCACGATCTCAGCAATTCGCTGGAGACGGTCCTGCAGGCCGCCTATCTTTTGCAAGAGGCAAAGCTCGACGGCCGGGAAAAGAAATGGGCGCAGATGATTGACGTCGCTGCGCGCGACGCAGCCCGTATCAATCGCGAGATCAGGAAAATACTGAACGGGAAAGGCTAATCGCTGCTCGTTGGTCCTTGGTTGTCATCCTGAGCGTGAAGTCGAAGGACCCCTATCATCGCGATGATCGTGCCCGGAGTTGGAAACGCATAGGTCCGCAAGGAAGCGAATGAATGAAGCAGGTGGCGGTCCTTCGACTCTGAGGCTGCTTCGCGTTGCGAAGCATCCACGCCGCTCAGGATGACAACTGGAGGCCAACGACCAACGGCCAACGACGCTTTTATCCTTCCAGCTTCGCCGTCATCGTGATATTTGCCTTCAGCAACTTGGACACGGGGCACCCGCTCTTGGCATTTTCCGCGGCTTTTTGAAACGCCGCGTTGTCCGCGCCCGGCACGCGCCCCACGACGTCGAGATGGACGGTGGTGATGGCCCATCCCGAGTCAAGCTTTTCCAGGGTCAGCGTGGCCGTGGTCTCGATGCTCGAGGCGGTAAGATTGGCGGCGCCCAATTGTCCGGAAAGTGCCATGGAAAAGCATCCGGCATGCGCCGCGGCGATCAGTTCTTCCGGATTGGTTCCAGGCGTGTTTTCAAAACGAGTGGCAAACGAGTAAGGCGTATTGGACAACACGCCGCTGCTGGACGAAACTACTCCTTTGCCGTCTTTAAGACCGCCCTTCCATATTGCGCTTGCCTTGCGTTGCATGCGACTCTCCTGATCTCTTGAAGTCAATTGCGTCTGATCATTGTAGACGCAGGCGAGGCCGGATGTCAGGCGGCGCCAAGCCTGTGTGGCGCGGGCGTCCCCGCCCGCGGCTCTTGAGGTTGAGGATCGACTCTTGGGGGGAGACGGCGCCGCCGTTTTTCGAGGCTGAAGATCGACTCTTGGGGAGGTGGCGCCGAGGTCTGACGTTGCGCCCAGCGCTCGCGGGGGGGGCGCCACACCGCATTGTTATTTCAGCGCAGACAGGTCGCTGTTCCAGCAGTTCGTTGTCATCAGCCAGATCCCAAGCCGGCGCCAGACCTGCACAAACTTGCCCCGATCAGCAACGGTCGTACCATTCGCCTGCTGGACGGCAACCGTGTAACGCCCTATTTCTACCGCCATATCGCCCGACTCCTCGACCCGAGTCGTTTCCAGACGAAGATTCTCGTATCCGGCTTCGCCGAGCTTGCGAAGCATCAACTCGATCGGTTTCTGTCCCTGCACCGCTTCGCGCTGTGGCGGCATCAGGAACCCGTCGGAAGTAAATAGGGCTGCCGCCTGATCGTAGTTTCCGGTATTGAAAGCAGTGGCAAAATCCTGCGTGAGTCCTCGTACCGCGGACTGCACATCCAGCCATGAATTGACCGTTGAGGTGCTACCAGATGAAGACCGGTACATCAAACTACCTCCGGGAGAGGGACTAGCAGACGGCGCAATGCTTTCCAGGTTGCGGCGTCGGTTGCCGCGATTCTAACCCAAAGCCATGTGGAAAAGTTTCCCGCTTCCGCTCACGTGGGGCAGATGTCCTCATCTGCCCGGCAGGAGCGAAGCTCCGCAAGATCTGCCGAGAAAACTGGCGAGCCTCGCTCGCCCACCCGGACGAAGGCGTCGGGGCCTACGCAGGCCGTGTCACAATCACGACAGATTCGGAGTTATCATCAAGTGCAGACGGTTTGTTGAACTCCGGCCGTCTGCGGGGACACTCTATGTATTTCGAACAGTTCTATCTCGGTTGCCTGGCTCATGCTTCGTATATGCTCGGGTCCGAAGGCGAGGCGGTCGTTGTCGATCCCCAGCGGGACGTAGATCTCTATCTGAAGGCCGCCGAGGAAAACGGTCTTACTATTCGTCACATTTTTGAGACCCACTTGCACGCCGATTTTGTCTCTGGCCACAAGGAACTCGCCGCCCGTACCGGAGCCCAGATTTATTTCGGCGCCCAGGCCGGGGCAAAATTCCCACATGTGGCGGTTCACGATGGTTTCGAGCTGCGTTTCGGCAAGGCCCGGATTAAGGTTCTCGAAACTCCGGGGCACACTCTGGAGAGCATTTGTCTCCTAGTTACTGATGACGAGAAGCCGCTAGAGCCGTGGGCCGCATTGACCGGGGACACGTTGTTTATCGGCGACGTCGGCCGTCCCGACCTTTCCCGGACCCTTACGCCCCAGCAATTGGCGGGCATGCTCTACGACAGCCTGCATGACAAACTCCTAAAACTGCCGGACGAAGTGCTCGTGTATCCTGCCCACGGCGCAGGTTCGCTGTGCGGCCGCAACATGCGCGCCGAGCGCTCGTCCACGATTGGCACCGAGCGCCTAACCAACTACGCTCTGCAAATCCAGAGCCGCGAGGAGTTCATCAGGCAGATGACCAGCAATCTGCCTGCGCGTCCCGAATATTTCCTGCAGGATGCGGAGATCAATCGCGGAGGGGCGCCTGCGCTCTCCGATTTGCCGGAACTTAAAGCAATCTCGCCCGTAGAACTGAAGACCATGCTGGAAGAAGGTGTGATCGCGCTGGATATCCGCCCCGGAGAGCAGTTTGCCGCCGGCCATGTGCCCGGCTCCGTCAACATTCCTTTGTCGGGACAATTCGCTTCCTGGGCGGGAACGATTCTCGGTTTGTCATCACGTCCCGTGCTCATCGCCGATGCGCCGGAGCAGTTGACGGAAGCCCGCCTCCGCCTGGCCAGGGTTGGCATCGAAGTGGAACGCGGGTACCTGGAAGGCGGCGTCGCAGGCTGGAAGCGGGCCGGACTTGATCTGGCAACGCTGCGCGAGATTAGCGTCCAGGAGTTGCAGCAGCAGCTGGCAAAAAACAGAGTGCGGGCGCTCGACGTGCGCCGCGAAGCAGAATGGATGGCAGGTCACATTGACGAAGCGGCGTGGTGGCCCCTGGACCGCTTCCGGATATCTCCTCCGGAGGTTGACCTCAATATTCCGCTGGCGGTCCACTGCCAGAGCGGCTATCGCAGCATGATAGCCTGCAGTCTGCTGCAGCGGGCGGGCTTTCAGAATGTCATCAACGTTCGCGGCGGATTTGGCGCCTGGCAGGAGGCAAAATTGCCCGTGGCGACAGGTGCGCCGGTAGAGGCATAGGCTAGCTGGTTGTGTGGCGCGGGCGCCCCCGCACCGCGGCTTTTGACTTTGACTGGCAGCGGTCGCGGGCGAGGGCGCCTGCGCCACACAAAGCCTCTCTCCCTGTAGAATGCAGCTACCAAAATCAATGATCACTCTTGCCGACGTCCAAGCCGCCCTGGAGCGCATTCGCCCCTCGATCTATCTTTCGCCCTGCACTCTCTCCGCCACTTTTTCACAGCTTACCGGCAACTCCATTTACCTCAAACTCGACAACCTGCAGAGGACGGGCGCGTTCAAAGAGCGCGGCGCGCTGAACAAGCTACTGACGATGACCTCGCAAGAGCGCGATCAGGGAGTGATTGCAGCTTCGGCAGGGAATCATGCGCAGGGTCTGGCCTATCACGCCGGGCGGCGCGGGATCAAGGCCCTGATTTGCATGCCGCTCACGACGCCATTGATTAAAGTATCCGCCACCAAGTCCTACGGCGCGGAAGTCATCCTTCATGGCGCCAACTACGATGACGCCTGTGAAGAAGCGATCCGGCGAGGCCAACAGCAACATCTCACGTTCATTCATCCCTTCGATGACGACGCGGTCATCGCCGGCCAGGGTACCCTGGGACTTGAAATGCTGCATCAACATCCCGCAATCGAGGCGGTGGTGGTTCCCATTGGCGGCGGTGGATTGATCGGCGGCATCGCCTGTGCCATTAAAGAAACGAATCCAAAAATCCAAATCATTGGAGTGCAGACTGCGCGGCTGCCATCGATGAAGGCGGCGGTAGCTGAGGGCAAACCTGTGACGCTGCCTGCTGCCGCCACCGTCGCCGACGGCATTGCCGTTCGCCGGGCCGGCGATCGCACCTTGCCTCTGGTCCAGAAATACGTGGACGACATCGTCACCGTGGACGAAGAAGAAATCGCCAACGCGGTCCTGCTCCTGCTGGAGCGCGAAAAAACCATGGCCGAAGGCGCCGGCGCGGCCGCCATCGCAGCTCTGATCAATCGCAAGATACATATGGCGGGGAAGAAAATTGCAGTGCTGGTCGGCGGCGGCAACATGGACGTGACCCTGCTGTCACGAATCATCGAGCGCGGCCTGGTAAAGGATGGACGCCTGGTGCGCTTGCGCGTCCATCTTCCCGACTACCCTGGAGCCCTGCACCGGCTGACCGGAATTCTCGCCGACCATCGGGCGAATATCGTGGAGACATCTTATGATCGCGCCTACTATGGGGTAAATCTGGGAGAAACCGCCATCGATATCACGATGGAAACGAGGGGCCCAGACCAGATTGCCGAATTACTCTCCGCCCTCGTGGCCGCAGGCTATTCGCACGAAAGAATTCTTTAAAAAAATACATGTGGGTCGGACACTCTTGTCCGACGCCTTTGACTTTGATTTTGACGTTCGATCTTGAATTCTTGCAGCTACCGATGTGCCCGCCTCGACCACGAAGCTCTCCCCAAAAAAGTCAAGGTCAAAGGCGTCGGACAAGAGTGTCCGACCCACACACGGTCACTTCACGCCCGTCAATTCACGAATGATCTGGGCTTCCCGCTCCCGGTAAGGCTTGCCGTCGGGATAGAAGACTTCGTGAAACCATACCGGCGGCTTCTCCAGAACATAGGGCTTCTGCCAGGAGTCCCACGGCAGATAGGTTTGCGTCCTGCCGGCAACCAATCCCCAGTTGATCGCCGCCACATGGTGTTTCTTAGCGATCGGCAAGATCAGATCAAACGTACTTCCCATGGGACGGGCCATGTACTCGGTACATAAAATCGGACGGTGATAGCTTTCCAGCCCTTCCACCCGCTTTTCGAAGTCTTCCGGCCAGCTATAGTTGTGAAATGAAATCACGTCTGACTGCTCCAGTTGAATGCGCGCTGTCGCAGACAACTTCTCCGGCGACGACCAATCGTCTTCCCAAACCCCGCTGGTAAGCGGTTGTGACGGGTTGGCCGCGCGCGCCCAGTTGAAGACCTGGGGCAACAGAGCCAACACCAGTTCTGCCTTGTTCTTCAGTTCGACCGCTCCGTACGCGCCTCCGTTGCCGTTGTTGGGTTCATTCCACAAATCCCAGGCCAGGACTCGCGGATCGTTGGCGAACGCCCCAACCACGCCCTGCACATACTCCTTGAGTCGTGGATATTGCGCCTCATCCTTTAGCGCAGTCGCTCCCGGACTCTGCATCCAACCCGAATTGTGTACTCCGGGAATTGGCGGATGTTGCGGGCCGAGTTTGGGGAAGGGGTCCCAGCAGGAATCGAAGAGCACGAATACAGGACGGATGCGATGTTTGTCCGCGATGGTCAGGAAGGCGTCGATTCTGTGCTTGAAGCCGGCGGCATCCTGCTGCCACAGCAAATCGTGGAGAAAGACCCGCATGGTATTCATGCCCAGGCCCTGGGCCCAACCCAATTCCTTGTCGATTTCCTGGGGATCGAAAGTATCCGCCTGCCACATTTCGAGTTCGTTGATCGCGTTGGCCGGAATGAAATTGCTGCCCACCAGCCAGGGCTGCTGTTGGTACCAGCCATTGGCTTTTTCCTCGGACCAGCGCGGCGCAGCGGCAAACCCGTAGTTGGAAAATGCAAGGATCAGAATCAGGATTACAAAGCTTGATGGTTTCAAGGGCCGCATCCTGCGTGCTCCTGAAGTTTCCGTTACAGCAGGCTTCATTTCCATCCTCCCATCGCGCCGCCGAAGTTACGAACCCAAAGATCATCCGCTAAGCTTGACTTCTGCGCAAGCCGGGATGGCCGAACCGGCTGGGTGGGAAGTCTCCGAAAATGAGAACCTCTGGGATATGGCCGAGTTCCTTGTTGTGCGTGGATACCGGAGACGGGGCATTCGTACTCAAGTTGCGCATGAGGTCTGTGGACGAGCCTGGAGAGGTTGGCTTTCGACCAGTGCCCCTGGGCGAATAGCCTTCACATCCTCGACATAGGCCCGCAGGATTTCGGCCACGCTCCAGGCCTGCGCGATGCAGCCGCAAGGCCGCTGGGGTGGGTCCCCGTCGAAAATCTCCGAGATGTGCCCCAGCCCTGCGTCGGCAAGGTGCTCCTTTAGCGGAACCAACCATTCGGCGGCCTGGCGGTGGGCACCATCACTGCCTCCGTTCACCTTTACGTAGGCCGTAATGAAAGCCCCCATCAGCCACGGCCATACCGTTCCCTGATGATAAGCGCCGTCTCGTTCCACAGGACCGCCGGTATATCTTCCACGGTACTGCGGATCGGTAGGCGCCAAACTGCGCAGACCGTACGGTGTAAGCAGATGCTCCTGGACCTTCTCTACAACGCTCTTCGCGCGTTCGGGCGACAACATACTGTGCGGCAGGCTTACGGTAAAGATCTGGTTGGGACGGATCGACGGATCCGGTGGAACGCCGTTGGTGACGTCGTATAAACAGCCGGTGCTCTCGTTCCAGAACAGGCGATTGAAACTCCAACTGGCAACCGTCGCCATATTGCGATAACGCTTCTGGCTGGCTTCGTCCCCGAACTTCTGGGCCAAATCTTCCATGATGCAGAGGGCGTTATACCAGAGCGCCTGGATTTCGACCGGTTTGCCGCGGCGCGGCGTCACGACCCAGTCACCAACCTTGGCATCCATCCAGGTGAGCTGGACACCGGGTTCGCCCGAGGCAAGTAAACCGCCGGCGTCGACTTTGATTCCGTAACGCGTGCCGCGCACATGCCAGGCGATGATGTCGGCGAACACGGGATAGAGTTCGTTGCGCACAAACTCCAGATCGCCGGTATAGGCCAGGAAGGCGCGAGCGGCCTCGAACAACCACAGCGTGGCATCGACGGTGTTGTATTCCGGGGTTTCGCCCGCATCAGGAAAACGGTTGGGCAGCATTCCCTGGTTCACGTGCTTGGCGAAAGTGCGCAGGATGCTGCGCGCGACCTCATGTTTGCCGGTCAGCAGCGTAAGGCCGGGCAGAGCGACCATGGTGTCGCGGCCCCAGTCGCTAAACCAGTGATAGCCGGCGATGACGGTTTTCTGGTCGCCACGGGAAACGATGTACTGATCGGCGGCAGCGGCAAGGTCCTGGGCAAAGGCGTCCTCAACCGGCGAAGATGCGGAAGCTCTCTGGCGACGCGTGATTTCCGCCTTCCGATATTCAGCCACTAGGGCTACATCGCGGCGTTCCGTGGAGGCAATGACGGAGGCTGGGCGGCGAAGGCGCAGGTCGAAGCGCAAGACCATAGGGTTGAAAAGATCTTCAGAGAAATCGAGGCCGCGTTCGCGCTCTGCGTCATATTCAAAGTTCCGGTACCACTCGCCGGTTTTCCGCAGTTCATCAGCGTTGTGGCCGAGGTGCAACGCCGGCAACCCCTGGTAAGGAGTGACGCTGGTTATTCCTGGATTCTGCTCTACGGCAGAATTAATGGCGCCGTTTTCGTGAGTGGTGCTGTGGTAGTCGCGAAAGGCGATCAACGGCCTGAGTTCCAGCCGCAACTTCTCCGGCGATTCCGGATGATTGTTTTTCTTAAGTTCGTATTGCACCACAGTGCTGTTTTCACCATAGACCATGAAGACGGTTTTATCGATCTCGACGCCATCGATTTCGTAAGTGAATACCGGAAAGGGATCGAGCCGAAACTGCTTCAGGTAGCGAAAGCCCTGGGGGTGAACGACGCCGGGATAACAGTTCGCCGATAGGTCGAACGGTTGTCCGTCGATGAAGAGGGTCTCTTCCATCTTTGAGAGCAGGACGACACGGCCCACCGGCGGTCTGGTGGCGGCCACGAGCAATCCGTGGTAGCGGCGAGTATTCAGCCCAATAATTGTCGAGGAAGCAAAGCCGCCGAGTCCGTTGGTCTCCAGCCACTCCCGGCGGAGAGCTGCGTCCAGGTTGCCGCACGTTTCTTTGGTGAATTGAATCATGACTTGTCGCTCGCAAACAGTTGCTTTCTTTGTCGTGAAACGCAGCTAACGCCGAAAAGTGACAGATCCAAGAGGGTCGTAAGCTATTCCATATGCATAAAACGATTCAGTCTGAGACCAGCGTGGCAACCGCTGATACCGTTTTCTTGCGCTTGCGGTCCTCTCCGCTCTGTTGCATTAGCTTGGTCACCACACCCGTCCATCCGGTCTGGTGGCTGGCTCCGACTCCGGTTCCTGAGTCACCGTGGAAGTACTCGTGAAACAGGACCAGGTCACGCCAGTGGGGATCGGTCTGAAATTTTTCGCGATTTCCGAACACCGGCCGGCGACGTTTCTCATCCTGAAGGAAGATGTTGGTCAGCCGGCGTGACAACTCTCCCGCCACCTCCCACAGAGTCATCATCTTGCCGGACCCGGTTGGGAACTCGACTTTGAAGTCATCGCCGAGGTAGTGGTAGAACTTCTGCAACGACTCAACCAGCAGGTAGTTCACCGGGAACCAAATGGGACCGCGCCAATTTGAATTGCCGCCGAACAGTCCGGTCGTGGACTCGCCCGGCTCGTAGTCGACACGGTGCTCCATACCCTGCACGGAAAGCCTGTACGGATTGTCACGGTGGAACTGTGACAGGGCACGAATGCCGTACGGCGACAGGAACTCGCGCTCGTCCAACATGAACCTGAGAATGCTCCGGAGTTGATCAGCGTCAGCGATGGACAACAATCTGCGTTCCCCCACGCCGTCGGTGCTCATGCAAGCCAGGTTCCTGGTGAGATCGGGGCGGTTATCGATGAACCATTCCAGACGCCGCTTGAAATCGGGCAGCTTGTCGAGAACCTCTGGTTCCAGGGTTTCGACCGCAAACAATGGGATCAACCCCACGATGGAGCGGATCTTCATGGGGAACTGGTTACCATCGGGCAGCTTGAGCACGTCGTAGAAGAAGCCATCTTCCTCGTTCCACAATCCCATGCTGTCGTGGCCACGATGGCTCATCGCGTGGGCGATGTAGATAAAGTGTTCCCAGAACTTGCTGGCCACATCTTCGTAACAAGGCTCTTCCTTGGCCAGTTCCAGCGCGATGGCCAGCAGATTCAGGGTGTACATCGCCATCCAGCTGGTTCCGTCCGATTGTTCGATATATCCACCGGTCGGCAAAGGGGCGCTGCGGTCGAACACGCCGATATTGTCCAGGCCCAGGAATCCGCCCTGGAAGATGTTCATGCCCTCCGCGTCCTTGCGGTTCACCCACCAGGTGAAGTTCAATATCAGCTTGTGGAAGATACGTTGCAGGAATGCGCGATCCCCCTTGCCCTTGCGCTTTTTGTCGATCTTGTAAACGCGCCACGCGGCCCAGGCGTGCACCGGAGGATTGACGTCTCCGAACGCCCATTCATAGGCGGGAATCTGTCCGTTGGGGTGCATGTACCACTCGCGCAACATCAGTGTGAGCTGTTCTTTGGCGAAGTCAGAATCCACCAACGCAAGCGGAATGCAATGAAACGCGAGGTCCCAGGCCGCATACCAAGGGTATTCCCACTTGTCGGGCATGGAGATAACGTCGGCGTTGTACAGATGCGTCCACTCGTGATTGCGGCCTTTACTGCGCTCCGGAGGCGGGAGAGGATTGCCTGGGTCGCCCTGCAGCCAGTCTTTGATCACATAGTGATAGAACTGCTTGGACCACAACATACCGGCGAAGCCCTGGCGCATGACATTCTGCGCATCGGCGGAGAGGTCTTGCGGTATCACCGTAGCGTAAAACTCATTAGCCTCTTGCTGGCGCAGCGCAAACGTTTGGTCGAAGCCGGCAAAGGCGTTCTTGCCTTTGAAGTCGGAGTCGGCCAGGCGCAAACGGACAACCACCGTCTCGCCCGCACCAAGGGTGAGCCTGTAGTGGGCTGCGGCCTTTGTGCCGGCATGCTTCGGATTGACCGAACCCGTCGTGCCGTGAACGATGTAGTTGTTAATACCGTCTTTTACGTAGGGCGTGCGGCTCTCAACTCCAAAGAGCCGCCGCGCGTTAGTTTCGTTTTCGGTGAAGAGCAATTCCGGAGAGCCTTCACAGTGCAGCCAGCGGTTGCCGGGCTGATCATGATTCAGTTCGATCACCGGGTTCGGGCCCTGGCGTACCAGGTGCAATTCCGGCCGCCGCCCGCGCCCTCCCCACGACCACGTGTTGCGGAACCATACCGTGGGTAGCAGGCGCAGGTTTGCCGCTTGGGGCCCACGGTTCGCGACTGTGATCTTGATCAGGATGTCCTCGGTCTCGGCCTTCGCGTATTCCACGAACACGTCGAAGTAGCGATCGTCGTTGAATACCCCGGTGTCGAGCAATTCGAACTCCGGCTGGTTCTTGCCGCGCCGCCGGTTCTCCTCCACCAGTAGGGCGTAAGGAAACTCTGCCTGGGGATATTTGTAGAGGTATTTCATGTAGGAGTGCGTGGGGGTCGAGTCGAGGTAGAAGTAGTACTCCTTCACGTCTTCACCGTGATTGCCCTCGTTGCCCGTCAAGCCGAAAATTCGCTCTTTCAGAATGGGATCGCGCTCGTTCCAAAGCGCCAGGGCGAAACAGATCATCTGCCGTCGGTCGCTGATGCCAGCCAGGCCGTCTTCGTTCCAGCGGTAGGCGCGTGAGCGGGCATGGTCATGAGACAGATATTCCCATGCGTTTCCGTAGTGGCTGTAGTCTTCGCGCACTGTCCCCCACGCGCGTTCGCTGAGATATGGCCCCCAACGCTTCCAGTGTTTCCGGCGCGCGCCCGACTCTGACAGTCGAATCTCTTCCTGCGTCATGAGAACTCTCCTATTGCCAAGTCACGTCCACAAAACAGGCCAATTCAGCAACCAGCGGTCGCTTCCCGATTTCCTCCGTTCGCGTGGACGGTTCGAATTCGGATTCATTCTCCCGAAGGAGGCACAGCTTTCGGTATTCAAGTTCCAGGGCGTGTGTTGTCGTGAACGCCTTACTTATAATGTCACCGTTCATCGGTTTCTCCTTATTTACTTTTCCTCGATTTCAATGGCGTGGCCGTCGGGATCGCGCACCAGCAAGGCTTTGAATCCCATCTGTCCGGTTTGATTCATTACTACACCAGAAGAAACAAAATTCACTTTGCCGGCCTGCAATTCGCGAGCCGCGGCTTTGGCGCCTGGGGTCAATAGAACTTGACGCTGGCGTCCGTGTCCCATACTACGATTGCGGTATGGTCGATACCGAGGAAGAGCTTGTCTGTAGGACGGTGCCATTTCTCAAGGCCCTTGCCCGGAGGAAACTGCAAGACCTCAACCGGGTGCACATCTGGCTTCGGCAGGGCCGCAGCGCCTTCCGGACTGGAACCAGAACGCGGCGGGCATCTCGGCGTTCTACTTCAAGGATCCGCTATGTGCTGAAACCAGCGATCATTGCTGCGTGAATGATGCACACAGTCACGATCGTAAGGAAATCGGAAGTGTTCCGGCCGTGAGCTGCCAGATCGACTCGGCGGAAGCCACTCTTCTTATCCGGCGAGTACAGGATGGCGACTTTGACGCCTTCATCGAATTTGTGCGCCCTTGCGAACGCGCCGTGTTCCTGGCCGCATTGTCCCTGGTGAAGAATGACGCCGACGCAGAAGATGTCGCCCAGGAACGATCCTGAAGGCGTTGCCTTCTCGAGTGCCCCAGCAGACCCTGGTATACACATGCAATCTGCAGAAAGAATGAAGGTTTAGTCTGCAGGAGAGTGGAAATCCTGACCACTCTCCTGCCAGTGGTCGTATACAACCAACGTCAAAAAAAGGCCGCGCCGCATTCCGCGCCCTGGATCTTCACGGGTCTCAGTCAAAATTACGTTTCAGCCCGCGGCTGGGAAGGAAGTTCGGGGAGATAGCAACAAGAAGCAGGACGGGCATCATTTCCTCGGGCGGACACACGGCAGAGGTGCCAGGTTCAAGGGGATCATCGCGGCCGGAGTCTTTGGTAGGGACCGCGTCTATAATGCGGGGCTGAGGGCCAACTCAAGATGCCGGAGCGGCTGCTCGAAGCTTTCGCCACCACCACCCTGTTTGCTGACTTATTCTCGGACCAGTCTGTCTTGCAAGCGATGCTGGACTTTGAGGTTGCCCTTGCGCGAGCCGAGGCAAAGGCTGGTATCGTGCCCTCCGCGGCCGCCGAGAGCATCGACGCCACAGCCAGGGCGGAGTTTTTCGATACTGCTGCTTTAGCGAGCGCGGCACTCACGGCTGGAACGCTCAGCATCCCGGTCGTGAAAGCCCTAACCGAGCGGGTGCGTGCCCGCAATCCAGAGGCGGCGGGTTTTGTACACTGGGGCGCCACCAGTCAGGATGTCGCAGATACCGCACTGGTCCTTCTGCTCAAAAGAGCGCAGGGCATGTTGAACCTTTCGTCGCTGGAACAATCGCTCAGTCGACTTTCCGAAGCGCACGCAAACACGGTGATGCTGGGACGCACTCTGATGCAGCCTGCGCCGCCCATAACCTTCGGTCTGAAGGCGGCCGGGTGGCTGGGATCTGTCCGCCGCGGCCGCCGTCGCTTAGACGTTGCCTTTTCGGAAGCGCTGGTGCTGCAATTCGGCGGAGCCAGCGGTACCCTGGCCGCGCTCGACGATCAGGGTTTCGCTGTCGCGCAGACACTGGCCGCTGATCTTGGACTTGCCCTTCCAGATGCGCCATGGCACACGCAGCGAGATCGACTGGCCGCCCTGCTCTCTGCTTGCGGGGTGCTTGTCGGCAGTTTGGCCAAAATGGCTCGCGATGTGAGTTTACTGATGCAAGCTGAAGTCGCCGAAGTCTCGGAGCCAAGTGGTGAGGGCCGTGGCGGTTCCTCTACGATGCCGCACAAACGGAATCCGGTCGGCTGTATGGCGACTTTGGCAGCAGCCCACCGGGTTTCTGCAAGTGTTGCCGCTTTCCTTTCAGCCATGGTGCAGGAAAACGAACGCGGCGTTGGAGGATGGCAAGCGGAGTGGCCGATTGTAGCCGCAGTCATGCAGGGGACTGCCGTCGCAGTGGCGTCCATGGCCGAAGTCGCAGAGGGACTATCCGTAGACCACGCTCGCATGCGCGCCAACATTGAGGCCACAAACGGCGCGATCTTCGCAGAGCGCGCCATGATGCTGCTGGCGCCAAAGCTTGGTCGCGATGTTGCGCACAAACTCATGGAAGCTACCAGCCGGAAGAGCGTTGCTGAAAAACGCCGGCTGAAAGACGTACTCGCTGAGATGCCCGAAGTTACAGGGCACCTCGATAAGACCACGCTCGCCGGACTCGAATCCCCGGAACTGTATCTCGGCAATGCCGAGACTTTTCGAAAACGTTTGCTCGCATCCGCTGGACAGCCCGATGATGGCGAAAAGGAGCAATAGCCTTGTCGTTCGTAACCATCGACAACACACGCCTGTACTACCGTCTGGAAGGAAAACCCGGCCAGCCCACGCTGGTTTTGTCGCATTCGGTGGGCACCGACCACGGAATGTGGGCGGCACAGGTGGAAGACCTTCTTCCGCACTTTCATATCCTCCGCTACGACACGCGCGGCCATGGCGCCTCCGATGCGCCACCAGGCGACTATTCGCTGGAATTGCTGGGACGCGATGTACTCGGAATCACGCGCACTCTGGACATCAGCAAATTCGCATTCTGTGGACTCTCTCTGGGCGGAGCTATCGGACAGTGGCTTGCGATCCATGCGCCTGAAAATCTGACTGCACTGATTCTTGCCAATACCTCGCCGCAATTTGGACCTCGCAGCAACTGGGATGAGCGCATCAGGCGCGTGTCGGAAGGCGGGATGGCGGCGATTGCTTCGCTGGCGCTGGGACGCTTCTTTTCTTCTGAAAACCTCGCGGCTGACGGTCCGGAAGTAAATGCGATCCGCTCGGTTTTTCTCGGCACCAGCCCTGTCGGCTATGCCGGATGTTGCGCCGCGCTACGCGACGCTGATAACAACGCCTCATTGCGAAAGATCAATGTTCCAACCCTAGTCATCGCAGGTGACAGGGACGTCTCGACTCCGTGGCAAGGTCATGGCGAAGTGCTGGCACGCGGGATTCCGGGGGCTCGTGCGGTGCACCTGCCCGCGGCACATCTTTCGAATCTGGAGCGGCCGAGATCATTCAGCATGGCGCTGCTGGAATTCCTTCGGCCGCCGCCCGCGGCTTCCGCCGATCCACTTGACGCAGGCTTCACGGTGCGCCGTGCGGTTCTGGGTGACGCGCACGTGGACCGCTCGATCGCAGCCGCGAACGATTTGACGCGCGATTTTCAGACGCTCATTACGCGCTATGCGTGGGGCACAATCTGGACGCGTCCCGGTCTCAGCCACAGAGTCCGCCGATTATTGGTACTGGCGATCGCCGCCGCTACCGGTCGCATGGAGGAGTTCCGCCTTCACGTGCGCACCGGCCTGGAACACGAACTGGAGCCGTGCGACCTCAAAGAGGTCCTCATGCAGACAGCGATCTATGCAGGTGTGCCTGCAGCGAACACCGGGTTTCACATCGCAGCGGAGGAAGTGGAAAAGCTCAGTAAAGGTTCAGCTGCGGGGACCCCGCCCGCGAAATAGAGTCGGCTTCCCGAAAACAAAGCGCTGTCATCCCAGGTGCGCGAGCGTAGGTTCGCCGTCCTTCAACTCCACAATAAAGATACTGATTTCCGATCCGCCCACGTTCTCGACCGTGTGTGGCGGCAGAGGCTCCAGCCATTGCACTGCTGGGACTGTCGAAGACAGACCTGTGTGACGGCTGTCAAACGTGACATTTCCCTCGTGGTCCCGGCGAATGAAATGGCTGGTACTGATGACGTGAGCCACCGCCGGATATCGATGCGTATGAAGAGGAACGAGAGCTCCCGCCGGGATCAGTGTATGCAGAACACGGACGCGCTCGTTTTCCAGCAGTTTCCTGTGGAAGGCCGGGGCCGCTGAGAGCGCGTCCAACGATTCGGGCCACGGCCACATGTGCGAGGTTGACGGCTTCATGCCTTGTCCTACGACGCAGCTGCAAGCTCAAATGGATAGTGGCGCTTCTTGTGCTGCACAGAGATCCATTTCCAGGTAGTGAATTCGTCCAGCGCCCACTTGCCATTCAGGCGCCCCACGCCCGAGGCCTTTTCTCCTCCGAAAGCGATGAGCGGATCATCATTGATGGTGCCATCATTCACGTGCACCATCCCTGATTCGATCTGTTTGGCCAGTTCAGAGCCGTGTTCCGCATCCTGGGTGTGGATCGCGCCGCTAAGTCCGTAAGGGCTGTTGTTCGCGATGCGCACGCCTTCTTCCTCGGTATCGAACGGCAAGACACAGACGGCGGGACCGAACATTTCGTTCTGAGCGATCCACATGTCTGGCTTCACATCGGCGAAGATGGTTGGGGACACTACATTTCCTTCTGCCTTACCTCGCAGAGCCACCGTGGCGCCTTCGTCGATTCCACGTTGGACTTGCTTCAAGTAGTTTTCCGTTTGACGCGGGCTGTTGAGAGGGCCGAGATCGGTGTCCGCTTTTCGTGGATCGCCAGCCTTGAGTTTTGAAACTCGATCGACAAATCTCGTCAGGAAGCGATCGTAGACGCCCCGCTGGACTAGAATTCGGTTGGAGCACATGCACACCTGGCCCTGATGGGCGAAGCGGCTAAATACAGCGGCATTCACGGCCACGTCCAGATCGGCGTCGTTGAGCACAAGCATTGCGCTGTTGCCACCAAGTTCGAGGATGGCTTTCTTGAGACACCGACCCGCGACCTCTCCGATGTGCCGGCCCACACCCTCCGAGCCGGTGAACGAAATGATCCGGGGGATCGGGTGTTCGACAAAGCTGTCACCCAGTTCAGCGATATCGGCCACGACGACGTTCAGTAATCCCTTTGGAAGTCCCGTCTCTTCAAAAATCTTCGCAATCAATGTTCCGCCGGTGATCGGGGTGTCGTCGTGCGGCTTCAGCACGACTCCGTTGCCCGTCCCCAGTGCTGGAGCGACGGAACGCATGCTCAAATTGAAGGGAAAATTGAACGGACTGATTACGCCCACGACTCCGGCCGGAACACGATAGAGCCGGTTTTCCTTACCATCGACCGTGGAGGGCAGAATCTCGCCCGTCATGCGGAGCGGGTAGGTCGAGGCCTCCTTAATAAAAGTCTTCACCAGGAATATCTCGATCATCGCTTTCAGGCGCGTGCCGCCCAGTTCATCGATAATGATGTCCGCGATGTCACCTTCATTTTTCTCGATCCAGGTAATCGCCTTCTCCAGGATGGTCCGCTTTTCGAACGGATTGACCTCCGCCCAGACCTTTTGTGCCGCCGCTGCCGAGCGGTAGGCTTCATCCAGGTCACCGCGGGTCGCGAGCTTGAATTCCGCGATCGTTTTTCCGTCGAACGGATTTCGATCCGCCAGTAGCTTCGCGCTTGTGCCGTCGCGCCACACTCCACCGATGTATTGTTTGTTCAGCTTAGTGAATTGATTCATAGGACCTCACACTCTTCCCGCTGCCAATAAGGTCAGGACATGCGAAAGGCGAGCGCGATTATCGCATGAATCCGACTGCGTAGTCGCCGGCAAGAGGCGTTTCTCTTGTGCCGGGCTGCGATTTCGGTACAATCCTCGCGCACAGGGGGTGGAGATGAACGCGAGCGAGGAGCGGACAGCACTTCACGAATCGGGCGGAACAGAGTGGGACCGCATTGCTACCAGTCAGCAGTTCCAGGACTTGCTCGCGCTCAAGAAGGTATTCATCATTCCGGCATTTATTTTCTTTTGCGTGTACTACTTTCTTCTGCCGGTTCTTGTGGGTTTCGCTCCGAAGCTGATGTCCGCGCGAGTGATCGGAACCGTCAATCTTGCCTATCTTTTTGCCCTCTCACAATTTGTGGTGGGCTGGACGATCGCCTGGCTGTACCTGAAGGCCGCGGCGAAATTCGATGTCCTCACCAGGGAGATTCTGGCGAGAGTGGGTGTCCGGCAGGGAGGGGAGTGAAATGTCCATTTCGCTTGCCATTTTCCTCGTATTTGTGGCTTTTACGCTTGGAATCACCTACTGGGCGTCCAAGCGCTCAAGGGGAGCGGGAGCATACTTCGCGGCAGGACGACGAATCACGGCATGGCAAAACGGATTTGCTGTGGCTGGGGATTTCATGAGTGCTGCCTCCTTCCTCGGCGTGGTCGGACTGATTGCTCTGCAGGGCTTTGACGCATTTCTTTATTCTGTTGGCGGCTTTATCGCTTTCATAGCGATCTTGCTTTTGGTTGCTGAGCCGCTGCGCAACAGCGGCAAATACACGGTGGGAGACGTCCTGGCTTATCGCCTACGACCCAGGCCGGTGCGAGCTCTTGCCGCTCTAACTACACTCACGATCGTTCTCTTTTACATGGTGGCGCAGATGGTCGGGGCGGGTGCCCTGGTTACGCTGCTGTTTTCTGGTTCCGGTATCAGCTATAACGCGGCCGTGACAGGAGTGGGCATCCTCATGATCCTATACGTGGTGTTTGGCGGAATGCTGGCAACGACCTGGGTACAGATCATCAAAGCCATGCTGCTGTCCGCATGTACCCTCGGTCTGACGCTTCTGCTTCTGGGGCGTTTTCATTTTCATGTCGGCGAATTCTTCTCAGCAGTCAGTCGGATCGTGTATCACCGGAATGGGGAACTGATTGTCAGCGACTTTCTTCGGCCGGGTCTTCGTTACAAGCCTCCTTACGGTCCGCTGGATCTTGTGTCCCTGGCTTTTATCTTCGCGTTCGGGACTGCGGGCCTTCCCCATATCCTGGTAAAGTTTTACACCGTGCCGGATGGCAAGACAGCACGCCAGAGCGTGGTGTGGGCCATGGTTCTGATTGGCAGCTTCTACGTGATGACATCAGCGCTCGGCCTTGGGGCCGCCACCGTCGTAGGACCTGATTATATTCTCACGCATGGAGGAACCAACATGGGCGGGCCCTTGCTGGCCCAAGCACTCGGGGGCGATGTTCTGCTGGCTATGGTGTCGGCGGTCGCGTTTGCCACGATTCTCGCGGTGGTGGCCGGTTTGACGATCAGCGCATCAACTTCGTTCGCCCATGACTTCTGGATGAATGTGGTCCATCATGGAGTCGAGCGGCACCCGGACGAATCGGTCCTGGTCGCCCGCATCACGGCGCTCGCCGTGGGCGCGGTGTCCATTGTCGCCGCCATCGTGCTGGGCCCCGGATCGAACGCAGGAATTCTGGCGACTTTCGGCATGGCCACTGCTGCCTCCGCTAATTTTCCGGTCCTCATTCTTTCGATCTATTGGCGGCGATTCAATACGGCCGGGGCAGTAACAGGACTCTCCGTCGGACTGCTGGCGACACTCTTCGTCCTCGTGGCCGGGCCGAATTTCATGGGTATCGATCCGCCGAACACCGCCAACGGAATGCGGCACCTGATTCAGGCGAATCCCTGGTTTCCGCTGGAAAATGTTGGAATTGTTAGCGTCCCGCTGGGTTTCCTGGCAGCGTGGACAGGCACGTTGCTCGGCAAAGATCCCGGCGCGGAAGCCAAGTTCAACGAGTTAATGGTCCGCGCGAATACCGGACTGGAAGCGGAGAAAGCTACTTGAGGCAGGTCTGGAAGGTGCAGCGCTTCACGTGGTGGATGACTTCGATGCTGCACCGGTTTCCGGAAAACCGTCCCTTCGACCGGCGTCGCCAGTTGGCGGAATTGGAGTACGTCACCAGCTCACAGGCATCCGCCCTGACTCTCGCCGAGAACTACGTCGGCCTTCCGCTGGAATAAGGTACTAGCGCCCGTATCTACGGCTGTTTCCGGGTGCTCAGATCTGCGCGCACACCGCTTTAACTTCCGTGTACAACTCCAAGGCATCGTGGCCCATCTCGCGGCCCCAACCCGACTGCTTGTAGCCGCCGAATGGGAGCGCGGAATCGAAGACGTTGTAGCAATTGATCCACACTGTTCCGGCGCGAAGTTTGGCGGCCATGCGATGTGCTGTGCTCAGATCTCGGGTCCACACCGCCGCAGCGAGACCGTAGGTGGTGGCATTCGCTGAAGCAGCAATTTCGTTCGGATCGCTGAAAGGAATGGCGGCGACCACCGGACCGAAGATTTCTTCGCGAACCACCTTCATGTCGGGACGAACGTCTACCAACAAGGTGGGCTCGACGAAATATCCCTTGTCGCCAATTTTGTGTCCGCCGACTACCGTCTTTGCGCCCTCTTTGGCTCCTGAGTCGAGATAGCCGCACACGCGGTCAAGCTGTTCCTGCGAGATCAGCGGGCCGAGATTGTTTGCAGGATCGATCCCCGGGCCGATGCGAAAGTTTTTGGTGAACGCGGCCACGCCGTCGATCACTTCATCGAAAATGTTCTTATGCACAAAAAGCCGGGAACCGGCGGTGCAACACTGTCCCTGATTGAAGAAGATGGCATTGGCGCTGCCGGGAATGGCATTTTTCAGATCGGCATCCGGAAAAATGATATTCGGTGATTTCCCTCCCAATTCGAGCGAGACCTTCTTCAAATTTCCAGAAGCCGCATTGACGATCAGTTTCCCTACTTCGGTCGAGCCCGTGAAGGCGATTTTGTCCACGTGCGAGTGTGCGGCCAGTGCGGCTCCGGCGGTTTCGCCAAAACCAGTAACAATGTTGACCACGCCTTCCGGAAAGCCGGCCTCCAGAATCAACTCGCCCAGACGCAACGCGGTTAGGGGAGTTTGCTCGGCCGGCTTCAGGACTACAGTGCAGCCCACGGCTAGTGCCGGCGCCAACTTCCACGACGCCATGATGAGCGGAAAATTCCATGGAATGATCTGGCCCACGACCCCGATTGGCTCACGCAGCGTGTAGGCAAGATACTTGGCGCCAGGCATGGAAACCGGGACGGTAGTGCCTTCCACCTTCGTCGCCCAGCCGCCAAAATAACGGAACATATCGGCGGTGGCCGGCACATCAGCAATACGCGAAAAGAAGACCGGCTTGCCGTTATCCAGAGTCTCCAATTCGGCAAGCTCCTCGTGGTTCTTGTCTACAAGGTCGGCCAGCTTCAAAAGCAGGCGCCCTCGTTGGGCTGGAGAAACCTCGGGCCAGGGACCTTCTTCAAAAGCTTTGCGCGCCGCCTTGACGGCACGGTCGATGTCCTCGCGGTCGCCTTCGGGCACGCAAGTCAACACCTCTCCCGTGGCGGGATTGAAGGTGTCGAATGTCTTTCCCGAAGCGGCCTCAACCCATTGGCCACCGATCAGCATTTTGCGTTTCTGGCTGAGGAATTCTTCGACTTTTCTATTCAAGTGGACTGGTGCAAGGGTAGTAGCCATTTGAACCTCGCAGGGAGTAGGAATTCTAAGGGTCGCTCACTCTTTGCGTTGCAGAAACCAATTCTAAGCCTCGATTCACTTCTTGCTAGTAGGCACCTTCTTGTAACTTAGATATGAGCAGGGAGACCGGCTGTCTCCCGGGTGACAAACAAAATTGCCTGAGATATGATCGCTCGCTTCCTGCTGCTAGAAACACGGGTACGCCGTTAGCGGAGAGTTTTGTGGGCCCATCTACGAACGAACGCTCGCTCATCACGCCATATCGGAGACATGCTGCCGGAACGCAGCCACCTGCGCCCTATGAGCCCTACAAGTCCACGATCAAGCGATCTCCAACCAAGCCGCTGATTTTTCTTCCCCACACGTTGTCAGAAGTGACCGGGCCCTTGTTCGGTGAGGACGCAATCGCGGAGAATGACAACGACCTTACGCGCCACTATCCGGGCGAACCCCAGGGTGAACGCATCATCGTCACCGGGCGCGTGCTCGACAGCAATGGGCGTCCAGTGCCGCAGGCCCTGATTGAGATTTGGCAGGCCAATGCGGCCGGGCGCTATCGTCATGCGAAAGATCAACATCCCGCGCCGGTCGACCCGAACTTCGGCGGCTGCGGGCGCACCCTGACGGATGACAACGGCAGCTATCGTTTCGTGACCATCGCGCCGGGAGCGTATCCCTGGTTTAATCACTACAATGCCTGGCGCCCGCGACACATTCACCTTTCGCTTTTCGGCAGAGCGTTCCTCACGCGCCTGGTCACGCAGATGTATTTCCCTGACGATCCATTGTTCCCCTACGATCCGATTTTCAATTCGATACCTGACGAAAAAGCGCGTCAGCGCATGATCTGCAAATTCGACATGGAGACTACGCAGCCGCAGTGGGCGCTCGGATACAAATTCAATATTATCTTGCGCGGCCCGGAGCAGACTCCGTTCGAGACCTGAGGCAAAGATGGATTTCGTTCCGACTGCTTCGCAAACCGTGGGCCCTTTTTTCCGGATTGGCCTGACCGAAAAATACTCCAAGCCCTGCATCGCGGCGCCGCAAGCGAAGGGTGAGCGCGTCGGGCTGAGTGTTCGCGTGCTGGATGGCGACGGCGCACCGGTCAACGATGCTCTGATCGAGATCTGGCAGGCCGATGCCTCAGGAAAGTACAAACACCCGGATGATCCACAAAGCAAGACCTCTGACCCGGGATGCGATGGATTCGGCCGCCTGGGCACCGATGAACAAGGCCACTGCCAGTTCGACACCATCAAGCCGGGACGCGTGCCGGGGCCGGGAAATGCTTTGCAGGCGCCGCATTTGAATGTCGCAGTGTTTGCCCGCGGCATGCTCAAGCAGTTTTATACCCGCATCTATTTCGCTGGAGATCCCGCCAATCAGCAGGACCCAGTTCTGGCCCTGGTTCCCGCGGAGCGGCGCGAAACGCTAGTGGCCCAGTCCGATCCTACCCAGCCGGGATTCTGGCGATTTGAGATGCATCTCCAGGGCGAGGGAGAAACTGTATTCTTCGATGTGTAGGGTCTCGTGATAGTGCGGAGTCATCGCGAATGATCCAGGCAAAACCATCATGACTCAGCGCAAGAGTCTCTTTGGCATGGTGCCATCGCTGGCACTTATATTCCTCGGCGCAGTCTGTGTGCTGTGCCTTGCTGCCGGGCAGACCGCAAGCGCTCCCAAACCTGCGGGGGTGGACGGCAGCCGCATCGTCCAGGCCGACAACGAACCCGGCAACTGGATGACCCACGGACGAACCTACAGCGAGCAGCGTTTCAGTCCGCTAAAGGAAATCAATGACCAGAACGTCAGCCAGCTCGGTCTCGCCTGGTATTACGACCTGGACACGAATCGGGGACAGGAAGCTACGCCGCTCGTGATTGATGGCAACATGTACTTCACCACGGCTTGGAGCAAGGTAGTCTCGCTCAACGCGGCAACGGGGAAACTGCGGTGGAGTTACGATCCCAAGGTCCCGGGCGAATGGGCCGTCAACGCCTGTTGTGACGTGGTGAATCGCGGCCTGGCAGCGTGGAAAGGCAAGCTTTTTCTCGGCACGCTCGATGGCCGCCTGATTGCGCTGGATGCCGCCACTGGCAAGCCAGTCTGGGAGAGGGTCACAGTTGATCGGCGTTATCGCTACACCATCACGGGCGCGCCGCGAGTAGTCAAAGACAAAGTGATCATCGGAAACGGTGGCGCTGAGATGGGCGTGCGTGGTTACGTCTCAGCGTATGACGCCGCCACCGGCAATCTGGTCTGGCGCTTTTACACCGTGCCCGGAGATCCCTCCAAACCTTTTGAGAATCCGGTTCTCGCCAAAGCCTCAAAAACCTGGACCGGAAAATGGTGGACCCTCGGCGGTGGCGGGACAGTTTGGGATTCAATCGTCTACGATCCCGAGTCCGACTTGCTCTACATCGGAGTGGGCAACGGCGGTCCATGGAACCAGCGAATTCGCAGCCCGCAAGGCGGCGACAACCTTTTTCTCGCTTCCATTGTGGCGCTCAAGCCCGAAACCGGTCAATACGTCTGGCACTATCAGGAAACTCCCGGCGACATGTGGGACTTCACTTCCAGCCAGCAGATCATCCTGGCCACGATTTCTGTAGATGGCAAGCCCAGCAAAGTGCTGTTGCATGCGCCCAAGAACGGTTTCTTCTACGTGCTTGACCGCGCAACCGGAGCGTTGATTTCGGCGCAGCCGTACACGTATATCAACTGGGCGACTGGCGTTGACATGAAGACTGGCCGGCCGATCGAAACTCCAATCGCGCGATATCCGGGCGATGATCCGGCACCCGTGGTACCCGGGCCATTAGGCGCGCACAGTTGGCAGCCGATGTCCTACAGCCCGCTGACTGGCCTGGTCTACATTCCGGTCAATGATGTCGGATTCAAGTACAAATCTCCCGACCATTTTGTAGCCCACGAGCTCTCTCCCAATTACGGCGTAGATGTTGTGGCGGCTGGAATGCCGCAAGACCCAGCAATCAAGAAGGCGATTCTGAACACGGTCAAGGGACAGTTGGTCGCATGGGACCCGGTGCGACAGAAGAAGGTGTGGGCGATCGAACGCCCCGGCCCGTGGAACGGCGGCGTGCTTTCAACCGCGGGTAATCTGGCGTTTGAAGGCACAGCCGGTGGCAATTTCGAAGCTTACCGCGCAGATAATGGTGAGAAGCTGTGGTCGTTCGCTGCGCAAACCGGAGTGATGGCAGGACCCGTGAGTTACACCGTGAACGGTGAACAATACGTCGCCGTGCTCGCCGGCTGGGGTGGTGTTTTTCCGCTGGCGACGGGTGAGGTATCGTTCAAGTCAGGGAGGGTACGAAATATCAGCCGCATGCTGGTGTTCAAACTCGGTGGCAAAGCAAGCCTGCCTCCCCTTCCAGAATTTCAGGAGATGGCGATGGATGCGCCGGCTTCCACCGCCAGCGCCGCGCAGATCAAGAACGGAGAAGCGCTCTTCCAGCGATACTGCGGAGGCTGCCACGGAGACGTTGCCGTCAGCGGTGGCGTGTTGCCGGACCTGCGCTATTCACCCACCCTCGCCAATGAACAGTGGTTCGACATCGTGCTAGGCGGGATTCTGAAGCCGCTCGGAATGACATCGTTCGCTAAGGAAATATCAAAGTCTGACGCCGCCACCATCCGCGACTACGTGATCTTCCGAGCCAATCAAAGCAAAACCCAGACAGACCATGACGCCGGGTCTTCGCCGAAGACCGCAGCCTGCCCATCGCGAATGCGAAACGTCAGGCCCCGGTCGTCGGTCTGGAAATTACGAGCCATTCCCCAGTGATACCAGGTGGAGGTTTCAGTTTCGGGGGTCATCGCGTTCACCACAACGCCGGTCACGCCCTGAGACCTGTCTCCCTGAGGCGCACCGGTTCCAGCCAGCGCCACGCCCACATCGATCATGACGTTCGCCGGCAAGCTGAAGCTGCAAATCTGCCAACGATCGCACTTAGCGAAGGACCTGAGATTGGCGGCCCAGAACGGCGGCGGATCAATGTTGTACATCCAGCGAGTGACCGTGGCTGAACTTTCGTCAGACGTCACTTTGATCGGTGCTTCAAGAATCTCGTGCTGGCCGATGCTCGAAGGGTGAACAAATGTTTCATGCGACAAATCCATCAAGTTGTCCACTAGTAGTTGGTAGTTGCACTTTATGTGATAGCTGCTTCCTTCAAAAACCCAGCTGGGATCAGAGCACCAGCGCAGGTCAGGAATCTTGGACACTTCCGCGATTGCGGGATCTCCAATCCACACCCAAACGAAGCGATGCCTTTCGGCCACGGGGTAACTTCGGATTGTGGCCTCCTTGTGGATGCCCTCCTGCCCCGGCATCCAGACGCATTTGCCGCTCTCGTTGAATTTGAGTCCGTGGTATTTGCAGACCAACTGATCACCTTGCAGAAACCCCTTGGACAGCGGCAAGAGACGGTGGGGACAGCAGTCTTCGAACGCGCACAGAGCACCGCTGGTTTGGCGATGCAGTATGATGGGCTCGCCACAAACGGTTCGCCCAAAGGGCGCCCGCTTTATTTCATGGTCCCACGCTACGGCGTACCAGTAGTTCTCCAGAAACATGATCGGCCTCCGTAGTCTCTTTGTCGCCCTCAAGGGACTTCTGTCTTCCGCGCAGGCATCCCGTACTCGCTTCGAAGACGAGACCGCAGTCCCGTCAACCCGATCGCGCGGCGAGGAAATTAATGCTCACGGTTCCCAACTCGGACGGCGGAAATTCGCATTGATAGCGCGAATCCGTGTGTAGCCCAGCTTCACGGACGCAATCCAGAAATATAGGAATCTCCACCAGATATTGATCTGAGAATCCATGGGTGCCGTCATATGCGACGGCAGGGGTCTTCTGCAGGTTCGCGGCCGTAAGCTCGGGCGGCAGCGTGTGCAGTTCCAACACGATGAGTCCGAAGCGGCCGACGTAAGGCGCCCAGCGGCGCAGATGCCGCACCAGGTTCTCTTCCAGTTCATCGGGAAGTATTTCCTGGCCCAGGTACGCGAACGCGCCGCTGCATCTTGCCGCGCGGCTACCCTTCACATAACCGGCGGGCGGAATGTATGGACGATTGTGGTCCAGAAACGAACGCACGTGCAGCAGATCGTGAATATCAAGGCCGATCGCTTCCAGATCTCCCGCCAGCAGTGCCGGGCGGTTGATGTCTCCGTAGATGACGTGGTATTGCGGGATCTCCGCTTTGCGCATCGTCAGCTTGGTGACCCGCCGGGCCACCTTGTTGAAGTCTGCGCCCACCATGATGAGCGGCTGCTGGGCCAGGACCTGGCCGCGGGCTGTCTGGTTTTTGACCACCTGATACAAGTGCTCCAGAAAGCTGCCGTCGCCGCAGCCCATGTCGCAGATGCCCTTGGGTTGAGCATCGAGCGGACGGTTGAAGATCTCGAGGATGATCTCATCCACTTTCGTGAAGTACGTTTTGTGCGCGCCTCCGCTGCCCCACACGTTCATGCCCCGGTCGACCAGCAGTTCGATCCCATTTTCGTCGATGCGAGGAATGCGCGGATTTCCGAAGATTAGCGTGCTGACTACGTTGAACATCGGCAGATAGGAAACCGTCACGCCATACGACGCACTGATCTGCGCTGCGTAACGGCCGCAGGGAGTCAGAGCAACCCGGTTATTTTCACGCGAGAGCCATCCCTGAATGCCGAGCAGATCAAAAATGCATTCCAGGTTCTCGCGGTTTCCGTTCAAGGCATCGGGACTGGCCGGCCCTCGCGCCAGTGTTGCCAGAATGCCGCCGCGCGACAGGGCTACCATGGACGGGCCGATCAGCACACCATCGAGATGGCCACGGATTTGTTCGAACACCTTGGCTTCGACCTCATCGCCAGGCAGAGCCAAGCCCCACCGGTTCGCTGATCTGGACACCAAGTCTGGAAACGACGGCAAGCCCTGCGCGTTGGGGTCACCGAAGACAAAATCTTCGAGAAAAACTGCCTTGGGAGTAAACGGCAGCACTTCAGCGTAAAGCGGAGGAGCAAGGGATGTTGCGATCGCGCCCTCGCGCGTCAGCAGGTAAGTCATCTTCCTGCCGTTGTCACTGGCTGTTCGCTTTATCCAACCGCAGGAAGCCAGCAGCCGCAGGGCAACTCGCAGGTAGCCCCGGTTGGCACGGGTGTGGTCCATAATTTCATCGAGGGTTACTTCGTCCGAAGCGCTATGGAAAAGCTCGAACACCTTGCGGTCGGCAAGTGCCCTGACGGTGGGGGCGATAACGATTCCGGAGAGATGGTTGAATACCCCCGCTCGAACTCCCGATTTTTGTGCTTCGGAGATAGATACATCCGCCATGCCACCCCTCGTGAGAGAAACCTAGACTCGTCCTTCGAACAGATCCCTTCCCTGGACCAGGGCCCGCATCTTGCGGTCTACGACACTGCGTTGCAGCATCCAGAATCCGCAATCGGGATGAACATAGTGCAGCCGCTCCGGCCCGAGCACCTTCGTTATTTGCTCAATACGAGACGCGATCAGTTCCGGGCTCTCCACTTCATTGTCTTTGATGTCAATTACGCCGATGCCCAGGCCGATCTTGGGGTTGAGATCAGACAAGACTTCCAGTTCGTCGTAACCGCGCCGCGCGAACTCGAGCACCAGGTGATCGGCATGGAGAGAGTTCAGGAAGGGAATCAAATCGCGCCAGAAACCGCGAAGCTGCGGCTGCCCGCCATAGTTTCCGAAGCACACGTGAACCGCTCTTTCATTCAGTATGCCGTCAAGCACATGATTCACAGCTTCGGCGGCCCAGGAGGCATCTTCAGGAAAACCAATAATCGAAGCCTCATCCAGTTGCACCGTTTCCGCCTCGATCAGTTCGATCTGGCGACGCAGGATCGCAGCGATGTCCATCGCCAGATCAGGCAGGTCCTTATAGAAACAGTTGGTCAACTGGCGCGACAGCATATGCGGCCCTGTGCAGGTGAACTTAAGCGGCGTGCGGGTCAGGGCGCTGACGAACTCGTAATCCCGAGGCAGATTGAGAGTTCCCTCATGCACTTTCGCGACAACCATACCGGCAGTGAGAAGCCCATACCCCGATGCCTGGTCGGGCCGGGAACGATCAAAGTCAGAGACCGAATAGTGTTTGCGGATGCCGTCCATTCGGGAGGCGAAGTAGTCCACCATTCCATTGGCCTCGGGATGGCTGGGATCGAAGCGCATCAGCTCGCCGTCGGTGATCAGGTCCAATCCGGCGAGTTCCTGGGTCTTCAGCACCGCCATTACGGCATCGCGCATTACCAGGCGGGAAATGTTTCCGACCAGCCAGGAAGGTACCGGGTAACTCCCAACCACCGTGGTCTTGACTTTCTGGCCCATGCGCAAGGTTCCTCAGGAGTAAACCGCTCGAAACGGGAACATAATACCCCGCTTTCGCAAACGTTGGGATGTGGTGGCCTTGGGTAATCCCTGGTACCCGCAACGATACCGTCTTGTAGGTCGCTTCCAATTCGGAGTAAATTGATGCCCGTTTGATGGAGGCTCTTGTGTACCGCAGCGATGTCGTGGGCAGTCTTCTCCGTCCGGCGTACCTGAAAGATGCGAGGGACCAATATGCGTCGAACCAGCTGACGGATGCCGCCTTCAAGCGCATCGAAGATCGCGCCGTGGACGAAGCGGTTGACTTGCAGGCTCGCTCCGGTGTTGAGGTTCTTACTGACGGCGAAGTGCGCCGCTATGCCTTCTACGGCCACCTGATCGACGCCGTTGAGGGATTTGACAAATTTGGTGGCTGGGCCATTCCCTTTCGCAACGAGAAAGGCGAGGAGTTGGTCCTACCGCGTCCCGTAGTGGTGTCGCGCTTGCGCCGCAAGCGTCCCCTCTGCGCCGAGGAGTTTACTTACCTGCGGGCGCGTACGAAACATCCCGCGAAGACCACGATGATCAGCGCCCAGCAGGCGGCAGCCTACTACGATAAGACAAAGTCCGCGGGCGCCTATCCAACCGTGGACGCTTATCTAGCTGATCTCGTCCAGATTCTCCGAGATGAAGTGGATGAGCTCATCCGCCTGGGCTGCACCTACATCCAAATCGATTCGCCACAATACACCGCCCTCCTCGACCCTCAGCTGCGCGAAGGCTACCGGCAGCGGGGCAATGATCCCGACCGCCTGCTCGATCTTTCCATCGAAATGGACAACGCGGTAATCGGCGAACATCCCGGCATCATCTTCGGGCTGCACCTCTGCCGGGGAAACAACCAGAGCAAGTTCTACGCCGCGGGCGATTACGGCCCGATCACCAAGGTATTTCGCAAGACCCACTTCCACCGCTTCCTGCTGGAATACGACGACGAACGTTCCGGCGGCTTCGAACCCTTGCGGCAGGTTCCCGACGACCGGACCGTCGTGCTCGGGCTGGTGAGTTCAAAGAAGGCGGCGCTGGAGAGCAAAGACGAACTGAAACATCGCGTTGAGCAGGCTTCTGCGTTTGTGCCGCTGGAGCGGCTGGCCCTCAGTCCGCAGTGTGGTTTTGCGTCCACCATTGAGGGCAACTTGCTGAGCATGGCAGACCAGGAGGCAAAACTGCGTCTGGTGGCAGAAACGGCGCGCGAAGTCTGGGGCAAGCCGGTTCCAGCGGTTCATGCCTAGTCGCGATTAGGTTGTTCCATGGTGCATTAGTTCGCATTTGTCTTGACACCTGAGTGAGCTCATGGACAGTACTACGGCTCAGTTAGCGAACGGACGTTCGATAGACAAATGGGAGCCGGAGAATTTTCAGATTCCATCCCCAGTTGTGATCTGCCATAGCGGTTGCGCGGTGGTTCTTGGCCCCGCCTGTGTTACCAGCCAAGTCTCGCATCGCGAAGGCCATTTGTGGTCAGGCTGGTTGCCCAGCCAGGCCAAGAAGCTAGATGGCAACGTCTGCCATCGCTTGAAAGCTCCGGGAGGCGCATATGAAGTCACGCCGGTTGTTTTCCGTCCTGGTCGTTTCCTTGTTAGCCGCGCTGCTCACCTTACCCGCAGCCGGTCAAGCCACCATCAGCCTCGCCCAACTAAACGGCACCGTGGTGGACACGAGCGGTCGCGCGGTGGTGGGGGCCAGCGTCACCCTACGGTCCCTCGATACGAACCAGTTTTACAACGCCTCGACGAACACTTCCGGGTTCTATATCCTGCCCAGCCTTTCGCCCGGACTCTACGACTTGACGGCTTCGTATAGCGGCTTCGGTAAATTTACGCAGACCGGTATCGCGCTCTCCGTCGGCCAAACGGCCACGATCAACATAACTTTGAAAGTCGCCGCAGCCGGCGAGACCGTCGTAGTCACCACCGAGGCGCCCGTGGTTGAAACCACGCGTACCGAAATCAGCCAGGTCATCGACACCAAGCAAATCGCGGACCTGCCTACGGCCAGCCGCCGCTTCACGGATTTCGCCTTGCTGACGCCGGGAGTTGCCAGCAGCCGCACCAGCCTGGGTACGACCTTCACCGAGTTTGAGGTTACCCAGATTTCTTTCGGCGGCATGCGCTCCTTCAGCAACGAGATCACGGTGGACGGCGCCGATTTCGTCAACACCATAAGTGGCGTGCAACGCGCCACTCCGCCGCAGGAGTCCGTGCAGGAATTCCGCGTGGTGAACAATAGTTTCGGCTCGGAGTATGGCCGCGCCCTGGGTGGGATCGTCAACATCGTTACTAAAACTGGCAGCAATACCTTGCACGGTTCGGCTTACGATTATCTCCAGAACACGGCCACCAACGCGCGGTCGCTTCTGCAGCCCAGCCCGTTACCCTACGTCGTGCGGCAAAATCAGTTTGGTGCAGCGCTGGGCGGACCCGTCAAGAAAGATCGGACGTTTTTCTTTCTGAACTACGAAGGACAGCGCCGCGGGGAGTCTCCCACCTACGCGCCTGATCTCATCAACAACCTTGCAGAAATTAATCAGGCCAAGGCATTCATGGGGCTGTCACCCGAGGGTTGCCAGCTTCCTCCCGCGCAATGCACCGGCACGCCCTTTTCGTACCTCAATTCCACACTGAAGACCTTTCACAACGACTACGGCTTCGCCAGACTGGACCATCAGATCAGCAACAACAACCGGCTGGCGCTGCGCTATGTGGTGGAGGATGCGCGCGACACCGGCGAGTTGATCGGCAACACTGAAGATGGCGGTGGCATCGGCACTCCCAGCGGGGGCCGCAATTTGTTTATTCGCGATCAGTCGGTGGTGGGTACGGTGAATTCGGTGCTAAGGCCTTCCCTGGTCAACACTGCCCTGTTTCAGTATTCGCGGCGGCACTACAACTTTCCGGGTGCTACCGGCGAGCCCGATCTTAGCGTGGTCAACGACCTGGAAATGGGCCACAACTTCGGGACCTACGACGCTATCTACGAGAGCCGTGTGCAAGGTTCGGACTCGATCTCCTGGGTCAAAGGCAATCACCTGGCGAAATTCGGCTTCGATGGAAACTACCTCTGGAGCTACAACAACTATCCGGGGTTTACTCCGGAGAGGATTGTGTTTCCGAATCTTGGCTGCGTCTACGCCTTCGCAAATTACGTGGAAGGACAAAGGACGGGAACACCGGGAACGCTGCCAGGAGCCTCGGCGTGCCCTTTGGATCCGGCCGCGCAGGGCATATCGGTCGTTTACTTTGGAGTCGCACTGCCGAGAACGGGCTTTGCGAACGGCGCTGTTCCGCCTCCGGCCACCGGCTCCGGCTTTGACAGCGGCTGGCCGAACGCCTTTCCCACGGACCTCTATTCCAACTACGCCTATACCTTAAACCATGGGTATTGGGGCTTCTTTGCCCAGGACCAGTGGCGACTGACGCCGAAGCTGACCTTGAATTACGGTTTGCGCTGGGACTTTGAATCAGGCCTGGGCAACGTCATCAACGCGGACTATCGAGGTTTTCAACCGCGTGTGGGGTTTGCCTATTCTCCCGATGGGAAAACCGTTGTCCGCGCGGGGTTCGGGCTGTTTTTCGACCGGAACAACATGACTTTCTTCTTCACTACCGGGAACCAGAAGACAATACCGGGTTATCTGTGCAATCCACCCACGAATGATCCGTCTTGCGCCGGCGTGACTCCAGTGGTCACACCCATGGTCCATAACGGAGCGGCGAACGGAGGCTGGCAACTAGCGGCGCTCCCTGGCGAACCGGCGGCACCCGCGGAACTGGTTGCCTTGAGCATTCTTGCCGGCCAGCCCTATCCGGCGCAGACCCTGTCCGGTGCTTGCCCACCGGCTTGCGGAGTCGGTGCGGGAGGCATTCAACGCGATGGCCGGCTGCCGTATGCGGAACAGGCAAGCCTGGAAATCGATCGCCAGTTTGGACGCGGACTGACACTTAATGTTGGTTATTTGTTCGTGGCCGCGCACAAACTGGTGCGCGGAAATAACCTCAACGTGCCCTGCCAGGTGGGCACGCAAAAGCCAGGCAATCCGACCGATGTTCAGGGTTTGTTGAACCCGGATGGCACGCTTAGTCCCTGCCAGGGAACCCCCACACTCGGCCCGCTGGGCCTGGGCCCGATTTTCTCGGCACTGCCTTTTGGCCCGGTTCCATCGGCGACCAGTACCTGCCCTATGCCTTACCAGTCTCCCTTTCCTTTCGGAGGCAGTCCCACCGGCTTTGCCTGTCTGGGAAATCCGGCAGGATTTGAATTCGCGGGTGCGCCGTTTACCCCTTTGAGCGCCGGTCTGCTGGACTACAACAATAATGTCGCAAATGCGATCTATCACGGTTTGACCGTCAGCGCACTAGAGAGGATGGGGAAGTATTTCAACCTGACGGCTAACTACACGTACTCGCACACCATTGACAATGGCAATTTCACCACCTTCATCAACCTGCCGGTGAACCAGTTTGATTATCAGGCGGAGCGCGCCAACTCCAACCAGGATGCGCGTCACCGCTTTGTCGCAAACTTCACAGCCACTGCCCCCAATCACGGTTTCGCCCGCGACTTTGAGTTCAGCAGCATCGTCACGTTGCAATCGGGGCGCCCATTCACATTGTTTGTCGGGAGCGGTAGTCTGGGTGATCTGGCAGGCCCCAACACGGACCGCGTTGGAGGTCCCCCGGTCGTGGGTGGTTGCACCTCGGTGTCGAACTGTGCTACCCAGGTGTCGAGAAACACCTACGTCGGCGACAAGCTGTACGTTTGGGATGCACGCCTCTCGCGAAGCTTCAAAATCGGAGAGCACATGGGGCTGCGGTTCTCCGTCGATGCCTTTAACCTGTTGAATCGGGGCAATATCGACGAGGTCAGTTCGGTTTACGGATCGCCGGTGTTCTGTGGAAGCAGCCCTGTGATTCCTCAGCACTTTAACGACGCTGCGACTTTGGCCATCCAGAACGGATCAGTTTCCTGCGCTTCGCAACAGGCGGCGGCGGCACCGCCGGCGTGGCTTGCGAAGGGCATGATCCCGGTCTCAATTCCCAATACTCCAAACCCTGTCTTCGGGAGGCCGAGGACAATGCTGAATCCACGGCAGATTCAGTTTGCTCTGAAGTTCATGTTCTAGGAGGTTGCAGCGGATCTTGAGTCCAGGGAGGAAGATATGGCTATTCGCTTCATACTCTGCTGCTCTGTATTATTCGGCACTGGGATGTTTTCTTCCGCCCAGGATCAGAAGGCCGAGATCAAGCATGCCCCGGCTGCACCCACCTCAGCCGCTTCTGGCAAGCAGATGTTCAGGGCGTATTGCGCGTCGTGTCACGGAGAAGACGCGAAGGGCGATGGGCCCGCAGCCACCGCGCTGAAACAGCCTCCGGCTGACCTTACGGCGCTCGCCAAGGCTAACGGGGGCAAGTACCCCGCGCTGAGGGTGACCAGCGTCCTACGCGGCCAGACCACACTCGCCGCGCATGGCTCCCAGGAGATGCCGGTGTGGGGCGCGGTATTCTGGAAAATGAGCGGTGGGCACGAAGGTGAGGTCCAGCAACGGATCGTCAACCTGAACCGCTATATCGAGTCGCTGCAGGCAAACTGAGCGCCGGCCGGTTTTGGATTCGGGCGGATCAAGCCGCGGCTTTCGTGTATTCGTAAAGGAGTGGTTCGCTCATTTATTCCGGAAGCAAGACCTGCCTCAGCCGGCAGGCCGCGCACTCACCGTTTCCACTCCCGACCCTGATACCGTTTCCGCAACTCGGTTTTGAGGAGTTTCCCTGTCGAAGTGTGAGGGAGTTCGTCCACAAACACGAACGCATCGGGCAGTTGCCACTTGGCGAACTTGCCGCTCAGAAACTCACGCAAGGCTTCAGGCGCGAGTTTCGCTCCCTCTCTCGGCACAATCACGGCCAGCGGGCGCTCCTGCCATTTAGAATGCGGCACGGCGACCACTGCGGCCTCACGCACGTCAGGATGGGCGACGAGAGCGTTTTCCAGGTCGACGGAACTGATCCATTCCCCCCCTGATTTGATCAGGTCCTTGGTCCGGTCGGCGATTTTCAAATAACCTTCTGCGTCCATCGTACCGACATCGCCGGTGCGGAACCAACCGTCGTCGGTCCACTTGTTCATCTCTTCCGGCAGGTTGTAATAGCTGGCAGCGACCCAGGGTCCGCGCAGTTGCACTTCTCCCAGTGTCTGATCGTCCTGCGGGACCTCTCCCAGTTCGTTGAGGACCCTCATTTCCACGAGCGGAACGGGAATTCCGGCCTTGGCGCGGGCCGCGTCTTTCTGCTCGTCCGACCACTCCAGCATGTGAGCTTTCAATTGATTGGTTGTGGCTTGAGGGCTGCTCTCCGTGAGTCCCCAACCCTGATGCAGGTTAATGCCGTAGTGGTCCAGCTTTCGTATCAGCGCCAGCGGAGGCGCTGCCCCACCCACCAGTACGCGCATTCTCGGCAGCTTCCAGCGCCCGGGGCGTTTCTCGAGGCAATCGACTACATTGAACCAAATCGTGGGAACACCCGCAGCAACCGTGACCTTTTCCTGCTCGCACAAATTGAGCAAGCTCTCGGCATCCAGATGCGGACCCGGCAGGACAAGCTTGCAACCAACCATTGCGGCAGCATACGGCAGGCCCCAACCGTTCACGTGGAACATCGAAACTACCGGCAAGACCACATCCCGGTGGCAAATCGCGAAGTTGTCCACGGTGGTCAGTAGAAAAGTGTGTAGGAACACCGAGCGGTGGGTGTAGGCAACGCCCTTCGGGAGGCCAGTTGTCCCCGACGTGTAGCACAGAGAAGCAGCTTCGTTCTCATCGAGTGCAGGGTAGCAAAAACCATACCCGCCCGCCCGTAAAAGGTCCTCGTAATTCTCCGTTCCTGGCGGAAGAGGAGTCTCGGCCCAAGACACCACAAACACGCGCTCGAACTTGACGGACTCCTTGATCTGCTCGTAGATCGGCATGAGGACATCGTCTACGATCAGAAAGCGCCCGCCTCCGTGCTGTGCGATGTAGGCGATTTCTCTGGGTGCAAGGCGCAGGTTCAAGGTGTGCATCACCCCGGCGCATGCCGGAATGCCTAGGTAGGCTTCAAGATGAGCGTGGTTGTTCCACATGAGAGTAGCTACCCGGTCGCCACGTTGTAGTCCGGCCTTCTGCAAACCGGCGGCTAAGGCGCGCGCTCGCTGGTACACCTCTCCGAATGTGCAGCGATGCAAAGAACGATCCGGTAGGCGCGAAACCACCTCTCGCTTGCCAAACAGCTTTCCCGCGCGCTCGAGTATGTGAACGAGCGTGAGCGGGTAATTCATCATGGTGCCTTGCATTGCGACCTCTTCAGAAGGGCCCCAATCGCCGAACGCAGTCTAGAAGTATAACGGACGTTCGCTAGGTGACTGCAATCATCTTTGTAGGTTAATCTTTTGAGTTCCAAGTTTGCTGACTAGGCTACGTGACTACTGAAGATTATCTCGACGCCGAAATCGAAACCGCCTCCCCCGAGGAAATCCAACACCTGCAACAAGGCAAGCTGGCAAAGCAGCTCGACTACCTTTTTGCCCGTTCCGCTTTCTACCGTGAGAAGTTCGAAAAAGTAGGCATCAGACGAGAACATTACCGCGAACTGTCCGACCTGAGCCAGTTTCCATTTACCACAAAGGAAGAGTTACGCTTGAGTCAGGCCGCATGCCCTCCTCTCGGTCGTCATATCGCCGCCGATTGGGCTGACGTTATTCGGGTCAACAGCTCAACCGGTACCACCGGCAAACCAAGCTTCGTAGGAATCACGCGTCGTGACGCCGAAATATGGACCAGGATCACAGCCCGCTCGTTCTATACACAGGGCCTGCGCAAAGCCGACGCGGTGATCCATGCAGCGGGGCTCACGATGTTCGTGGCCGGGCTCTCCTCGAAAGATGCAATCGAATCGCTGGGAGCGGTCTTCATCCCCATCGGAACGGGAGCCTCGGAAAAAGCTCTCGCGGCCATCCAGTTTCTGGGCGCGAACGCCATGCATTGCACCCCTTCCTACGCCACATATTTCGCCGATTTTGTGCGCCGTGAAGCGGGTCTGGATCCCAAAGATCTCGGCCTGAGGAAGCTGTTCTGCGGTGCTGAGCCGGGGGCTGGGATTCCCTCCGTCCGCAACAGGCTTCAGCAGGACTGGGGAGCGCGGGTCACCGAAGGTCTTGGCAATGCGGACATGGCGCCCATTATTTTCGGCGAATGTCCGAATCAATCCGGAATGCATTTCAACGGTCAGGAATTTATTGCCGTCGAGATCATCGATCCCGATACCAACGAAGTCTTGCCGATGGAAACCGGCGTGACTGGCGAACTGGTGTACACCAGCCTGGAGCGCGAGTGTGTGCCATTGCTGCGATTTCGTACCCGTGATCGTGTCACCGTAACCGGCACCGTTTGCCCCTGCGGGCGCACCAGCCTCAAACTGCGCTGCATCGGTCGTACGGATGACATGCTGATCGTTTTGGGAGTAAACGTCTTTCCATCGGCGGTGAAGGATGTGGTTTCAAGTTTTTCTCCGGCAACCACCGGCGAAATCCAGATCGTCCTCGATCAACCTGGCCCCCAAGTTGTGCCGCCGTTGAGAGTAGTCGCCGAATTCGGGAAGGCAATGGTGGAGACCGCCACACTCAAGACTGAGATTGAACGCAAGCTCAAGGCGGCTTTGAGCATTCCGGCTGCTGTCGATCTGGTTCCGGCCGGCACCCTGCCGCGCTTCGAGATGAAAGGGCAATTGGTCCGAAAAGCATACGAAAACGGCGGGAAGGGCAGATGACCCGCCTCTTGCCTCAAGTGGTCATTCCGCTTACTATATGAGTTAAACGGACGAACGTTCGATAGATATGGCGTCAACTTACTCGATGGCGTCGACATCCTTCGGAGCGAATTCCCGTTTCGACCGCCAACTTTCCCGCATCCTCAACCATGCCACCGCTATCTTCTGCGAGAAGGGATACGAAGGCGCTTCCATTCGTGATCTCTCACGCGCCTCCGGCTTGTCCCTCGCGGGACTCTACTACTATTTCCAGTCGAAGGATGAATTGCTGTACCTGATCCAGAAACACCTCTTCACCTCAGTGATGGAGCGCTTGAAGGAAAATCTTAAAACCGCGGCGGACCCGGAAAAGCGCTTACGCATCTTCATCTCGAACCATCTGGCCTATTTCCTGGCCCGGCCCAAAGCCATGAAGGTGCTCTCCCACGAAGATGATGTGCTGAAGGGAGCCCTGGGGGCAGAAATTCGAACGCTCAAACGCCAGTACTATCACTGCTGCGCAGATTTGGTAGAGGAACTCAAGCTGACAAAGAAACTCAAGTTCAAGTCCCGGGCGGTGGTCCTGTGCCTGTTCGGGATGATGAACTGGATCCACACTTGGTACAACCCGCGAGTGGACGGTGATGCAGCGACTGTGGCCCGCGAAATAGGCAATGTATTTCTGCGCGGTATTTACGCTTCGACAAGTGGCCGGTGAAATTGCGAATGGCCGGGCAAAGTCCTCGGTAAAAGATCAAAACGGAGAAACGCTCATTTGATCACCGACTGCCATGTCCATATCCATCCCATGGAGATGTTCCGTCCGGAGGCTCTCGAACTGGTCAAGCACAACCGCCCGAATTTTGACCAGATCGCGGAATTCGGCCGTTCTCCCGCATCATTCCTTAAGTATCTGGACGAGGCGGGCGTGGATCGCGCAGTGCTCATCAACTACGTCGCGCCGGACTTCATCGGATTCACCCCCGACATCAACCAGTACGTCGCCGACTACACCAAAGAAAACCCTCGCCGCTTGATCTCCTGCGGCGGACTTCATCCCCGCCAATCGCAAAACATCATGAGTGAAGTGGAGCAGTTTCTGCGTCTTAAGATCCGCGCGATCAAGTTGCACCCGCCCCACCAGCTTCTGTTTCCCAACGACTATTTGCACGGCGTCAAGGAACTCGAAGTGATCTACCGCGCCGCTGAAGCCAACGGGCTGCCGGTAATATTCCACCCGGAACGTCAATCTTCGAAGGCGCACGAAACCGTTATGGAGACCCGATGTATCTGGACGATGTTGCGGTGGACTTCCCCAAGCTGAAAATCATCATGGCACACGGGGGACGCCCGCTGTGGATGGATACTGCGTTTTTCCTGCTCCGCCGCCACCCAAACATGTTTCTCGACATCAGCAGTATTCCGCCCAAAAGCCTGTTGAAATATTTCCCGCGACTGGAAGAAATCGCTTATAAAACAATGTTCGGCACTGATTGGCCGGGACCAGGGGTACCGGAAATTCGCAAGAACGTAGAGGATTTCTGCGCGTTGCCGTTGGGCGAACAATCCACGCGGCAGATTCTTTGGGATACCGCCTTGACTATCTGGCCGCTCTAACCGGTGCCTCGCCTCCGGTTAAGGCGGGTTTGTCGAGCACCGGTGGCCGCTCCAGCGACGTTGGTTCGGGCGCCGGCTTCGTGGCCTCAGGCTTGGGGACCCCATAGCGAGCGCGATGTCTTGTGCCCCACGCTGACATCAACTTTAGGATCGGTTTCAAACTCTCGCCGTGCTTCGTAAGTGAATATTCCACCCGGGGTGGAACTTCGGCATAGACTTTGCGCCGAATGATTTCGTCTCTTTCCAATTCGCGCAGATGCTGTGTCAGCATTTTCTTAGTCATCCCTGGAATCAGACGCTGGAGTTGGCTGAACCGCTTCGTCCCGCTTTCCAGGTTAAACAGAATCAGCGGCTTCCATTTGCCCCCGATGATGTCTGCCGTGAGCTTGACCGAACACTGAAATGACTCCATGGAAAGCCTCCACAAGGCGACCAGGTTACAAAAATGTACCTACTAGCATTAGAGATACTTTAGCCTAAAATTGCTTCCGCGTAGCAGGAGAATCTGTGGGCCTTGCCGTCCGGGGCTGGGCACGAGGACCTAAGACAAAGACCGGAAACGAAGAGGCCGCCTCCGGGATAATCCGATTCGGAGCAGCAAGAAATGAGCAAGCGACCAGTAGTCATCTACGGCGCCAGCGGCTTTTCCGGGCGACTGGTGGCTGAGTTCTTGCGCGAATACCACCTTCCATTCGTCGCCGCGGGACGGAGCAAGACCAAAATCGAAGATGTTATGGCCCACGTTCCCGGCATCGAAGCTGCGGACTACGAGGTTGCCGAAACCAGTAGTTCGGTGGAGGATCTGGTCAAACTGTTCGCCGGGGCCAAGGTGGTCTGCAACACGGTGGGGCCATTTATCTATAACGGCCCGGCCGTCATTGAGGCCGCGCTACAGGCGGGATGCCACTACGTCGATATCGGCGGCGAGCAGGCGTGGTCGCGCGAAGTCGCGGAGAAGTGGAGCTGCCGGTTTGCCGAGCGTGGGTTGCTGGCCGCCCCGGGCACAGCATTTATGTCGGCGATGAGCGATGCTGCAGCCCGGCTCTGCCTTGAATCGAGTGCCATCGATACTCTAGAAACGGTGACCATGTTCAAGGGCAATCCCACCTTCGGTTCTACGCAAACCATTTTTGCCGTGATCCAGACCGACGCACATTATCTTGAGCAAAATCAGCTCAAGCCCTGGCCGCGCGCCACTCGCTACGATGTCGCTGTGCCGGGATATTTACCGACGCAATTGGCCCTCGCGTGGGGTGGATTTCCCCAGCCCCTGTGGTTCAAGAACCACCCGCAAGTAGCGAATGTGCGCTCCATGGGGGGCTTGCTTGACCGGCAGATCATGGAGAACGTCGCCGCAACGGAGAAGCTCTTTGAAGAGCAGATTCGGCCCTTGCCGAAAGTGGAGCGCGAGAAGAAACTTTCCGAGATGGCGAATGCAGTGCAGGGCGCGATGCCTCCGCGTGAGAATGTGCACGATCATCGCACCATTGACGTGGTGGTCGGCCGCGGCACCACGGATTTCGTGCAGTGCGTCATCTTTGGCACCTGCTGCTATCGCCAGACCGGTCTGATTCAGGCTTTTGCCGCGCACAACCTGGTGCACGCCTCGCAACGAAAAGTCGGATTTGCCTCGGCGGCCGAGGCTTTTGGCCATCGCGAACTGCTGCGTGCCGTGGAAAGCCATGGACTCGCGAAAGTCAGGCTGACTTCATAGAACGCAGTCGCTGAATTGCCCCAGACGGTGGCGAGCGAAGACCAAGGATTCAGAGTCCACCGTACGGGGACAGTATTTCTCCACACTCATGCGTGCCATCGATTATTTCGACAAGAGCGCCGACGCGAGTCCCGACCGGACGGCTGTTCTCGACGGTGAACGCCGCTATTCGTATCGAGAACTGCGGTCCATCAGCCAGCGGATTGCCCGCGCCCTGTGGGCTAATGGTATGCGCGGAGAGGAGCGCGCTGCGATCTATTCCCACAACCATGCCGAAGTCCTGTTCTGCATGTTGGGCATTCTGCGCGCGGGCGGCGTGTGGGTGCCGATGAACTTCCGCAGCGCCGCCGAGGCCAACATTGAATATCTCAACTATTCGGAAACCGCCTGGTTGTTTTACGACAGCCATACTAGACAGAGCATTCCACAACTGAAGGCGAACGTGCCGTCATTGCGACAACTCGTCTGCATCGATGGCGAAGATGGCGAGAATCCTTCGCTGGAACAATTTACGGAGCGAGGCGCCAACGCGAAGGACTGCGACTGGGCCGATCCCTGCGGCAATATCGATCGTCTCATGGGTCTGGTGCCGACTGGTGGAACCACTGGCCCCGCCAAGGGTGTACGAGTGACCAACCTCGCATGGGGAACCATGACTGAAATGGCGTGCCATTACTGGAAATCCGAGGAACCTGCGGTGTGTCTCTGCACCGCCCCACTTTCGCACGCCGCGGGCGTCGTCGCCTTCACCATTTTCGCGCTCGCAGGAACGAATGTCGTGATGCCCGGCTTCGACGCGATGCAAGTTCTGAAAAGCATCGAGCGTTACCGGGTGACCCATCTCTTTTTGCCGCCCACCGCGTTTTATTCCCTGCTGGCGTGTCCGGAAGTCCGGCGATTTGACTACTCCAGCCTGCGCGTCTTTCTGCTCGCCGGCTCGCCGGTCTCGCCCGACAAGCTCAAGAAAGGTGTTGAGATCTTCGGACCGTGCATGTGCCAATCCTACGGCCAGACAGAGGCGCCAATGCTGCTCACCTTCCTGGACGGCAAAACCCTGGCCGCCGCAGCCGCTGGTGATCACCCCGAGCGGTTGCGCAGCTGCGGAAAAGCCACCTCGGCAGTGCGCCTGGCCATCATGGATGACACCAGCCACATCCTGCCTCCTCACCAGATCGGCGAGATCGTCGCGCGCGGCAGCCTAGTCACCGCCGGCTATCACAAGATGCCGGAAGCAACGGCCGAAATTCGCGCTCACAATTGGCACCACACCGGAGACGTTGGTTACATGGACGAAGACGGCTACGTCTACATCGTTGACCGTAAGAAAGACATGATCATCTCTGGCGGCTTTAACGTGTTTTGTGCGGAAGTCGAAGCCGGCATCATGGCATTGCCTGCGGTGCAGGAATGCGCCGTGATCGGCGTTCCTGACGAGCACTGGGGCGAGGCGGTCAAAGCCCTCGTCGTGCTTCAGCAAGGCGAAACGCTCAGCGAAGAGGCCGTAATTGCGCACTGCAAAACCAGGCTTGGCGGCGTGAAATCGCCGAAGTCAGTCGAGTTCTGGACAGAGCTTCCGAAAACCGCGGCGGGGAAGCTGGATCGAAAAGCGATTCGCCAACCATATTGGGCGGGAGCAGACAGGCAGGTTCACTAAGAGGCCGCATTCAGTTGGAGTGAGAGAGAGAGACGGTTCATGCCCGATGACGTTTTCATCATCGCCAGCTATAGCACGGCGGCCGGCCGTTTCCTCGACCTTTCCCCCAAAGCCCTGGTGCGCCTCGCGTACGCCGGCGTGCTTTCTGACGCCCGGTTCGACGGCTCCGCCATTGGCCATATCTGGTTCAGCAACATGATGCTCGATTTCTGGGGTCAGCCCAACGTCAGAGGCCAGGTCTGCCTCATGCCGCTGGTGGAAGAAGGCATCCTGCCGGCAGGTGTGCCGACTACAAACGTAGAAGCAGCCTGCGCCAGCGCCAGCCTGGCTTTTAACGGAGCCTGGAAAGACATTCTCTCGGGCCAGTGCGAGCTTTCCCTTGCCATCGGCATGGAAAAGATGTACGACCCCACCCGCCGCGCGGAATTCTTCGTCCGCCTGGAAAAGGGTACCGACTATCTGGACCCGGAAATCTGGCGAGAGTTGTATCGTGAAATGGCCTCTAGTGTTGGCACAAAGTTCGAGCAGAGCCCTGATCGCTCCATTGCGATTGACATTTACGCATTGTGGGCAAAGACGCACATGGCACGCTACGGCACCACCGCGCGGCAAATCGCCAGCGCAGCTGCCAAAAACCACACCAATTCCGTACACAATCCCCGCGCCCAATATCGCTTCCCGATGGACGTCGATGCTGTCCTTGCCGATCGCATGATCAGCGACCCGCTCACTCGTGCCATGTGCGCACCGATTGGAGACGCCGCGGCCGCCGCCCTGCTGTGCTCGCGGTCTTTCCTCAGTACCCTCAGCTCCGACATTCGTGCCCGCGCCATACGAGTCCGTGGACATGCCATCGCATCCGGGCGCATGCGGGCCACATGGGAGGAAGATCGCGCTCCCGTTCTCGCTGCCCGGCGGGCATATCAAATGGCCCGACTCACGCCCAAAGATATCGATGTAGTCGAACTGCACGATGCCACTTCTTTCGCCGAGATCCACATGGTGGAAGATCTGTGCCTGTGTGCGCGCGGGCAAGGGGGCCCATTCACCGAGTCCGGAGCCACGCAGCGCGATGGTGAAATTCCGGTGAACCCGTCTGGCGGGTTGGTCTCCCGAGGTCACCCCATCGGAGCTACCGGGCTCATGATGCTGAACGAGCTCTGTCTGCAGCTTCGCGGCGAAGCAGGAGGAATGCAGATTCCCAACGCGCGCATCGGTCTCGCGGAAAATGGTGGCGGCCTCATCGGCAACGACTTTGCCGCCTGTGCGGTAACGATATTGGAAAGGTCCGACTAGAAGCTAGGCAAGGCTTACGGCGGTGTTGAGGACTGCTCCAAAACACAGTCGGCTTTTGGCTTGACCCGTGCTTCAAGCTTGCAGTATTTAGCGAACGGACGTTTGATCGGAGAGGAAGCATCGTAACCACCGTTATAGTCCCGAAATCTGGAGGAGTCACCAGCACGAAGGCGGTCGTGGTGCGCTGGCTGAAGCAGGAAGGCGATGCTGTCAAAGCAGGAGACCCGCTCGTCGAATTGGAGACCGAAAAAGTCAGCTACGAACTGGAGTCCTCGGCAGCGGGGGTCTTACTGAAGATAATTGCCCAGGAAGCTGCCGAAGTGCCGGTGGGTGATCCCCTCTGCCAGATTGGCGAGCCGAAGGACGCGCCCACTCAATCGCGGAAT
>JAIQFF010000174.1 GCA_020073395.1 Terriglobia bacterium
GGGATAAAGATAATCCTCGCCCGACTCGTCAATCACGCGGAGTTGATGGTGCTTGGCGGCGGCTTCGTCGGCGACGACCTGGTACAGCTTTCGCAGCTCCAGCGATGCGGGATAGTCCTTGTTATTCACGCACACGACGAATCGGGGTTGTGGCTCAGTTCGTGTCATAGCTCAGTCGTTGTCGTAACCGCTGTCGTAACTAACCATACGCTTGATCGTGAAAGCATGAAAAGCAGGTCCCTCGACTTCGCTCGGGATGACATCACGTTAAAAGTCACCGACAAAAAAACCCGCCCAAGCGGAGCTTGGACGGGGCATCCCTCGTGTCTTGAAGTAGTTCATTTCGTAAAAGGACGGGCTGCGGGCTCGCTCATCCGGTCCTGATAGGACCGCTCGTAGTGGGCCGCGTTTCTGGTAGCCTCTGCGGTGTATCTGGCGAGGTTCTCAGATAAGGCGATCAGCTCCTCTTCAACGCTCACTGCCATTTCGACCGTGGCGTCGTCCAGCACCTGGGCGGTTTCGCTACTGAGCGTTCCCAGGTTCTGTTTGAGCCACGCCGTGTAAGCGGCGGCCACTTCCTTATACTGGGCTTTGCGTTGGCGGTAGATCGCGGCGCGCTGCTGCAGTTCCCACGTCGCGCGGGTGCGTTCACGCGTGGCTCGCTCCCGTTGCAAGGCCTGCAGCTTGACCGGATCGACTAAGTCCCCAGCTTCGCCGGTTGCAACCACCGGGAGCTTCTCAATTCTGGCCGAAATCTCCCTGGCAATCTGATCATAGCCCCCCGGTGTCGCCAGAATCGCCTGGTCTTTCTTGTTGAACGCCGGGTCAATTCCTCTCATCCGTTGCCGGATGTCAGCAAGCTCATTCTGCCTGGCTAGGACCGCGGAAGTCTCGTTGGTGGCCCGTCTTGCCTGGCGCTCCGCAGCCGTCTCCCCGGCAGGGGGCGCCGGCACGTGTTCATTGCCCATGTATTTCTTCAATTCGGCTTCTTGCTCCTGCTTCGTCATCTTCTCGAAACGCTCCTGATAGGCAGGATCGTTCATCATCCGCTGCATCATGGCCTGCATGCCGCCGCCGGATGGAGCGTTGCCGGGCGCAAGACTTTGCTGATATTCCCCGGCTGCCTGAATCGCGGCCTGCTGTGCCTCTGCTTCCGACATCTCGCCGATCTTGTCCACCCCGCCCATGCGGTTCACGATGGGACTGGCATTCGCCTGCGCTATGGAGCGTTGTGCCAGGGCCTCCTGATTCGCCCCTCGCGCATCCACGGCACTCTTGATCGCGTCGCGCGCCGCCGCGACCCGCTGGTAAAACGGAGCATAGAACGAGTCGAGCGCGGCAGTGTCCGCGTTCGGGTTGACCTCTGTGCCGTAAGTCCGCTTGCTGGCTTCCGTGGCAGTGGCCGGGATGCCCGGGGCCGCCTCCAGCAGCGCCTGGTGATCGATCTTTCCCAGAACATTACGCGATTGTTCCTCTGCCACCCCAATGGCAGCCACCACAGCAAATGCGAACCATGCAACTACAGGTCTCGTCAGCGTCGGCTTCATAATGGTTTTCTCCAGGAAGACTGGAATTTCCGTTCCGACTGCCAAAATCGGGAGCCATTGTACACCTGTCTCGCAGCCGTTGACCCTGCTGGGTGCCCCGTCCAAGGCGGGTGGCCCACCCTTTTACATCCTGAGAGCCTGAGGGTGCCCCATCCTTTCGCGTTCTTTGCGAAAGGGTGGGCCTTTCCATCTCCTCAGAACAGTAAGGAGAGCGAAGGCCCCTAGGGCCGTGGAACCCCACTTTTGCAAATAACGCGCAAGGATGGGGTACCCGGCTGTCCGTTCCTGGACGTAGTTATGTCGCAGAAGTGAGGTCTGCCGCGCGCAGCACGCCCTTCTCGGCGGCTTGGGGTAACTGGACGGGGACGAAATATTCTTCGGGATAAAGATAATCCTCGCCCGACTCGTCAATCACGCGGAGTTGATGGTGCTTGGCGGCGGCTTCGTCGGCGACGACCTGGTACAGCTTCCGCAGCGTCCATTCCGACTCGGTCTCAAGCGTCCCTCACAGCCGGTCGCGGAGTGGCGAAAACGGTTCAGTCCCGATGGCATGGAGGACAATGTGGTTTGTCCGTCGGACTAAGTCCGGGACGTGTGCCTGCCCCACTCAGGCCAAAATCGGGCTTGAGTGGGCCACCCGCCCCGCCCTCCAGCTTGCAAACGGCGAGTTAGCGGGGCCTACGCTCTACATCATCAGAACCTGAGGGTGCCCTCGATAGGAGCGAAGGCTCTGTCAAGGGCGCCCTCTGGATTTCATCCGAGACTCGACTCCCGCATCTGGAAGCACCGCCCTCATCTGCGATACACTTCCGCGTCCAGACTGAATCGAGGTACTCTGTGGCAACCTTGCACCAACCCGCGTTTGACAGTTCACCGATAGCAGTCCGTAGAGCCAGGCCGGATGACGCGCCGGTCTGCGGGCGGATCTGCTATAAGGCATTCACGAAGATTTCGACTGCCCACGCTTTTCCATCTGACTTTCCGTCGGTTGAGGTGGCGACGGGCGTCCTTTCGATGATGTTCGCTCACCCTGGTTTCTATTGCGTGGTGGCCGAATCGGGTGGGCAAATTCTGGGCAGCAACTGTCTTGACGAGCGTTCTACGATTGCGGGGGTTGGGCCGATTACGATCGATCCCGAGGTTCAGAATAGGGGCGTCGGACGCGCGCTCATGGAAGCGGTGCTTGCGCGCTCCGCGGAACGCGGTTGCCAGGGCACCCGACTGCTGCAGGCAGCCTTTCACAACCGATCTCTTTCTCTTTACACCAAGCTTGGGTTTGACACCCGCGAGCCGATATCTGCGATGCAAGGGCCACCGATCAAGTCGCCGACTCCGGGTTACAGCGTACGTCCCGCACGCGTGTCGGATCTGGAGGAATGCAACCGGCTTTGCCGAAGCGTGCATGGGCACGACCGTAGCGGCGAGCTGCGCGACGCAATCGAACAACGGACAGCGGTTGTGGCCGAGGGTGAAAGGCGCATCGTGGCGTATGCGACCGTGATCGGATCTTTCGGACACATGGTCGGCGAGAGCAACAATGATGTCCAGGCGCTGATCGCAAACGCCGATGCGTTTCTGGGGCCGGGCATTCTCGTCCCGACGCGAAACGCGGGTCTGTTTCGATGGTGTCTGGAGAACGGGTTGCGCGTGGTGCAGCCCATGACGCTCATGACCGTTGGCTTCTACAACGAGCCGGCGGGGGCTTATCTTCCGTCGATACTTTATTAGGTGCAGCTATACTGCTCTCCATTTCACCTCGAGGGGCCGCATGAAGCGCATTGTACTCGCTGTTGTTCTGGTTATTTCCCTGCAAGCGGTCGCTCAGACTGTTGCTGCTCCGGCCGCGTCGTCCAACCCGAAGGTGAGGGCCATCACCGGGTTCGTGCGGCTCGGCTGAGTCAATGCGTCCCCGAACCGAAGTTCGTGCCCAGATAGTACGGCCAGATCACAATCGCGAAAACCGCCTTCCAAAAAGTCAGGTGTAGATAGCCGATGGTGAAGAGCCATGCGGCGAACCACGCCGTCCCCATGAAGGTGTGCTGTTCGATTCTTATTTTCTGCATACCCTCTCCGCGCGCATCTGTTCCCATAGGTTTCCTCCGCGGCGGTCTCCAGTCTACGCTGGATTTGAATATCGTGGACTTCTTGCCGCTTAAGTGACAGCGTTGTGCTCCCTGCCTATTCAACGACTGCATAACGGTTTGCCCACGAAGGATGACAGGTTTTGAGAAGTCACCAAACAAAAAACCCCGCCCAATCGAGCTTGGACGGGGCACCCTTCAGGTGAATCGCCAGTACAATAGACATCGCGTAAGCTGTGGTTTCCTTCGGAGGGCGCGTTGGAGAGGCGAGAGTTTGTGACATCGGCGATTGCGATGGCGGGGGTTGCGTTGAGCGGCCAGGAGGGCTCGGCGATGGCGCCGCCTTCTCTCGAATTCTACCAGTTGCGGAAGTACGCGCTGCAGACCGGACCGCAGTTGGCGTTGGCCCAAAACTATTTTGAGCATGCTCTGATTCCGGCGCTGAATCGGATGGCGATGGCTCCCGTGGGGGCTTTCAAGCTGGATATCGGTCCGGAGACGCCGACGTACTATTTGTTGATTCCCGCAACCTCGGTGGAAATGCTGGTTACGCTGGACACGCGGCTGACAGAGGATGCGGAGTTCATGAAAACGTCGGCGGCATTCTGGTGTGCGCCGGCATCGGCGCCAGCGTTTGTGAGAGTGGAGAGTTCGCTGATGTCAGCGTTTGCGGGGTGGGCAAAGATCGTGGCGCCGAAGAGCGACAAAAGAATTTTCCAGCTGCGAACCTACGAGAGCGCAAGCTATGCGGGACATGTCCGGAAAGTGCAGATGTTCAACGAAGCCGAAATCGGAATCTTTACGCGGACCGGATTGACTCCCGTGTTCTTCGGAGACACATTGATCGGGTCCGGGATGCCGAGTCTGACGTACATGCTGACGTTTGCGGATGTGGCGGACCTGAATGCAAAGTGGAACGTGTTTGTGAATGATCCGGCATGGAAGGAGCTCTCACACCGGCCGCAGTATGCGGATGCGGAGATTGTGGGCAATATCTCGAATCTGTATTTGAGTCCGTTGAGCTGTTCGCAAATTTAGACGCTGAAGTCGTTTTTCCCGAAAACCCCCGCCCAAGCGGAGCTTGGACGGGGCACCCTGCGAGGGCAGATGGCGCGGAGGAGAAAATGCCGACTCAAACATTGGATCCGGCTCTTCCGGAACTGATGCGAGGACGTTATATTGCAACTCTCGGAACCGAAAACGCCGATGGGACTATTCATCTGACTGCGGTCTGGTATCTCTTCGAATCCGGCTGTCTGTATGTCGCGACGTCTTCCAAGAGCCGAAAAGCTCGTAATGTGGCGGCGCGACCGAAGGCTTCGCTAATGGTGGACGTGCGAAAGCCTGGGGCGGAGCGGGGTGTAACTGCCGCAGGAAGAGTGGAATTGATTTCGGGTGAACAGTCTCAGGAAATGAATCGCCGCATACACAGCCGATATATGAGTGCAGGGGCAATGTCCGATCCCCACATCGGTCCGGTGTTTGCATCCTTCGACGATGTCACGATACGACTCACGCCCGAATCGTGGATCACGTGGGACATGGCCGTGCTGGACGCCCAAGCCCTTGGCGGGCGATTGGGCGGAACGCCCGGATACCTGCTGCCGTTGGACTGACTGGGGCTCCTTGCTAACCTTCCTCTTGATTAAGCGTGCAAGAAAAACCCCGCCCAAGCAGAGCTTGGACGGGGCACCTGCGAGTCATTTCGAAAGATTCACCAGCGGAACGATTTGAATTGTTGCGGCACCAATTTCGAGCCAGCCAGATCGGCGTCGGTGAAGCCGAAGACGAAGAACTGGTTGGGATTGTCCACTGGATTCCCGTTGGCATCGGGAACAGTCTTCTCGAAGTCGTTGTCGTTGGCGACCCAGAGAGTGTGTAGTTTCGTCTGACCGTTGAAGACATCTGGCCCCAGGGCAATGCCTTCGATCTTGGATGGGACCAGGGTTGGATCAAGGCTGAGCGGCGGTGCCGTCAGCACGGCAACTACATCCAGGAACGGCGTGGATGACTTGGGCACAGCGAGAGTCGTAGCCGTCAGTCCGTCGATGGCTGTGATGTCAACCGCGCCGGCCAAATCAATTTTGAAGATCTGCTTGATCTTGGCTTTGCTGCCGTTGTCGCCGCGGCCTTTGCCATCGCGCTCATCAACCAGGAATTCGTGCTGGTTGAGGGCCAGGATTTCGCTGACGCCGCTGCCGGTGGTCAGAAGATAACCGTATTCATGAGTTGTGCCGGCGCGAATGTCAACGGTGACAATGCGCAGCAGATTCTTGGCGGCGCCGCCGAGAGCGGCGTCCTGGATCAGGGCGTTCTGCATAATTCCAACTAAAGTTTTCCCGTCGGGCGTGATGGCCAGGCCTTCCATGCCTTTGTTGGCTACACGGCCGGTGGTATTACCGCTGATCTCGACAGCGCCCATCGAGCTCAGGACCGGCGAGAACAAGTTACCGGGCAATTTGAAGGCGCGGAGGCGCAGGCCGGTGAGCCGGTCGAACTGGTAGACGTAGGGGCCGTACTCGTCGGAGATGAAAACGCTGAAGCCATCGTTGGAAAGGCGGATGCCTTCGGGGTCGAAGCGGCCATAGCGAGGGTTGCCCGAGTTGTTGGGATCCGGAGTTGGGTCGAAGGCATCGGAGCGTCCGGTGAAGAAGTGGAAGAAGAAGTTATTTTGTGGAGGAACACCGGAGCCAACTATCCCGTCACCTGCTCCGTAGACCAACGGAGTCAAACTGAATAGCAGCGTCGTGCCTCGCAAGGTTGGAGTGAGAGTAAAGGGTAACCCGGAGCCCTGATTGGGCTTCAAGTCCATGGTGATGGTGTGGAAGCGCGGGATATAGCTTGTGGTGCTGTCAATGTTGTCGTCATACTGATCTGCGTTGGGGCCTCGATCCGGCAGTCCGAGAAATGTATTGCCGGATGCGTAGGCAAAACCGGAGCCGAGTCCACCGAGAAGATTCGCGGGCACTCCGCTCTCCAGCGTGTTGTGCAAGCCGGACAAATCAGCGTAGGAGCCGGCTTTGGATTCAGTCAGAGAGCCGACAGCGAGCAATTGGACCTGGGCACTGATCTGGGGTGTAGCGACAAGGCCGAGTGCAATGCCGAGTAAGGCGATGGGAAGCAGAACTTTTCTCACGAGCGAAGTTCCTCCTGTTTATTTTGACCGCTGGAATAGGCCCATTCTGGCAGGCGGCAAGGACGCGTACGTTAACGTGCGATGAATATCTGGTTAAGGATTCGTCAAATATTTGTCTCGGATGTGTGGGAGCGAAGTTTGCCGGGAGAGAGTGTGGGCTGATTGGTTGTGAAAATTAGAGCAATGGCCGGAGCTTGCGCTCCATGGGCGAGGCGCCCGCGGCCACACGGGATTGCCTACGGCGAAGTGAAACGCGAGATACATGCTGCCGGATTTCGACTTGGGATCCTGGCACCGCCGACGGCGACGACCGCATGCAAGAATCAACCCCCAAATCAACGGCCTAGGCCGCGGACAAGAGTGTCCGCCCCACACGGGTTAGTCGCGCTTTACGATTTCGGTGTGGATTTTGGTGGTGACGCCTGGGGGAGAGGGCATGAAGTAGTCCAGAGTCTCGCGGACCTTTCCGGTGAGACTGAGGCTGACGGCTGCGGGAGTTGGTTCCGTCGCGGTATTGGCGGCACTGGCGTGGGGGCACTGGCCGGCAAAGTTGCTGGTTGTCGGCGACGCCTTCTCGACCTTTATGTTCATGAAATTCTTGTTCCACTCTTCGGTGGCGTCTCCGGATACTTTCAACACCATCGAACTGGCGTATTGTCCCTGGCACATTGCGGCAGTGGCGTTTCCTTGAAAAGAGGCTTGCACCTGCTCTCCGGTGAAGGTGCCATTGTCATGGAAGGTGATGGGAACTTCGACGGGAGTCATGGCATGGTGTCCGTTCACGATACCGAAGTGAGTGTCGGTCTGGGAAGAAATGCGCAGGGAGTAGTGCATGGGTTCGCATCCGCAGTCCACGTCGCCCTTGAACTCGCCGCCGGTGGCCGCAATCCAGTCATTGCCTAGGCTGATCAGGCCGCCTTGAGTCATGCCACGCGGAGGTTCGGGCTTGTACTTGTCCACGTGGCTTTGGCCCTGGTCGTTCAGACCGCGATTGCCCAAAAAGGCTGTGCCGGTGAAATTGCTGTTGTCGTTGTCGTCGGTTAGATGACCGATGAAATCGGCCCCCTGCTTGAACACGTCCCGCATCTGTTTACAGAGCGCCTTGGCGTCCTTACCCAGGAAAGAGTGTTCCGGCGTCGCCAGGGCCCATTTGGAGGGACTGCCGTCGCGCTTGGGAGGCATATCGCTGTGGCAGTTCATGCACTCGTCGGCCTCAACTTTGCCGGGCCCGTGCGCGGTGCGCGGGGCGTTCGGGTCCGTGGAATCGCCCTTGGCTTCATCGGAAAAAGGATCGACTCCGCCGTGGCAGTTCAGGCAGCGCGGCTCCCGGGTCAGGGTGGGGACCAGTTTGGCGAAGGCTTCAATGGATTTTTGGACTTGAGCATCGGACAAGGGGCAGACGGCGTCCTTGCTGGTGGATTGCTTCTCCAGCGGGTTCATCTGGGCGGCGGCCGAGAAGGCGAGGAGGGCGGCTGCGGTCGCAACGCACAATATTCGAAGGATTGTCATCAGGGTGAGCGATGGAACCGAGTGCAGGTGAGATTGAAGATACGGTACGGGGTGGAAGGCGTCAATGCGGACCTTGCGGCTGCCTTTTGGGGTCTCTGGTCAGGCGCCGGGCCGGGAACGGTTCAAAAGTAAGGTCAACTTCAAAAGTCAGATCAAAGGCGTCGGACAGGAGTGTCCGACCCACACTGTGGATAAAACTCTTCAATATGGCTTATAAGGTTTTTTAATTAGCCGCGAGATGGGGCTCGCGCTATTCTGATAGTTGCGAACCAGCCGTACGATCCCCACTGTAGGCAAAGTCGATGATCACATCTAAGGAGATTCATGTTGAACGATCTGCGCAACTTTCTAGCACTCTCGTATGACCAACTGGAACAGTTGAATCTGAAGGCGAAAGAGCAGCGTAAGAACCGCGTAGCCCTGCACAAGATCCAGGAAGACCGGCTTAAGTACCTGACCGACGAAAAGCACATCAAGGCGGTGACCGTGCTGTTCAGCGATCTCGAAGGCCGGCTGCACATGCTGGACTACGACAAGAAGTTCCTCATCAAGAGTTGGGACAACCTGACTTTTGACGGGTCGTCGATTCGCGGGTTCACGGCACAACGGGAAAGCGATCTGCGACTGGGGATCGACTGGGCTGCGTTTTATTGGGGTCCGGCCGATTACTTCGGGTCGGGCAAAGTGCTGGTCTTCGGCGATGTCATCGACAAAAGCGGAACACCGTACGCCGCCGACATTCGTGGCATTCTCAAACTTTATGCCGAGAAACAGTACAAGGACGAAGGCTACACCTTGAACGCGGCCAACGAAATTGAAGGCTTCCTGTTCAAGGGAGTGGACGCCGAGCGGCGCTACTACGAAACCGGAAAGTTTGAATACGTCAATACCGGCGGATATTATCACTCGCTGCCCGGCGACCTGCTGCGCACGTTCATCGATACCACCGCGGAAGTGCAGCGCGCCATGGGCTTCCAGAACGAGAAGGACCATCCCGAAGTGGCGCCGTCGCAGTTTGAAATTAACTACGGGTACGGGGAAGTTGTCGCTGCCGCCGATCAGATCCAGATCTACAAGCTGGTTTGCCGGCAGGTCGCGACCCACATGGGCCTGACCGCTAGCTTCCTTCCCAAACCTGTAGTGGGCGTGAACGGCAGCGGCATGCACACCAATGTGTCCATCAGCAAGGGAGGCAAGAACCTGTTCTGGGACCCCAAGGGCGAAGAAAAGCTGAGCAAGTTGGGCTGGGCGTTTGTGGACCGCATACTTACACACGGCAATGACATCTGCCTTCTGCTCAATCCGAGTGTGAATGCTTATCGCCGGCTGGATCCGCACTTCGAAGCGCCCAACCAGCTCAAGGCCTCGGCGGTGGATCGAGGGTCCATGATTCGTATTCCCATCGGCAACGAGAAGAGCATGCGGGTGGAAGTGCGCTCGGTGGCGCCGGATGCGAATCCGTACATGGTGATGCTCTCGATCTTCCAGACGGGCATCGACGGGGGTACGGCGAAAATCAAGAACCTCCGCCAGGCCGAGCGCTACCTGCCGGACAACATCTATGACGCGATGGCGAATTTCGACAAGGCGGAGTGGACGACGAAGCTTTTTGGCGAGGACGTGAAAGGGCGGTATCTGGACCTGAAAAAAGCCGCGGCCGACCGCTGTCCGCGCCTGCTGGGCACATTTGTGAAGGCGCCGGAAGTGCAGTATCACCACGATGTTTACAATCAGTTCCTGTGGAATTTGTTCTAGACTTGCAGGAGTTTTTCAGTCTGGGGTGCATGAAGGCCGCGTTCTCCAAGAACGCGGCCTTTGTGCTATACAAATCTTTGCCGGGATTGACCGTGTCTTTACATTCTCGCTCATCTCTCATTCACAAAATAGAACCGCTGAAATTCCGGCTGTGGATTCCCCCCTCCGCTGAAAGGAGAACGCTCATGCACCGATTACATGGATTGGCCCTGGCCGCTCTTCTGCTTTTTTGTACGTACGGTGCCTTGGGTCAGCACGGAGGACACGGCGGCGGTCGTCGGGGAACGTCCGGCAACGCAGGAAGCGGTGGAACCAGCGAT
>JAIQFF010000175.1 GCA_020073395.1 Terriglobia bacterium
ATACGGCTTTCATTCCTTAAAACCATTATCTCAGGCTTTATCAACTCATCAAGGATTTCAATGATTGTGTCTTTGAACTCCTCCATTCCGGCTGTGAGAAATTGTAATACAAGACAGTTAGCGTACTTATCGACAATCAGGCCCGGGAGGTAATCACCCTCGCTATAGACTAAGCGGTATGCATCTCTATTGCCGAGCAGCCTTTCACGCAGTTTGACTGCCTCACAGATACGTCTCTGAATGAATTCCCTCCGTATCTCCTCTTTTTCTCTTGTCAGTAGCCTTATCGAGATGAGACTCTGAGGGTTGATATAACCGATGCCGAGAAACACTTCGTGCATATCACAGACTTCGACGAGAGAGCCGGGACTGTATTGTCTGGGGTTCTCATAAATTTCATTGGAAAAAACCCAAAGGTGTCCCCCAAGCAGTCTCTTTGTCCTTCTCAGATGAACTTTTTTTATTGTCGTCTCCATGCTGTTAATGAATATAAGAGAAAAACATCCGGCAGGATATATGTTATCAGAAACACGAGGGATGCGCTCTAATCATTTTTGGATTTCTGAAATACAGTAAGCTGAACTCAGCCTATTAAGTACTTCAGGTTTTTCCGCAACTTGGCGCATATCTACTGTTTGCCTTTTTTTCATCCTCCAAAAGATGACATTTTTTGTACTTCTTCCCGCTTCCGCACCAGCACGATTCATTTCTGCCCAAGTTTTTCACCTGGGTGTTTGCATCTTCAGAACTGAACATATTTGCAATGCCTTTAAAAAGCTTCATAAACACCTCTAATAGCATACCAAGATTTTGAATAAGCAGGCGACGAGTTCGAATTAACACAATTTGTTTCTTTATGCCTTCTTATCATATTGTTTCGACTCTTCTTAACTATTAATATTAACAAAATTACAGAAATTATGAAATGCGATAAAAAGATATGCTTTTTCAAGTCCGATTTAAGTCCCCGTGCTTCACTCAAGCTGTTCCAGATAGTCAGTTACAGCTTTTTTAAAACCCTGTATGTTAAAATGCAGATATGATTGAAGAAATCGGCATTGTAACGAGTACTGATGGTACGACAGCTCATGTTAATGTGCCGAAAAAGACCACTTGCGAAGGGTGCGCTGCCGGCAACACCTGTACTGCCGGAGAACAATCTATGGAAATCGTTGCCTTCAACAAGGCCGGCGCAGAAGCAGGTCAAAAGGTAAAGGTGCTTATTCGCTCATCTGTCTATATGAAAGGCACCATGATTATCTACGGCATTCCTGCTCTTGCCCTTGTTTTAGGGGCAGTTTTCGGTAAAGAGTTCATGCCTGAATTAATCACCGGAAGGGACCCGGATATACTTTCTGCCATTTTCGGTTTCGGCTTTCTGATACTGTCTTTTATCGGGGTGAAAATATGGTCAAACCTTAAAGGTGATAACACTGAGACCAGGCCGGTTATTGAAGAGATATTAGGCTGAGCATAACAAGAGAAAATAAAGCAGCCTTTAAACAATTATGATCTGAGAAATTTTTTCACATAGGGGGCTTAAATGGCAAATTTTGAGGTATCCAAGATCAGGAATGTTGCATTTATAGCGCATGGGGGAGCTGGAAAGACTTCTCTTGTAGAGGCGATGCTCTACACCGCCGGAATGATCGACAGGATTGGCAATATTCAGGATGGAACAACGACTACTGATTATGAACCAGAGGAAATTGACAGAAAGATCAGCATAACCTCTTCACTCGCCTTCTGCGACTGGAACAAAAGCAGGATCAACATTATAGATACCCCCGGGTTTATCAACTTTATCGAGGATACGAAAGGATGCCTCAGGGTCGTTGACGGAGCTGTAGTCCTTGTAAGTGCTATATCCGGAGTAAAGGCTGAAACTGAAAAGATATGGAAGTACGCCTGTGAGTACGAAGTGCCCAGGATCGTCTTCATCAACAAGATGGATAAGGAGTCCGCAAACTTCGAAAAGGCATTAGGTGAAATCCAGAGCTCTTTCGAAACAGAACCCGTGCCGCTTCAAATTCCGATAGGGACTGGCGAGAGCTTTTCCGGAGTAATAGATATCGTTAAAATGAAGGCATATAAGATGAACGGCAGAAAAGTCAGCGAGGAAGACATCCCTGCTGAACTGAAGGATGATGCTGAAAAATACCGGAAAAAACTGGTAGAAAAAATAGCGGAGTCTGATGACGCCCTTCTCGAAAAGTATCTCGAAGGCGGGGAATTAACCGAAGGCGAAATATACACGGGGATAAAGGAAGGTTCCCTCACAAGAAAATATATACCGGTCACCTGTGGTTCATCTACAAAGAATATCGGCACCTCCAACCTTCTTGATACTATACTCCTTTGCCTGCCCTCCCCTGCCGAAATGACAATCATATCTCCAATCAGGGGAAGGAACCCTAAAGACGGCAAAGAAGTTTTAAGACAACCGCTTGAAACAGAGCCGGCCTCTGCTTATGTTTTCAAAACAATAGCCGACCAATATGCAGGAAAACTTTCCTTGTTCAGGGTCTATTCAGGCGTCATCAAATCTGATTCAACGGTATATAATTCATCACTTGACACAAAGGAACGTATTGGCCAGCTTTTTTATCTTCTTGGGAAAAAACAGGTCCCGACGCAATCTCTTTACGCAGGAGAAATTGGGTGTGTTGCAAAGCTGAAGGCTACAAACACCGGGGATTCTTTGTCTGATGAGGCCCATCCCATAGTCTTTGGGAAAGTGAGGTTTGCGGACCCGATAATATCATATGCGATGGCGCCAAAAAACAAGGGAGATGAGGAAAAGATCAGCACAAGTCTTCACAGGGTATTAGAGGAAGATCCTACACTTAGATTCAGCAGAGATGAGGAAACCAAGGAGATGCTGATATCCGGAATGGGGCAGGTCCACATAGAAGTCACTCTTGAAAGACTGAAGAGAAGATTCGGCGTCGTTTGCCCGCCCGCCCGGCTCACGCGCGGCGCCTTTGATCTCGACGATGCCCTCGTAGACTTCGGGAACCTCCTGCTCGAACAGCTTGACGAGAAAGCCGGGATGGGTGCGTGACAGGACGATCTGCGGCCCTTTGCTACTCATCTCGACCTCGAGGATGTACGCCCGAATACGATCGCCCTGCCGGTAGCGCTCGCGCGGAATCTGTTCCTTCTCAGGTAAAATGGCGTCGGTGCGGCCCAGATTGACGATGATGTTCTTTTTCTCGAACCGTTGGACGATCCCCGAGTGGGTCAAGTCACCTTTGCGGTCTTTGAACTCGTTGTAGATGATGTCGCGCTCGGCGTCACGCAGCCGTTGAATCAGGTTCTGTTTGGCGGCCTGCGCCGCAATGCGGCCGTAGCGCTGGTCCAGCTTTTCCAGCAGCTCGTCGCCGATCTGCGCTTCCGGATCCAGGTTTGCGCGCGCCCCCTCGAGCGTAATCTCCACCTCCGGATCGGTGACATTCTCGACCACGGTCAAGATCTTGAACAGCTCCACCTCGCCGATTTCAGGATTGAACTTGGCTTCCAAATGTGTCGTAGGCCCAACCATCTTGCGGGCGGCAGAGAGCATCGCGGCCTCGATCGCGCCGACGACGATCGTCCGATCGATCCCCTTCTCCTTGCTCACCTGCTCGATGACGCGACTCAATTCGGGTTGCATGTGAACCTCCTCCGCTCCCTCTACGACTCGGGCTCGTAATTGGCTTGGGCGATCTCCGCAAAGCCAATGAATTGGTTCCCGTCGTGCGCTTGGAGCCGGATGCCTTCCGCTTCGACCGCTTCCAGGATGCCGACGAAGGCGCGCCGACCGTTCACCGGGTTCACGGTCCGCACACGGACCTTGCGCCCCAGGTAGCGGTGGAAGTGCTCCCGGCGTCGGAGGCGCCGGTTGACGCCCGGAGAGGAGACCTCCAGGGTATACGAACCCGGAACCGCATCATGGACATCGAGCAAGTCGCCGATCTGCCGGCTCACCCGGCTGAGATCGTCCAAACTGACACCGCCATCCCGATCCAGATACAACCGTAAGACCATGCCGCGGCTCTCGCGACGATACTCCACATCTACCATTTCCAGGCCTTCTTGTGTCACCACCGGTTCCGCGATTTCCCAGACCCGCTCAGCTACTGTCTCGTTCATTCGCCCTCAAACAAAAAAAGTGGGCGCGGTGGCCCACCTTCATGCTCAGCGGCCCAAGTTGTACCTCGATGTCTAGCATAGCGAGGTTGCGACCCGCAAGGAGGTTCGGGCCTCGAAACCGGCCTGTGGCCTGGGCCAACGGGTGACGCGCAAATGATGTGCCACGGCTCCTCGAAATCTACGCGCCGTTCGCCGGCACGAACACAATCCCATTTGCCGCTCGGAACCAATCCGAGTATGTTTCGTAAAAGAGAAGTATGGATTGATGCCAATCGAGAGGATTGATCGCATGTCAGAGTTACGTCGTGACCCGCTGCTCCGCCGCTGGGTCATTATTGCGCCGGAGCGGCGCGCCGATCTGATCGACCGTCGCCTCAAGCCTGCGCCGATTACCGGAGACAGCCCTTGCCCGTTTTGCCCCGGGAACGAACATTTGAACCCATCGGAAATCCTGGTGATCCGCGGTGAACGCACCAACCAGAACGCGCCCGGATGGTTGGTGCGCATCACGCCGGATCAACGGCCGCTGTTGCGCATCGAGGGGACGTTGGAACGCCGCGGTGTGGGTCAATTCGATCTAATGAGCGCGACCGGAGCGCATGAATTGGTCATCGACACTCCGAACCACGACGCCCATTGGGCGGACTTCGACGTCCCTCATATGGAACGCCTGCTGCGGAGTTACCTCACGCGCTACAACGACTTACGTAACGACCGGCGGTTCCGTCATGCCGTCATCATGAAGAATCACGGTGCACCGTGGAGCCGGTATCCGCACCAGCACTCCCACATTGTGGCCATGCCATTCATCCCGCGCCGTATCGATGACGAGTTCATCGGCGCCAAGGAGTACTTCGATCTCAAGGAACGGTGTGTATTCTGCGACGCCCTCCGCGAAGAAGAGACGCGTCAAGAACGCGTCATTGCCGCGAACGCAGATTTCGTCGCGATCGCCCCCTTCGCCTCCGGCTTCCCGTTCGAAACCTGGATCCTACCCCGTCGGCATATGGCCGACTTCGGCGCCATCGGCGAGCGGGGTTTGCCAGCATTGGCGGGGATCTTTCAAGAAACGATGTCGAAGCTGCGCACGACGCTCAACGATCCACACTTCAGCCTGGTGCTGCACAGTGGCCCCTTGAATGGAGAGCGCAGCGCCGAATTCCACTGGCACTGGGAGCTCATTCCACATCTCAGCGGAGAACTGGGCTTGGAATGGGCCACCGGAGTCTACTTCAATCCCATCGCGCCGGAAGATGCTGCTGCCTGCCTGCGAGAAGGAGTACCCTTGACCTAGGTGGCCGGCCGCGAGGAGATGTCTCTCTCGTGCAGCGTCACCAACTCGGTGATCTGGTAGCTCCGCTTGCCGCGCGGCGTCTGTACCTCGACTTCGTCACCGACGGATTTGTTGAGCAATGCTCGCCCGATGGGGGAGCCGAGAGAAATCTGCCCCGCCGCGGCGTTGACTTCCTCCGGGAACACGATCTCGTAAACCTGCGACGCTCCTTCTTCCAAGTCCTCGACCGTTACGCGACTACCGTAGGCGACAACGCCGTGCGGAATCGACTGGATGTTGTAGAGGGAGAGCTCACGGATGCGGGCTTGAATCTGTCCGAGCCGCGCGCGCACGAACTCCTGTCGGCTCTTGGCGGCTTCGTACTCAGCGTTTTCGCTCAGGTCTCCGTGGCTGGCAGCTTCTTGCAAGTCCTTCGGAATCTTGTGCGTGAGTTCGTACTGCAGCTCACCCAACTCTTTCTTCAACCGTTGCACGACCGGCAGTTCTAGGCTCGCCACTATATCACCCCTTCGGCATGTAAGTGCTTGATTTCGCTTTGCGAGAGGCCAAGCAGTCCCCTGTAGATCTCGTCATTGTGCTGGCCGAGTTCCGGCCCTAAGCGTTCCAGGCTCCCCGGTGATTCCGAGAGCTTGAACGGGATGCCTGACACCGGAACCGGCCCGAGCTTTTGGTGAACCAGCTCCACGACCATCTCGCGCGCCTGCAGGTGGGGATCGGAGAGCAACGCATCGACGGTCATGACAGGCGCACACGGCACGTTTGCACCGCTCGGTCCCAGCACATCCATCACCTCCGCAACCGTGCGCTCGGCGACCCAGTCACCTACCAGGCGATTGACCTCGTCGTGACGCTCCAACCGCGCCGACGGGGACTTGAAGCGCGGATCGCGACCCAGCTCCGGCATTCCCATCGCCGCGACCAGGGTGCGGAACAATTGGCTGTTGCCGACGCCGATAACGACATAGCCATTCTTTGCCCGAAAGCAGTCATAGGGGGCGGTGAACGGATGACGATTGCCGGTCCGTTCCGGACGTTTACCTGTCATGCCGCACACGGTCGGCCAGTTATCGAGCATGCTGAATACGGCGTCCATGTTGGAGACGTCGACCATTTGCCCCTTGCCGGTGCGGTCACGGTAGTGCAAAGCGCACAAAATCCCCACGGCCATGAAGACGCCCCCGATGAAGTCACCCAGTGCGCCACCGCCGCGGGTCGGCGGCCCATCGGGGAACCCGGTGATGGCCATCAAGCCCCCCATCGCCTGGGCAATGATGTCGTACGATGTGCGGCCGGCGTAGGGTCCAGTGTGCCCGAAGCCCGACAAGGCGGCGTAGATCAGGCGGGGTTGGACTTCCGCTAGCGCTGCATACCCCAGTCCCCACTTTGTCATCGTTCCGGCGGCGAAGTTCTCCACGACCACGTCCGCCTTCCCGACGAGCCTGCGCAGCAGCTCGGCCCCTTCGGGTTTGCGGATGTCGAGGGTGATGCCCTTCTTGTTGCGATTCAGCGCCAAGAAGGCGACGGGGACGCCGTCAACGGAGGGATACCCATAGCGAGCGTCGTCACCTCGACCGGGGAGCTCAATCTTGATGATCTCGGCGCCCATGTCGGCCAACAGCATCGTACCGAACGGGCCGGCGACGACGCGGGTGAGATCGACGATGCGCACGTCATCGAGCGCCTTGGGCATCAGCGGCGGCGCTCACTTTCGCCCAGCGCATCGCGCGCAGCTTTGTGTTGCTTGTCATCTCGGTAGTTCGACGCTGTGCCTTGGAACCAACGGCGTGTCGTGGATTCCAGCGCGTCACCGTGGTTCAAGCACCAGTACATGATGCCGATGCCGAGGATGAAGCCGATCACAAAACGTTTCATGCCGCTCCCGAACAACACCAACTATATTATGCACTTCCCAGGCAGTCAAAGAGTGCCGGCGCGCTACTCGCGCGGGCGTTGATGCAGCGACATCCAGTTGCCGCGCGCGCGGATGCGCTTGACGTCGTTGCGCGTCTGCCGGTCACGTCGACCCAGCGCCTCCAGTAACTGATTGGTCATGTCAGCAGCGATCTGATCGCGGACCGATCCGGCGCCGGCGGGATCGCCGTCCAGAAACCGCTCCAGCTTGTCGCGTGGCGCACCGGTGCCAATGAACAACTCCATCAGCGTCTGCATATCGGCACCGCGATGGTCGGCGAACACCTGCTCAAGACGGCGGCAATCGCCGCAACACCGTCGACACCAGCCGGCCGACTGCAAGCAATAGCGGCAGCGCATGCGTCGAACGTAGCCGAAAGGGAGAGTGGGCGAAAGTTGCACGCCGAGCGCTGTCTGCGTAGCATGCGTAGCGTGCGTCAGCTGTGGGAGGCAGCCTTGAATCTTCTATACCCACCTGCGTGCTGCGCCTGCGGGCGAACTATTCCGCAACCGGCATTCTGCCCACCTTGCTACCTGGCAATCGAGATTCCTCGCTCACCCCTCTGCTCGATCTGCGGTACGCCGTTCGCGACGCGCGGCGGGGCCGATCACGCCTGCGGGCGCTGTCTGCAGCGGCCGCCATCTTTCCATCGCGCCCGGGCTTGCGCGATCTACGATGCAACCGAAGACGTTGCACATCCGCTGAAATCGGTTCTGCAACGCTACAAGTACGGGCGCGACGTCACCTTGGTGCGGCCCCTGGCGCAACTGCTCCGAGCACGGTCACCGATGGCGTTGACTGAATATGACCTCATCGTCCCGGTTCCGTTACACCTGCACCGCCTGCGCTGGCGTGGTTTCAACCAAGCGCAATTTCTCGCTCACGCCTTGGCCCGGGACGTCGGCGTTCCTGTCGACGCCCTCTCGCTGCGGCGCGTGCGGGCCACGCACCCACAGGTGCAACTCAACGAAGGCGAACGCCGGCGCAACGTCAGACATGCGTTCAGGGTCACGCGGCCGCGCCGAGTGCGCGGCCAGCGGGTCCTGCTGTTCGACGACGTCTACACTACCGGTGCGACGGTTGAAGAATGCAGCCGCGCCCTGCTGCAAGCGGGCGCCGCTGGCGTCGATGTGCTGGTACTGGCGCGCGCCGTGTTGCGTTGAGGTCGGCGACTATGACTGACGGCTCTCGGACGCCGGACCGCGTACATTGGGAGGAACGGTACGCCGCTCGTTCGACCGCGGGCGCCAACGAAGCACCGTCCGATTTTCTCCAGGCGCATGCCGCATTGTTACACGGCCGCGTGCTCGACGTCGCCGCCGGGGCTGGACGCAACAGCCTCTTCCTCGCCCGCCGCGGCCTCGTCGTCGAAGCCATCGACATCTCGTTCGCAGGCCTGCACCTGGCCTGCGCGGCCGCAAAGGCCGAAGGCCTGAGCGTCCTTGCGGTCCAAGCGGACCTGGAAGCGTTCCCCCTCCCAGCGGACCGCTACGACGCCGTCATCAACATCCGCTACCTGCAACGCTCGTTGTTCCAACCGATCCAGTGCGCCGTCAAAACCGGCGGCCTTATCGTGTTCGAGACCTTCCTCATCGATCAACGCGATATCGGCCATCCGCGCCATCCCGACTTCCTCCTCCAGCGTGGCGAGCTGCGGAGTGCGTTCGCCAGTGCCTGCGAGATCCTCACTTACGAAGAAGGTCTGCTCCAATCTGGCGGTCACCCTGCATATCTAGCGCGCATGCTCGCGCGCCGGCGAGTCCCGACGCGGGCGCAGCAGCACACAGGGCCGTGAGAGTGCAGCGCGCCCGCGCACACTGATTCGAGCTGCAAACCGCTGCGCTGGCCGATCGCTGAAGAGCAGGATTGAGTTTTCATCGCCGCTGTGTTCAATTCCGGCGCCATGCAGCGCGCGTGCGTCTCGGTTGTTGCCGTTTTGGTCCTGCTGCTCTGTGCGTGCTCGGGAGGCGGAGGCGGCTCGACAAGCATCGCAGGTGGCGTGTGGTCGAAATTTCGTCACGACGTGAACAACAGCGGTTTCGGGAATGGCTCGGTCGAAAACAACGATGGCTGCCTGACGAGCGTGCCGGTCGACGACGGTCCGCCCCCGCTGTCACCGATTTCCGCGTCTCCGGCCATCGGACTCAACGGGACCGTGTATGTCGGCAGCGAAGGCGGCACGCTCATCGCGGTCGACCCGAGCCTGAACCTCAGGTGGAAGACCACGCAATGCGACACCAAAGGCACGCCCACGGCGTCGGCTTGCTCCGGCACGTTAGGCCCTTTCATCTCCTCGCCCGCAGTCTACTCGAACTCCCGCAGCGGGCTGACGACAGTGATCGCCGCCTCCGAGGCCGGTAGCGTTTGGCTCTTCGACGACACCGGCACCACCGCGATCTGCACGGGCTGCTTTCGCCCGACTGCCCTGGACGACGCAATCAGCGGCGCGTCGTTCGTTTCCTCGCCGACGTTCATGACACATCCGGTCACGCTCGACATCACCGGAATTTTCATCGGCGCAACCGTCACGCATAGCGGCAGCACGGATCCGAGTGGGGAAATTTATGCGCTCAACTCGGATGGGACGTTGAAGTGGGAGTATCCGCGGCGCGGCGACCCACCCATCGGCACCGTGACCTCATCGCTTGCGATCGGCGTCGGCAACATTCTGCTTTTCACCACTGACGATGGTAACCTCTATGCGCTCACCGCCAACGGGGACAGGAAATGGACCTTCCCGATCGGCACCGGGAGTACCACCGGCCTGCGCCTCTTCGACCCGTCGCCGCTGACGGCCAGTCTCGTTTACGCCACCGCCGCCGGGCAGATCATCGCCCTCACCCCTGACGGTGGGCTCAGCTGGCGATCTCCGCCGACACCCGGCGACGATTTCGCCGCTTCGCTTGCCATCGGCAACCAACCCGAGATCACCGCCACACCGCTGCCTCCTAGTGTGCCCACGCCCACACCGTCGAGCGGCACCACCCCGACCATCACACC
>JAIQFF010000176.1 GCA_020073395.1 Terriglobia bacterium
CTGCCGAGCTTTGCTCGGCTGGGCGGACGAGGGCGTCCGCCCCTACGTGGTTCGTGGCACTAGTTTATAATTTAGCTTTCCGCCTCAAACTCTGGAGTGACAACACAAATGATTCGATTTCTGCAAACCCCTGGCCCAATCAAGAAAATTGTTCTGGGCGGACTGCTGACGCTTATTTGCGCCGCGATGGCGATCACACTGATTCCGGGCGGCATCAGCGACAGCATCGGCTTGGGTGGGCCGGGGCAGGGTGTCGTGGCCAAAGTGGCCGGCGAGCCGGTGACTACGCTCGAGGTGCAGCGCGAGGCCCGGCAGATGCTGCGTCAGCAGTTCCCGCGCGGCGGCGAGCAAACCGCCATGTTGCTGCCCTACTTTTCCGAGCGCGCCGCCCAGAACCTGATCACCCGGAAGGCCCTGGTTACAGAGTCCGAGCGGCTGGGCTTGCGGGTCACGGATGAAGAGTTGCGCGACGAATTGCAGCACGGGCGCTATTCGGCTACCTTCTTTCCGGGCGGAAAATTTGTGGGCCAGCAGCAGTACGAGAACATTCTGCAAAACGCGGACCTGAGCGTTCCCCTGTTCGAGCACGGCGTGAAGGACGAGATTCTGTTGGGCAAGCTGCGTGACCTGATCGCGGGCAGCGCGCTGGTCACAGACAGCGAAGTGCGCCGGGAATTTGAGAAACAAAATACCAAGGTCAAATTCGACTACGCCGTACTCCGGAAGGATGATCTGGCAAAGCAGATCAAACCCACAGAAGCCGAGTTGAAGGCCTTCTACCAGCGCAACCAGGCGACCTACAACAATTCGATTCCGGAGAAACGCAAAGTCCAGTATGTTGTGCTCGACACGGCAAAGATTGAAGCGGGAGTCAGCGTCTCTCGCGAAGACCTGCAGGGCTACTACGATCAGCACCGCGATGACTACCGCGTGCCCGAGCAAGTCAATGTGAGCCACATTCTGATCAAGACCCCTCTGCCCGGTCCGGATGGGAAGGTTGATCCCAAGGGCGTGGAAGAGGCACGCAAGAAGGCGGAAGACGTCCTCAAGCAGCTGAAGGCGGGCGGAAACTTCGCCGAGCTGGCCAAGAAATATTCTGAAGATCCGGGCAGCGGCAAGAATGGCGGATCGTTGGGCTGGATTGGCAGGGGTCGCACCGTGCCGGAGTTCGAACAGACCGCATTCTCCCTGGCCAAGGGCGCCACCAGCGGCCTGGTGCAGAGCAGCTACGGCTTCCACATCATCCGTCTCGACGACAAGCAGGCAGCGCACGTGAAGCCGCTCGATGAGGTCAAGGACCAGATCGAAGAGGCCATCAAGCAACAGAAAGCGGCGCAGGCTGCGACAAATCAGGTGAATGCATTGCTGGCGCAGGCGCGCAACGCGGGATTGGAAAAGGCGGCCGCAGCCAAGGGCCTTAACCTCATCAACACCGACTTTGTCAGCCGCACCGACACGCTGCCTGGCATTGGCAGTTCGCCACAGTTCATGAGCGCGGTGTTTGGCCAGGCGGAAAAAGCCCCGCCTGACCAGGTACAGATTGCGCAGGGCTACGCCGTGTTCCAGGTATCGGCGATCAAGCCGGCGACCACTCCCACATTCGACGAGATTCGCAGTCGCGTCGAAGACGAATTCAGAAACGAGCGCGTTGCCGCCCTGCTCACGCAGAAAACCCAGGAACTGGCCGATCGCGCCAAGGCCGAACACGACCTGAAAAAGGCGGCCAAGGAGTCCGGTGCGACCATCAAGACCAGCGACTTCGTGCTGCCCGACGGGCAGGTCCCGGACATCGGATCGATGTCGGGTGGTGCCTCGGCGGCGTTCAGCCTGAAGCCGGGCGAGATCAGCGGTCCCATCAGCAACGGCACCACGGGCGTGGTTTTGTCAGTTCTGGAGCGGCAGGAGCCGACCGCCCAGGATTTCGACGCCAAGAAGGACCAGGTTCGCGATGCGTTGATCCAGAACAAGCAGCAGGAAATGTTTGGCCTGTTCGTCACCAATCTGCGGGCCCAGATGGAAAAATCGGGCAAGATCCAGATCAATGCCGAAGAAATGAAGAACCTGACCCGCGCCCAGGGCGGGGAACAGGGAGAGTAAAGCGAGGGAGCCCACTACTCCCACGATTGCTGGTAGCATCGGGGTAGTTGAGATGATGTCATTTCCCCGTGCCACCGGTATTCTGCTGCACCCGACATCCTTCCCATCGCGCGGTGGTATCGGCGATTTCGGCCCGGCCGCCTATGAGTTTGCTGACTTTTTGGCGTCGGCGCGGCAAGGCTTGTGGCAGGTGCTGCCGCTCGGACCGCCGGCCAATGGGAATTCTCCATACTCTTCGACCTCGGCGTTTGCCGGCAATCCCTTGTTAGTCAGCCTGGAGCGCCTGGCCGGGCACGGGTGGATGGACTCGTCGCAACTGGACGACCTGGCGCGCGATTCTCGCGCCGTCGACTACGAAGCTGTTTTTCAGAACAAGTTGCCCCTTATCGTGGGAGCTGCCCGGACCTTTCTGAAGAACGCCCGGGGCAGACCGCGCACTCGCTTTGAACGCTTTTGTGGCGAGAATGCGTGGTGGTTGGAAGACTTTGTCCTGTTCGATTCGCTACGCGAGGCCAACGACCGGCGATGCTGGAAGGAGTGGCCACGCAGCCTGGCCCGCCGTGAAGCGGCGACCGTGGCTACGACCCGCCAGGAACTGAAGGTCGAGACGGATCTCCGCCGGGTGATCCAGTTCTTCTTTTACGAACAGTGGCATGCCCTGCGGCGTTACTGTGCCCAACGCTCCATTCGAGTGGTGGGCGATATCGCTATTTTCGTGGCCTATGACAGCGCTGACGTCTGGGCGCACTGCGACCTTTTTCGCCTGCGCAAGGACGACCTCGAACCAGAGGCTGTTTCCGGAGTACCGCCTGACGCCTTCAGCGCCACAGGCCAGCGCTGGGGCACTCCTCTCTATGACTGGGATGCGATCCGAGCGCGAGGTTACGATTGGTGGATCGACCGCCTGCGCTGGGGCGCCCAGACCTGCGACTACATCCGTCTCGATCACTTCCGCGGCTTCGACCAGTTCTGGGAGATTCCCGCCAACGACGCTACCGCGGCAAATGGACGCTGGGTGGACGGTCCCAAGGATGAATTGTTCAACAAACTTCGTGACGCTCTGGGCGGGCTGCCTTTTTTCGCGGAAGACCTGGGCCACATCACGCCCGCAGTGCACGCGCTGCGCGAGCGTCACCATATTCCGGGAACGTCGGTGCTGCAGTTTGGTTTTGCCGATGCCGGGGCCCATGTGTATCTTCCGCATCGTCTGACGCCTGATCGCGTCGTCTATACCGGCACGCACGACAACGACACCACGCTGGGCTGGTGGAAATCAGGCGTGTCGGAGAGCGAGCGGCGCGCGATTCAAGCCTATGTCGGACCCTGCGAAGACGGCATTCACTGGGCTTTCATTCGCCTGGCGCAGGAGTCAGTCGCGAACCTGGCGGTGGTCCCGCTGCAGGATGTGCTGGGACTGGGCAGCGAAGCCCGGCTTAACACTCCCAGTGTCTCCGAGGGGAATTTCCGCTGGCGTTATCAGACGGGATCATTGACCCGCGTGCTGGCGGAAAAGCTGGCAGCCCTCGCCGAAGTGACTGACCGTGTGCCGCCACCCATGCCCGTACCGCCTGATGAAGACTTCGCGGCGTGAATCGTCCGATCCAGTTTGAGGTATTCTTTTCGGACTGAACTGGGAACTTGAAACTGAGAGCTGAGATCTCGTACCCATGATTGAAGCGGTTGGAGCCAGCAGCTGGAAGCCAGCAGCCAGAAGCGATTTTCAATGATTAAAGCGGTTCGAGGAACGCGCGACCTTCTGCCGCCGGAAACGGCGCTGTGGAATTTTGTCGAGGCAGCGGTCCGCGATGTCTTCCGCGCCTACAATTTTCACGAAATACGCACTCCGATTTTCGAATCGACGGAACTCTTTGCCCGCGGAGTAGGCGAGGAGACCGATGTGGTTGCGAAGGAGATGTACACCTGGGAAGATCGCGGGCGGGCACAAAGTGATAAAGGCCAGTCGCTTACCCTGCGTCCGGAAAACACCGCCAGCGTGGTGCGAGCGTATATTGAGCACAAACTCTGGGATCGCGGGCTGAACAAGCTCTACTACATCGGGCCGCAGTTTCGGCGGGAGCGGCCGCAAAAAGGACGATATCGCCAGTTTTACCAGATTGGGGCCGAGATCATCGGGCCGGCCAGCGCGGGCAGCGAGTCTCCGGCGCGCGATGCTGAGGTGCTCGAGTTGCTGGCCACGCTGCTGGACCGACTCGGGATCAGAGATTGGACACTGCAACTGAATTCAGTGGGTTGCGCGAATGACCGCGCAGCCTATAACGAGGCTCTGCGCAAGGCGCTGGAACCGGTCGTGGGCGGCATGTGCGAGGACTGCAAACGCCGCGCCGTCACCAACCCGTTGCGTGTCTTTGATTGCAAAGTCCCCGAGGACCAGCCGATCATCGACAAGCTGCCACGCATCAGCCAGTTTCTGGATGAGGGCTGCCGCCGGCACTTTGAACAGGTGCAGGAGATTCTGAAGGCTGTCGGCGTGCCGTTTGTGCTCAACGACCGGTTAGTGCGCGGGCTCGACTATTACACCCGCACCGCGTTTGAATTCACCCACGGCGCCCTGGGGGCACAGAACGCCATCCTCGGTGGCGGGCGCTACGATGGGCTTTCGGAATCGCTTGGTGGCCCCAGCGCTCCCGGGATCGGTTTTGCGATCGGCGAGGACCGCCTCGTGCTGACGTTGCAGGAATCGGCCGAGGCGGTGCAGCGTAAGCCGGATGTTTACATCGCGCCTCTGGGCGCCGGTATGGACCGCGAAGCCGCGCGCCTGGCGAGAGAACTGCGCCGTCACGACCTGGTGGTCGAACTGGGCGACGAGAATTTTCGTCTGAAGAAGTCGTTCGAAACCGCCGACAAGCTGGGTGCCCGCTTTGCCCTGATCGTGGGCGAGAATGAAGTGGAATCCGGTTCGTTCGCGCTGAAGAATCTGGAAGCCGGCGAACAGGTTTCGGTCCCGCGCGCCGAACTGGCGGGAAAGATCCAGGCGAGGTAGTGCTTTGCTGATACGGGAGGACTATGAGAAATCCGGGTTTTAGAAACTCAGGTTTGATTGCCTGTCTGCTCTGCTTCTCTTTCTCACTGGCTGGACTTGCGCAGGCCTCGGGGAGTTCGTCCAAACTTCTCACCCCGCTGGAGCAGACGCTGATCGCCAGCACCAACGCGGTTCCGGAAGCCCAGAAAAACAGGAACGTAGATTTCCTGAAGAGGACGTTAACCGATGATTTCGTCTTTGTGGGCAGCGAAGGCAGGCTGCACGACAGGGAAGAAGTTCTGGGGAGCGCGAGTGAGGGTGAACTGAAAGATTATTACACCTACAATCTGCGAGTTTTGCCGGTCAACGATGGGGCTGCTGTGGTGACTTACGATTGCATCATTCACATGCCTGAGGGCGATGCCCCCGGCATGGCGCCACGCTATCAGCACATCTCCGATCTCTGGGTAAAGCAGAACGACCAGTGGCGGCTGAAGTTCCAGCAGGCCACGGCGGCGCGGCCGATTGACTGAGTCGCGGCGCCAGGACTCAAGAACGGTCTCCGGTCGGGCCGCACGAGCGGGACGCTCGCGCCTACATTTATAATCTTTGATTCGGCTTACAACTCCATTCTTTACTGAAGGGCACAACTTGCTCGATTTCCTTGGCGATCTACGACGTACCCACATGTGCGGCGCCTTACGTCCCGCCGATTCCGGCAAAAAGGCAGTACTCATGGGATGGGTCAACCGGCGACGCGACCTGGGCAACCTGATCTTTATTGATATTCGCGACCGCAGTGGCGTCACCCAGGTGGTGTTCAACAAGGAGCGCGATCCGGCCATTCACCAGAAAGCTGAGGGCCTGCGCAATGAATACGTGATTGCAGTGGTGGGCACGGCCAAGCAGCGCGTCCCCGACACGGTGAACAAGAACATCGCCACCGGCGAGGTGGAACTGATCGCGGAAGAACTGCGCATCCTGAACGAGTCGAAGCAGCCGCCCTTTCTGCCCAGCGAAACAGTATTGCCCAACGAGGAAATGCGGCTGAAATATCGCTACATCGATCTGCGCCGCGACACCATGCAGTACAACATTGAACTGCGGCACAAGGTCGCGCTGGCCATTCGCGACTATCTTTCGGCGCAGGGATTTTTCGAGATTGAAACTCCCTTCATGACCCGTTCGACGCCCGAAGGCGCGCGCGACTATCTGGTGCCTAGCCGGGTGCAGCCGGGTAGTTTCTACGCCCTGCCGCAGTCGCCGCAAATGTTCAAGCAGATTCTGATGATTTCGGGCTTCGACAAGTATTTTCAGATTGTGCGCTGCTTTCGCGACGAGGACCTGCGCGCCGACCGCCAGCCGGAGTTTACCCAGATCGATCTGGAGATGTCGTATCCGCAACCGGAGCGGGTGTGGGAGGTGGTCGAAGGATTTCTGACGGCTGCGTTCAAGGCCAGCGGGCACGAGATCAAGACGCCATTTCCGCGTATGAGCTACGACGAGGCCATGCGGCTCTATGGCAGCGACAAGCCGGACATGCGACTGCCGGCGATGGTGGACGTGCGCTCTGCGTTCACGCCCGAAGAGCGGGAAAAATTCGCCGCGGCCTTCAAGGTCAGCCCGGATTTTACTTCTCTGCTTATTCGGATTCCGAAAGCCGGGGATATCTCTGGAACTGAACGGCGAACCATCGGCACCTACGGCGCGTTTGCGCATTCGCAGGGAACGTCATTCGTAAGTTTGATGAGCGATCCCAATCGTTTTGCCCGTGACTATCCCAACTCGCTCGAACCAATTCTCAAGGCCGCAGGGGTCGAGGCGGGAGATTTGTGGGTGCTGGCGGTGCGCAAAGCCGATTCGAGGCAGAGTGCGAACCAGTTTTACCAGACATGCGGTCAGCTCCGGCTCGACCTCGCCCAAAAGTACGCGGCCAAGCATGGGTTTTTTGCCAAGACCGGCGATCCTGCGAAAGATTACCGTTTCATATGGGTCACCGATTTCCCCATGTTTGAGTGGGATCGAGAGTCTGGGAGGTGGAACGCGGCCCATCATCCGTTCACGTCGCTGCACGACGAGGACATGGCCAAGCTCGAGAGCAGCTTCGACACGACCAGTGATCCCAAGTCTGCCTTGGGAGAGATCCGGGCGCTGGCCTATGACGTGGTGTTGAACGGGACGGAGTTGGGCTCGGGCTCGATCCGTATTCATCGCCAGGACATTCAGAGCAAGATATTCCGCGCTCTGGGCATGACCGAAGAAGAGGCCCGCTCGCGCTTCGGATTCTTTCTGGAGGCGCTGGAGTACGGTACGCCCCCGCACGGTGGCATCGCGCTCGGACTTGATCGCATCGTGATGATTCTGGCCGGAGCGGACAGCCTGCGCGAAGTGATTCCATTTCCCAAGACGGCCCGTGCGGTCGACCTGATGGTGGACGCGCCGACGCCAGTGAGCGAGGCGCAGTTGAAGGAGCTGGGGATAGAAGTGAAGAAGTAAGGTACCTCAGGGGCTAAAACCCAATCCAATGTGGAGCTCTTATGCAGGCCCGAAGGCCTGCTCCACCCTCGCCCCGCTCCACCCTCGCCCTGCTCCACCCAAGACCTGCTCTGAACCTGCTCCACCCTGACCCTGCTCCACACTAGCGCGGCGCTGGCACGCTTCCCAGCCAACTGTTCTGAATTAATTGTTGGGTTCTATTTTGAAACCGGGCAGAAGCGCGTCAGGTGTTAGTTCGCTGTTCCCGCAGTTTATATCTCTGCAACTTCCCGGTCGCTGTCTTGGGAAGTTCGACCACAAATTCCACCCAGCGCGGGCGCTTGAAGACAGGCAGGCGGCTGACTACGAATTCCTGCAGTTCACCGGCGAGGTCGGCCGTGCCTGTCCTGCCATCTTTCAAGACCACGTACGCAGCCGGCTTCAGCAGTTGGTCGTGGTCTTCACGACCAACGACCGCCGCTTCCTGGACGGCCGGATGTGCGATCAGCACGCCTTCGATTTCGACGGGGCTGACCCACACGCCGCTGCATTTCAGCATGTCGTCGGAGCGGCTGGCGTACCAGAAATATCCGTCGGCGTCCTGGTAATATTTGTCGCCGGTGCGAATCCAGTGGCCTTCGATGGTGCTCTTGGACTTCTCGTGCTGGTTCCAGTAGTGGGAGCAGGTGGAATCGGATTTGATCAGCAGGTTGCCGATGTCGCCCGGGTTCGTCGGTTGGTTACCTTCGTCCACAATCTTCGCTTCGTAGCCGGGGATAATCTGGCCGCTGGATCCGGGGCGGACTGCGCCCGGCCGGTTAGCGATGAACATATGAAGGACTTCGGTGGAGCCAATAGCGTCGAGAATTTCTACACCGAAACGTTCTTTGAAGCGATGGAAGAGGGCGGCCGGCAAGGCTTCTCCGGCGGAGATGCCGTAACGGATTGAGGAGAGGTCGAAGTCTGGAGAGGTCGAGCTTCGCTCGACAGGACGGACGAGGGCGTCCGTCCCCACGTGGACTCTGCCGGGTTCGTAAGCCAACAGATTCGCGTAGTTTGACGGTACGGAAAAAAATAATGTCGGCCGGTGGCGCTCGATGATTTCGAACACGTGCTGCGGCCTGGGCGGTCCCGGCCACAGGATGCTGGTAGCGCCGACGGCCAGCGGAAAATAGAGGGCATTGCCCAGGCCATAGGCGAAGAAGAGCTTGGCCACGCTGAAGCAGCGGTCGGATTCGGTCATGCCGAGAATGCCCTTGGCGTAGCGGTCGGCGCAGACCACCATGTCATGCTGCAGGTGTACGCAGGCCTTGGGAAATCCCGTCGAACCTGACGAGTAGAGCCAGAAGGCGGCATCATCTTTGCTGGTGGGCTCGGCTTCGAGGTCGGGAGAATTCTTCTCGATCAGGTCGGCGAAGCCCAGCGCATATTTTTTCAGCACCGCGGGGTCCAGCGTTGCAGGGTCCGGTGCGGCAGGCGGCGCCGAGCCCACGACGATGACGTGTTGCAGATAGCGCAGATTCTCCCAGCCCTGTATGTGGGGGTAAAGCGACTCGCTGACCACTGCCACCCGCGCCCGCGAATTGTTCAGGATGTAGTGATAGTCGGATGTTTTGAGCAGAGTGTTGACCGGGACGGGGACAGCCCCAATCTTGATCGCTCCGAAGAAGCTGACCGCGAACTCGGGACTGTCGAGGAGGAGCAGGAGAACGCGTTCCTCAATCCGCACCCCAAGCTGGCGCAGCCCGTTTCCGAAGCGGTTTACATTTTCGTGGAGCTGGCGATAACTGACGCGGGCCTCCCCCGCCTCAATGGCAATCTTTTCTGCCCGGCCTTCTGGGATATGGCGATCGATGAAGTAGGTAGCGGCGTTGAACTGGTCGGGAAGCAGAATGGGCGCGCCCGGAATCATTTGACCAGACTCATTTGGAAGTGGCGCGCTTGCGGAAGCTGCGCAGAATAATCACTCCGCTGACGCCAAAACTGGCGACTGCTCCCAACGCCAGCGCCTCCGTGACCTGCGGATTAATGTGAAGCAGGTCCACAAAGAACGCCGCCAAGGCAAAAAGAATGCCCAGGACATTCAGCCAGGCGGGCGAACTGGAGGATTGCGCCTGGTCGCGATTCTGCAAGCGGAGCTGCAGCAGGACGGCAGCCAGTCCGACGGCGCCCATCACCACCACCGCCAGCGGGCTGAAGAATGCGCCGCGGTTGGTAAACAGCACGACCAGGGCCAGGGCCCCGCACAGTAGCCCGGAGGCGATCACTGTCCAACGGCGCGAGCGGTAGTCAAGGTTCTTCATTCCACCTCGGAGGGAAAGCCCATTGTAGACAGAGTTCCGCCCAATGCAAAACCGAAGCACCAGCACCGTTACACAGGAATGAGCTACAATCGGCGGTGATTGCGTCGGTGAGTTGGTCGGGTGTACGCAGTAGGTTGTGTCAGGATGTCCGGGATCGGTCATTGATCGATAAAGTGAGAGGCGCTCTGCCATCGCCGGTGCGGGGCGGCACCACGGCGCACGCTGATGTGAGAATTCGATACTGAGGAGGGAAATTATGGCAACCGTACTATCCAACGTTCAAATGGACGACAAGGTCACAAGTTACATCTCCAAGAACCGCAAGATGCTGATTAACGGACAGTGGGTGGAAGCC
>JAIQFF010000014.1 GCA_020073395.1 Terriglobia bacterium
AGACAATGGTGATCCAAGAAATCTGGCGGTATCCGGTCAAGTCCATGGCGGGGGAGTTATTGAAGACCGCTGATATTACTGAGCACGGCATATCGGGTGACCGGATAATTCAAGTCCGGAACGCCAGCGGACGAATCTTCACGGCGCTAACCAGGCCCGGGCTGCTTCGGCATCGAGCTATGCTGGATGAGAATGGCCACGTGCTTGTGGACGAACGCCCCTGGAACACAGAGCAGGTCGCTCGCGATGTTGAGAACGCGACAGCCCAGGGGGCTCGCCTCGTCCGAAACGACGCAGAAGACCGCTTCGATGTCCTTCCTCTCCTGGTCACGACGGATGGAATGTTCGCTGCAGTGGGTTACGACCGCCGGCGTTTTCGTCCCAACCTGGTAATCGGTGGCGTGGCTGGGCTCTCAGAACGCCAATGGGAGGGAGCACAGCTGCGAATTGGTGAGGTCGTTATTGGCATGGCCGATCTTCGCAGTCGCTGCATTATGACGACTTTCGATCCTGACACCGGCAAGCAAGACCTGAGCGTGCTTCGGCGCGTGCAGAAGGAATTCGATGGCGTACTAGGGCTGAACAGTTACGTCGTGACTCCAGGCCGAATCGCCGTCGGCGACCCGGTAGAACTGATCCCCCGGTCATGAGCACGTTCAGCACTGCCGTGTTTCTCGGGGTGGACTTGGGCTGGTACGGAAAGCCAAGCGGCCTGGCGTCCATTGCAATCAATCGCGAGGGACTAAGTCTTCGCAACGTGACGCGCCTGGAGGACACGGACGACATCCTGCGCTGGATCAAGGCAGAGGCTGGTAGCGGCAGCGCCGTTGTGGGGGTTGACGCTCCCCTGGTGATCCGCAACCGCACCGGTATCCGCGATGCAGAGCGCGAACTGAACCGCGAATTCCGGCGCTTTCACGCCGGTTGCCACGCCGCCAACCTCGGTCGCCCCTTTGCCCGAAACGTCCTGTCGTTCAGCCGCCGGCTTACCGCTTTGGGTTTCTGCCACGGAGCAGAGATGACGGCACAGCAAGACGGGCGCTTTCAAATCGAAGTTCACCCCCACGCCGCGACCGTGAATCTCTTCGATCTCCCTCGCATAGTTAAGTACAAGCGCGGCCGACGCGCGGAGAGGGCAAAGGAACTGAACCGGCTAAGGGAGTTGATGCTCTCATGTCTCCCTTTGCTCGATCCCGCATTGTCCTTGTGGCTGCCTTCTGTACCCAACACGGGCAACCTAAAGCCTGTCGAAGATGAAATCGATGCGGTGCTCTGCGCGTATATCGCGGCCCACTGGTGGTTCTGGGCAACACAGCGAAATCGCGTCTATGGTTGCTGCGGGACAGGTTACATCGTGGTGCCCGAGCGCAAAGGCATCCAGCTCGGCCAACCTCCCGGTCGATGAGGGCAGCGGCGACAGGAGTTCAACGCGAGCGGCCAAAGATTCCGCATTTTCTTCTTCTCGTCTAGGCCACCTCTCAGTCCTCTCAAGACTCTGGGTTGCTTCAAACCTGGAGAATTGTTCTAGGACACAATTGGATCGGTGGTGAATCCTCCGATACAATCACTGTTACACGTCAATGATTTCTAGCCGCATTGGACATGAACTCGCTGTACTGGCGGTTCTAAGCGTACTGACGATTTCTCTCTTTCCGGGCGTACAGGGTCCATATTCTGTGACGCACGGACCGACTACTGCCTTTCAGGCAGCGCGAGCGGCAGCTCGTGTTCGGAGCGCCCTCGTACAAGGCGCACAGAGTTCTTCAGGGAGTCGGCTGATTATGCCGCTGGTGTTTGTGTCTCGACTCTCACTCTCGGATGCGGAATTCCAATCGGTTAGGTTGCCACAGTGCAGCACAATACTCCGTTGCTGATTCTCCTCACATTGTCGTTCTAGAAACCATCAATCTTTGTTGCCGACGCCGGAAGCAATTTTTCGTTCTGGTTGCGTACTTCTTTCCCGCTCAGCGGAGCTTGTCCCACAAGTCAATGCTCCACTGCGAATTCTATTTGTTTCAGATTGAGGAGGATAAAAGTGACGACGAATGGACTGAAGCGCTTCTGCAGGCAGGACAATGAACAGTGCTGGCAGCAGAGCAGGGTTGACCAATTTGTATTCGAACGCTGAACGTCCGACAGGGGGCGGTCTGTTTGTCGGCCGCTTTCCAACTCAGACGTATGTTCTCAAATTACCGGTACTATGGAAGGAGATTTTGTTACGCGGAGGCCTAAAGGAGAGACGATGACCGCGAAAGCGAAAGGAACAGATCTCCGGCTCTATCTCACCCGAGAGCCGGTGATCCTGGCGCTTCTCTCGGCGCTGGCCGTGGCACTTTTTCTGGTCGTGACAGGCCTGTCCCATATTTATCATGCCCAGCAGTCGTCTCTCGGAAACCGCTGGTTCAGCCGCGGTGTCGCAGACCTCAGGGCGCAGCGGTTTGAATCCGCAGTCGCGGAATTCCGCACCGCGCTGCTCTACTCGCGCGACAACTACTCCTATCAGCTCAACCTGGCTGAGGCGCTCATTGGCCGGAAGCGAACCAGTGAAGCCTATTCTTACTTAGTCAATCTCTGGGAGCGGGAGCCTGAGAATGGGGTGGTGAACCTGGAGCTCGCCCGCATCGCCGCCCAAAAAGGACAAACTGAACCGGCGCTTCGTTACTACCACAACGCCATCTATGCCACCTGGCCCGGCGACCAGGAGGTGGAACGCCGCGACACTCGCCTGGAACTAATCGAATTCCTGTTGCGCATCAACGCCAAGGCACAAGCGCAGTCCGAGCTTATTGCGCTCGCAGCGAATTTGGCTGACGGTCCCTCTCAGCAGGCACGGGTCGGGGACCTCTTTGTCCAGGCGCAGGACTACGACCATGCACTCGCCGAGTACCGTCTGAGTTTGAAGTCTGAGCGCCACAACCCGGCAGCACTGGCTGGCGCTGGACGGGCAGCGTTCGAGCTTGGCCGCTACCCGCTCGCTCAGCGCTACCTTCAGGCCGCCGTCGCAGCCAATCCCAGCGACTCGGAGAGCGTTGCCCGCCTCAAGACTACGGAACTGGTACTCGAGATGGACCCCTTCCGGCGACAGCTCTCGGTTGCCCGGCGAGACCGGATTGTGATGGACGATTTCGCGGCAGCAGGTCAACGGCTCAAGTCCTGCTCCGCTCTTGATAATGCAAGAGGAACTGCCTCGGGTGCGGGCTCGCAGCAGAACTTCGCTGACAGTTGGTCGAAGGTGAAGACGGAAATCACCGAGCAGGGATTCCGCCGAAATCCTGATCTGGTGGAAGCGGCCATGGATCTAGTGTTCAAAATCGAGCGCCAGGCCAGCACCGCCTGCGGGGAGTCTGCTGGAGCGGACATGGCACTGCTTCTGATCGCGAAACTACACGAAGGGAGTTAACTTGGATAGCCAGCCGGAGCAACAAACCGAGGTGTTAGAGGAAAACGGACAAGTCGAATCGATAGCGTCGCTTTCCGAACGCTCCCCCGGAGCTCTTCTGCGATCAATCTTTCGCGAAGAACGTTTTTTCCTCATTTTGTCGGTGTTCATCGGTGTCTTCTCGGGACTCGCGGTCGTCTGTTTCCGCTTCGCCATCGATTGGTGCCGTATCTATCTCTTGGGATCGGGATCTACGCTCTCGCCGAATCGGCTTGTGCTGGCCCCCACGCTCGCAGGCTTGGTCATCGCCGTGCTGGTCATTCATGTCTTCCCCGGGGTGCGAGGCAGCGGAGTCAATCAAACCAAGGCTGCCCTGTATATCTACAACGGCTACATCCCGCTTCGCACTGCCATCGGCAAGTTCATTACGGCTGCTCTCGCGATTGGGTCAGGACACTCCTTAGGACCCGAAGATCCGTCTCTGCAAATTGGCGCCAGCCTGGCTTCCGCGCTTGGGAGGCGTATGCGCTTGTCCCGAGATCGGATGCGCTTGATTGCTCCAGTCGGAGCGGCCGCTGGATTGGCAGCCGCCTTCAACGCGCCTATATCAGCGGTGCTCTTCGTGATTGAAGAAGTCATCGGGCGGTGGACCGCTGGCATTCTCGGGTCGGTCGTGCTTTCCGCCGTGTCGAGTGTGGTTGTGATGCGCTGGTTTTTGGGCTCCGAGTCTCTCTTTCGGATTCCCGCGGTGCACCTGGAACGGCCTTCAGAACTGATCGCATACTCCGTCCTCGGCGTGGTGGGCGGTTTGGCTTCGATCGCATTTTCTAGCGGCATTGCGACCTTGCGTCCCCGCTTCAAGGCGCTACCCCGCTGGACACAGTATTTTCAGCCTGCAGCCGCAGGTCTGTTGATCGGACTCATCGCCGTCCTAGGCGCGCCGCAAGTGATGGGAGCGGGCTATGAGTACATCGACGAGGCCATGCACGGGCAATTCACCTGGCAAATGCTGGCGATCCTCGCGGGGCTCAAGATCGTTGCGACCCTGCTTTCCTTCGTCAGCGGCACTCCTGGGGGCATGTTTGCCCCAACCTTGTTTGTTGGCGCCATGCTGGGGGCAGCCGTGGGCGGAGCAGAGCACGTTCTCCTGCCGCACTTGAGCGGGTCGCCGGGCACCTATGCCCTCGTGGGCATGGGCGTCCTTTTCGCCGGTTTCCTGCGTGCCCCGATGACGTCCGTCTTCATGGTTCTTGAAGTCAGCGGTAACTACTCGATCATTGTTCCAGTCATTGTTGCCAACACATTCGCCTACGTGATTTCGCGCGGGTTGCAGCCCACGGCGATCTTTGACGTTCTCACCCGCCAGGACGGACTGGACTTGCCTTCCATGGAAGAACAAAGGGAAGAAGGCATCTTACGAGTGGAGGACGCGATGAGGCCAATGGGAGATTCGGTGCTGGACGCCGAAGACACGATCGATCGTGTGCTGCACGTATCAGAGAAGTCGTCTTCTGACGTTCTGCTCGTCCGACTGAGCCCGGTGGGCTGGAGCAGCATCACCAGCCAAGAACTTCGGCGAATGGCCGCCGAGGGAAAGGGTGGATTTACCCTGGGTTCGCTCCTTCCTGTGCGCCATGTTCCATACCTGCATCCCGACCACTCTCTGGACACAGCACTTCGGTATGTTGATCGCTGGCCCCTCGTACCCGTCGTGAGCCGGGCTGACTTCCGCAAACTCGAAGGAGTAATTTCCCAACATGATGTATTGAAGCGGTACCGGGATTTCGGAGAAGGATAAGGATGAAGATGACTTCACAGGATACGAACAGCTCTGCGCGCTATTCGTCGCAAGATGTCGGGTAGGAATGGAAGTTAGGGACATGGGCAGCACATCTCGGTCTACAGGGCGCAATGCCCGAGAACCTCGGCTTGGAGCGGGTTTCAGATGCAAGTGATTTGAAAATTTGTTGGCCCTCGGGAAACTTCTCAAAACCGACCGGGTTCTAAGGTCATAACCACTCGTCGCTTTGCACAAATGGCAGGACGAAATTCCTGGTATCACCGAACTCTTGGGCGGGGATTGGACCAGTGTTTCCCAACGGCGAGGAGCTACACTTCACCAAGGCCGCCCTCAGACTGAACCTTACCCAATCTGCGCTCAGCAGACAGATCACTGAGATCGAAAAACAGATCAGATTTCGCCTGTTCACTCGTGGTAATCGACGGGTTGTCCGTGTTGAGAACCTTTTTTATAACTTGCTTATTATCATTATATTAGAATGGTGGAGGCGGCGGGAGTTGAACCCGCGTCCGAAAATGTTACTGGTCAAGAGACTACATGCTTATTCCGGTTCATGCCCCAGGCATTACCCTGAGACGTTCGCGACCCCCGCTCAGAACGGACAAGAAACGGTTGCCGCTAGCCTGAGATCTTAACCTCCCTGCCCAGACGTAGCAGAGAAGAGCAGCCCTCTGTGTGACGCTCGCTCACAGCCCAAGGGCGAAGCTGTGGAGAGCGGCTGCCTAATTAATTAGGCTGCGTATGCCATTTGTTGATTGGCAATTATCATTTTGCACGCGATTACGGGTGTGTGCACCCCGGCATGCCTCTTGGCCGCAAGCATCTCCGTCGAAGCCGTGACGCCCCCACTGGTGGGAATGGCCTTCAAAGAACAGACAACCGGGCTCAGGGAGCCCTTCCATCATCATCCAATCTAGGGGTCACCCGACTGGAAGTCAAACATATGATTAGATGTAGTTAAGGTTACAAAAGGTGCTCGACCGGGGAGTGTCCACGGGCGGCGTTTCGGGGTGGGAAGGGAGTCGGCGGCGCATCATAATAGTCACATGAAACTGACCACCTTTTTGCAGACTGTTCTCATCGCGTCATTCATGGTTGGAGGAGTGTTTTCATGTACATCGGTGCTTGCCCAGCCCAAGCCCGAGGCCGCCGAACAGCAGCTTTTCCAGACGATTAACCGGGAACGGGCAGCCCACGGACTGCCACCGCTCAAGTGGGACGATGCCCTAGCCAACGCCGCCCGCCAGCATGCGGAAGTGATGGCGGCGCAGCGATCAATTTCGCACGGTTTTCCTGGCGAACCCAGCCTGCCCAGCCGGGCCACGCGGGCGGGGGCCCGCTTTAGCTGGCTATCGGAGAATGTCGCTGCCGGACCGGATGCCGGGAATATCAGCCAGCAGTGGATGCAGTCTCCCAACCACCGCGCCAATCTGCTCGATGCCGACATGGACACCATTGGCGCCGGAGCCGCCGAGCGTAACGGCGTCGTGTTCGCAGTGGCGGATTTTTCCAAAGCCAAGCGCTAATTCAGTTTGAGAGGGAAATCCAGCACTTTATCCCAGACGTTGAAGTATGGGGTGCCCCGTGCAAGCTCCGCTTGGGCGGGGATTTTGGGCGGCGATTCGTCGAAACCATCGCCGTCTCGATAGAAAAGACTAACCATAAGCCGGTTCAGTAACGCGATCAGGGTGTGGGTTGCGGCCCGCGGCGTTATGCAGCGTTTCATACGGCCTACGTCAGCCGGATGGGCAGACGCCGCACCCGCCCGGCCGGCGCCATGCGGCAGGGGCTGGCCCCACCCCGCCTTCTGGGCCGCAAGGTCGAGCACACCCAGATACCGCGGCTGCTTGACCAGCAACTCGCGCCGCAACTGGTAGGGATCTTTTTGTCCCAGAGCCGCCAGTTCATCGCTGAAGCATTCCGCCGCGAATGCGGTGTGCGAGTGGCCGACGGAACGCAGCCACTGCACCGGAGCGTTGACATCAACCTGGTGGGACTCGATGACCAGGCTCGGGATGGCGTAGGGAAGATCGTCGAGGCCCTCGACGGATGATGGATCGTATTCTTTTCCCTGCATGATCATGGCTTGAAAGGCGCAGCCGAAAAACCGTTGCACGCAGATTCAAACAGCAGCCTAATCCCGACTCGCGGTTTGGGGATTGTTGATATCCAATATTTTCGAACGGAGAAGGCGGCAGGGGAAGGTCGGCAAGCGAGTCCCGCATTTCGTTTTGCGCTCTTCGCGGCCTTCTTTGCGTCCTTTGCGGTAAAAAGTTTTTAACCGCAAAAATCGCAAGGGCTCCGCAAAGAACGCTAGGCAGGGCGCCAACAATCCGGAATTGATGCTATTTTGCCGATGCTGGCTATCAATAAACCTGCGCCAGGGGGCTATAAGTCCATTGTCTGCGGTTGGTCAGGGCAGTCTTTGTGCTGCCGGGCGACCTAATCCTTGGAAAGCCTGCGCGAACTCTATTGCCTAGCCTGAATGGCTCACCTTATACTTCGCCATGGGTTTGGCGGAAATCAGCCGCTTCGACCGCCCGGTTTTGCACGATTATCTCGTTGATGACGCCTATGACGAGACGTTTGAAAGTCCGGGCAAGCCTCGCCCGCACTACGCGCCTCTATTAGAGACATTCTCTTCGCTGCCGGCAGATGAGATTCGGCGCCGCAAACACTCCGCTGACCTGGCCTTCCTCAACCAGGGCATCACCTTCAAGGTTTACGGCCGGGAGGAAGGGACTGAGAAAATCTTTCCTTATGATCTGCTGCCGCGCCTGATTACCAGCGCGGAGTGGAGCCGCATCGAACGCGGGTTGACCCAGCGCATCACCGCGCTCAACCTCTTCCTGCGGGACATCTACCACGAAGGCCGCATTCTTTCAGATGGCACCGTGCCCCGCGAAATCGTCTATAGCTGCAAACACTTCCGGCGGCAGATGCGCGGGCTGCAGGTGCCGCGCAATGTATATGTAGCCGTGGTCGGTTCGGACCTGATCCGGATGCCCAGCGGCGAGTTCGTGGTTCTGGAAGACAACCTCCGCGTGCCCAGCGGAGTTTCCTACATGCTGACCAACCGCCGGGTGATGAAACGGATCTTCCCCAATCTGTTTCGCCGTCAGGGCGTGCGCCCGATCGAGCACTATACCCAGGCCCTGTTGAGCACGCTGCGCTCGCTTTCACCGGAAGGACGGCCGGAGCCGACCATCGTCCTGCTCAGTCCGGGGGTGTTCAACTCGGCTTATTTCGAACACGCCTACCTGGCGCGGCAAATGGGAATCGAACTGGTCGAGGGGCGGGATCTGGTGACCCACGACAACGTGGTCTACATGCGGACCACCACCGGGCTTCGACGTGTGGATGTGATCTACCGTCGGGTCGATGACGACTTTATCGATCCGCTGGCCTTTCGCTCGGATTCGGTGCTGGGCGTCTCGGGTTTGTTCAATGCCTATCGCGCGGGGAATGTAACTTTGGCCAACGCTTTCGGCACGGGCGTGGCCGACGACAAGGCGCTCTATGCTTACGTGCCCAAGATTATTAAGTACTACCTCGACGAAGATCCGGTGCTGGATAACGTGGAAACATATTTACTCAACGACCCGGTACAGCGCGATCATGTTTTGCAGAATCTCGACAAGTTGGTGGTCAAAGCTGTGGGGGAGTCGGGCGGTTACGGCATGCTGATCGGGCCGCACAGCACCAGCGCGCAGCGGCAGGATTTTCGAGAACGCATCATCACCGATCCGCGAAATTACATTGCGCAGCCCACTATCACATTCTCGCGGGCGCCGTGCTTTATCGACGACACATTGCAGCCCCGGCACGTGGACTTGCGACCCTATGTGCTGTTTGGAGACAAGGTGACCATCGTTCCCGGCGGCCTTACGCGGGTGGCCCTGCGCCGCGGATCGCTGGTGGTGAATTCGTCGCAGGGTGGCGGCAGCAAGGATACCTGGGTGTTGAACCAATAGCATGCTCTCTCGCGTGGCTGACAACCTGTATTGGATGAGCCGCTACCTGGAGCGCGCCGAGCACACTGCCCGTCTTCTCGACGTAAACCTGAACCTGATGCTGGATGAATCTGCCTCGAGCGCCGACCGCCGCTGGCGGCGGGTTTTGGCGGCGCTGGGAAACCCGCCTAACCTGGCGTGGAGCGGCGACGCCTACCAGGTGGCGCAGATCCTCACTTTCGACCCGGGAAATCGTTCATCAATCACAGCCTGCGTGGCCTGTGCCCGCGAAAACGCGCGCCAGGTGCGTGAAGAGATCAGCTCGGACCAGTGGCAGAGGCTGAACCGTCTGTTCCATCAGGTGACGCGCCATAAACCGAACGAGACCGATGATGTGCTGCCGTCCGATTTCCTCCTGGCGGTAATTGAAGGCGTGCACCTGATTCAGGGCGTCACCGATTCCACCATGAGTCACGGCGAGGGTTGGCATTTTATCCAAGTGGGACGCTACATGGAGCGCGCCTGCGCTACGGTCGCTTTGCTGGGCCTGTATCATCGCGAATTCTGGGGGCGTCCTGATCAAACCCCCGAGGCGGCCGAGTATCTGGAGTGGATTGGACTGCTGCGATCGTGTACCGCGTTTGAAGCGTACTGCAAGGCTTACACCGCGGACATCAGTCCGGACCGGATCATTGAATTCCTGCTGCTGAACCCGGAGTTTCCGCACTCGGTGCGCTACTCCATCGATGGTCTGCAACGGGCTCTCGAAGCCATTCACGGTGAGGGCGGAAAGCGGCGGGGAGCGCAGTTGACCAGGCTGGCGGGGCGGTTGCAGGCGTCACTCGGCTTTGGGCAGATTTCCGAGATCCTCTCGCAGGATGTAGGTGCATATTTGCAGGACATTTTACGGCAGTGCCGGGACATCCACGAGACCATCTACGAGCTCTATGTGAATTACGCAATCCAGACCGCTTTAGCGGGATAGGGGACCGAGCTTTCATGTTCTATTCCATCCAGCATCTGACGAAATTTCACTACGCCTCCCCGGTAAGCGAGAGTGTGATGGAAGCGCGGATGCATCCCCGCAGTGAGGGTAACCAGCGATGTCTCACCTTTCATTTGGCGGTGAGCCCGCGCTGTCGCGTGTTTGCCTACCGCGATCACGTGGGCAACAACATCCACCATTTTGATATTCCGGGACAGCATTCCTACCTGGTCATCGTGGCCGAGTCCTTGCTCGATATGCAGCCATCGCTCGAGATTCCGAACTCGTTGCCCACCGAGGCATGGGCCGAAGCTGATGCCATGGTGAGAATGGGAGACTACTGGGAAATGCTTCTTCCCAGCGAGTTTGCCCAGCCCACACCGGCCTTGATCGATCTCGCCCGCCAGATGGAGGTTCGCCGGCGGGACGATCCACTGAGCCTGTTGCGCGAGCTCAATCAGAAGCTCTACGACTGGTTCGAATATGTGCCCAAGAGCACGAAAGTCGACTCGCCGATTGATCACGCCATCGAAAGCCGTCAAGGGGTATGTCAGGACTTTGCCCACATCATGATTGCGCTGGTGCGCAGGGTGAAGATTCCTTGCCGCTATGTCAGCGGTTATCTCTATCGCAGCGCGCAGAGTCATGACCGCTCGGTGGTGGATGCGACCCACGCCTGGGTGGAAGCGTTTCTACCGCCGCTGGGCTGGGTCGGGTTCGATCCCACGAACTGTCTGCTGGCGGGCGAGCGCCACATACGCACCGCCATCGGCCGTGACTATGCCGATGTTCCGCCGACCCGGGGAATCTTCCGTGGACACACTCCTAGCGAGTTGTCGGTGGCGGTGCGGGTGACAGCTTCAGTCGAGCCGCCTGAGCTCGAACATGGACTTCCGGTTCCGGAAGAGTGGTCGCTGCTGGTCGAGAAAGCGCAGGAACCACCGCCCCTTCCCACCAAGAACATGCAACAGGAGCAACAACAGCAGTAAGGTCCCTGGCTGGAAGGTTCGTTCCACTGGAGCACGGGCGGGACGCTCGCGCCCACATTTAACAGCCTTTTTGCATCCTGCCGTGGTTTCTGACATCTCAACTACGGGCACAGGGTAGAATCCAGACCGTTGACCAACCTATGACTTCCTTCGTCCAACCATGTAAGAGGAAGAGTTGTCGGGAGAGCTGCCGGTGAAGGCACAGTGTCTGCCATTCCGCCAGATTCCGCATACCACGCGCCTTTTCGCCGACTTCCTTTCCTGGCATCCCGCCATCCAACCTTTCTATTCGCGCTCCCCACACTTTTCACAATGGTTCAAAGACGAAACAGCGGCGATAAGTTATGACTCGGCGCGGCGGGCACGGGTGGCGGACATCCTGGAACGGCAGAACCGGGCCTGGGACGCGTCCCCCAAGACTCTGGAGAATATTGACCGCCTGCGCCATGGTGCGTCTGCGCTTGTCACTGGACAACAGGTGGGCCTGTTCGGCGGTCCGCTGTTCTCCGTTTTTAAGGCGCTCAGTACGATCAAATTAGCTGGTGAAGCCACTCATGCCGGCGTTGACTGCGTTCCCATATTCTGGCTGGCGACCTCGGACCACGATCTGGAGGAGATCAGTCACGTTTCGCTTCTGGGGCCGGATGGTTCGCTGCAGAAGTTTTCCGCGAGCACTCGAGGCCTGCCTGATGCTCCCGTGGGGACGGTGACCTTCGGTCCTGAGATCGAGCCTGTCGTTGAAGCGGCTGCCGCTCTGCTGGGCGATTCGGACGCCACGAAATTCCTGCGCGAGGCCTACCGGCCGGGGGAAAACTACGGCAGCGCTTTTGCCCGCCTGTTTTCGCGTCTCTTTGCAGAGTGGGGCGTGGTCCTGCTCGACGCCTCGGATTCGGAATTGCGTCGCATCGCGACACCCATCTACAGCGCGGCCATCGAGCGCGCTGCCGAACTGGACGACACTTTGCTGGCGCGCGGAAGGGAACTGGAAGCCACGGGCTATCACCAGCAGGTCAAAGTGACGCCATCGTCCACGCTGCTGTTTACCATCCGTGACGGGGCACGGGTGCCGGTGCACCGCCGCCCGAACGGCAGCGGAGCCGATTTTCTAGTCAACCACGAAACCCTTTCGCAGTCCGAGATGCTGCGCCGCATTGCGTCTGAACCAGAACAGTTCAGCGCCAATGTATTATTGCGGCCGGTGGTGCAGGACTACCTGTTGCCCACTCTGGCTTACGTAGGCGGGGCGGCCGAGATCGCCTACTTCGGCCAGGGAGCGGTGGTTTACCAGGCCCTATTGGGGCGTACTACGCCGATTCTTCCCCGTTTTTCCGGCACTATTATGGAAGCAAAACCTCAAGTCCTACTTGAGCGTTATCGCTTGTCGCTCCCTGATGTGTTTCACGGTCCTGACGTGCTGCGGGAAACTCTGGCCAAACACACGCTGCCAGCTGATTTGCAGACGGCCTTCGATCGAGCGGAGTCCTCACTGCAACAATCTCTCGGCGCGATCCAACAATCGCTGGAACGCCTGGACAAGACCTTGGTGGAGGCCGCTGCCAACGCAGGATCGAAGATGCAGCACCAGCTCGAGCAACTGCGTTCGCGGGCGGCGCGGGCCGAGTTGCGCCAGAGCGAGATCTTAGGTCGTCACGCCGAACTGCTGAGCAACGCACTCTATCCCGACAAGGTCCTGCAGGAGCGCGAGATCGGTGGCGTGTATTTCGTGGCGCGCCATGGAACCGAGCTTTTGCGGAATCTCCATGACACTCTCCAAACGAACTGTCTCGATCATCAAACAATCTCCCTGTCATCCTGAGCGGAGCGAGATCATTCGCGAAGCGTACGATCTCGCGCAGTCGAAGGACCCCTATAGTCAAAACAGCGCATGGGTAAAGAGCTTTGCTCTTCCAACTGTTACTAAGAGAACCATACGAGCTGCAGGCGAAAGCTATGTAGGTAGGGGTCCTTCGACTCCGTGTCTGCTTCGCGATGCGAAGCCGACACTGCGCTCAGGATGACACACGAGCAACTCTTTACGGCTGCAACACCAACTTGTCGGTGCCTTCTTTCTCCACCGCTTCTCGCGAGTACAGCAGTGGGAAATACCTTCCTTCGCTCCAGAGCGCTAACAAGTCGGAATAGTGGGGACTCGCCGGCTGTCCACTTTGACCGGGCACGTTCACTGCAACCGAGCTGTCCCAATCGCTGAGGTCGAGGATTTCCCGATAGCTGGCGCCTGAGACCTGGTTGAAGGAACTATCGTAATATCCGGTGGCGTTTACCGTGTACTCATCGCCGGGACGCGGCACTGGGTCCGGATCGGTGAGAGCAGCGGCGCCGGGCGTTTGATCGAGAGGATGACGAAAGCGGACATGGTGCAATTCTCCCCACGACCACTTTGTCGAATCCAGTCCCTGCAGCTTTTGCATTTCCTTCCAGGCTTTTTCCAGGGAATCTCGGAGTATGACGTTTCGGGTCACAAGTAGCGTATCCATTCCCAGATGATTGATGCCCTCGAGATATCCAATTAATTGATGCGGAGACCAATCCTCAATCATTGTCCTTACTGCGGGCGGTATCGCGAGATCCATGGTTTCCCGGGTGACGATCTGTAACCAGACCTCGTACAGCGCCGCAGCGGCCGAGGCGCGCTCGACTTCGCAGTTCCAATGCAAGAGGAGTTCTGCCGCGGGGCTGGTTTTCTGTTGCGCCGTGGCCATACGCAGCAGGTCGATCAACTGCAATGCGGCAAGGGAACGCACGTCCGACTGCAGGTGTTCCATATCTCCCACATCCAATTTCTTTCCTCCCTGCCCTTGCTGCAACACTTGAGTGACGCGCTGGAAGCGGTAAGGCGGGGCCCAGCTATAACCCACTTTGTAGGGATAGCCTTCGGGAATCATCTTGTGATTTGCGGTGGCCACGAAGCCCTGACGGGGATTGTATTGGTGCGGCAGTCTGGAGTTAGGTACAAAGCCGGACCATTCATAACCGCCCCTGCCCGGCACGGGCAGCAGCCCGGTCCAGGTTTTCCGCAGTGGAGCGAGGCCGGTGGAGTGCTCCCCGATGTTGCCGGCGCGATCGGCATAAACGATGTTTTCGGACGGAACTTTCCAGCGCGGCATGGCCGCTTCGAAATCCTGCCAGTTCTGTGCCCGGTCAACCGCCAGCGAGCCCAGATACCCCGCGGTTCCAGGTTCGGCGCCTACCCAGCGCAGGGCCAGAGCTCGCTTTCCGTCCTCCCAAAGCACAGGACCGTGACGGGTGAATTTCAAGTCCATCTGCAGGCTCAAACCACCGCGAATTCCGAAAGTCTCCGTTCGTATTCGTAGCGCCTCCCAACCTCGGGCGGTTCTGTACTGGGAAGGGTCGGCGGGATTCAGGTCTTCCAGGTAGAGGTCCTGCTGATCCAGGCCGAAGATGGTGAAGCCCCAGGCGATGTTCTGGTTATGTCCGAGCGCGATCCCGGGCAGGCCGGGCTCGCCTGCGCCGATTACATCCCATCCCGGCGCCACCAGGTGGACCATGTAGCGAAGCGAGGGTTGCGCGATAACGCGGTGTGGATCATTGGCCAGCAGCGGCTTGCCACTGCGGGTCAGCCTGCCGGAGACGGTCCAGTTATTGCTGCCTTCAGCGGGATGCCGGGGAAATTCGATGCGGGTGTCGCTGCCTACCAGATTTCGCAGCAGATCGGGCGAGAGACCAGCCAGGTTTGTATCCGGCGCCGGATCTAATTTCACTTGCGGATCGAAATCGAACAGCAGTGAGGCCGCATCGGCTCCTGCGGCGCTCACGACCTGGGCATGTTCCATTTCGTCGAACGCGTTTCCCGTCATCGAAAACGCCGCCATGCGGTTCAGGCAATCGGCGGGCTTCCAAGGTTCGGGATCAAAGCCCGCCAGTTGAAACTCGAGGGGCAAGCCGGAACTCCCCGGTGCCATGCGGCTCTCGATGTAGGCGTTGATCCCGGCCGTGAAGGATTCGAGAATCTGCTGCGTGTCCGGCGAGTAGCTTTCGTACTCGGCCTGCATATCCCCGTGATAGCTCAGCAGGCGGGCATTGATATCGCGCTGTAGGGCCGAGGGCCCCAGGATCTCGGCCAGGCGTCCCTGGCCCGACCGCTTCCACAATTCCATCTGGAAGAGGCGATCTTGAGCGGCCACGAAGCCTTGAGCGAAAAAGAGGTCATGCTGATTCTGGGCGTAAATGTGGGCGACGCCCCAGCGGTCGCGCAGTACAGATACCGGTTTTTCAAGTCCCGCTATCTTGAGCGTGCCGCGAACCACGGACAGAGCGGCTTGCGCCCGCGCTCGAAGACTATCCTCATTGACGTCGTGGACACCGTCCGGAGCGGCTTGGGCGCCCGCCGTGATCGTCGTGGTCAGAAGCAGCAGGGCGAGAACACCGATGCACCTCTTCATACCGGCGACATTTTATCCCACGAAGCGGGAAACGGCGGTCGTGCCGCCAGGTTCTTTCCTGGATTTGCCGCTACTGGCCAGAACCTTACTGGTGACGGCTGACTTCGTGGACAGAAAAGCGTAATATCTTTCCTTTTAGCGAGCCATTAAATTTCCGTCTTCTAGCGTCCAAACACCGCACCCATGCAAGTATCCCTGACCTCGCTGTTGGCCTCCCTCCCCATGTCCCTGAAGGGGCTGGGGTCCGCGTTCCAATTCCAGCTCCTGTTACTGGTTGTGTTCGAGGAGTTCGGTAAACGGAGTGATGTCTATAACATTTTGTGGGCGCTGGTCTTCGGCTTCGCCACCCTCAATATTCTCGGGCTGGTGGCCCGGCGTTTTGAGCCCAATCGCAACCGGCTGAATTTCGGCGAAACCATTGCCATCCTGGTGGTCATCGTCTCCGTTGTCCTTTTGGGCTGGGAGATGCTCAATCTTTTCAAGATATTCCCCATCAAGCTGCAGCGTCACGACTAGCCGTTTTTGCGGTATGATTCGGTCATGCCGAAGAACGTCCCCCCGTTCGAGGTTACCTGCCCTTGCTGCAATGCTGTCCTCAAGGTGGACGCTGAAATCAAGGGAGTTATCGCGCACACCGCCGCCGTCAAACCCAAGATGTTCGCCGACATCGAAGAGGCGGCCCGGGCCATGAAGGTGCAGGACACTCGCCGCGATTCCATCTTCCGTCAGTCCGTGGAGGCGCAGAAGCATGCGTCCGACCTGCTGGAGAAGAAATTCCAGGAGGCGGTCAAGAAGGCCAAAGAGTCTCCCGACACCGGAAAGCCGATCCGGGATTTCGATTTGGACTAGTTTTTCCCCGAAAAATTTCATAATCCATTGAATCGATTCATGCTTAAAATTGTGCAATGGCGCTTCCCCTCTTCCTCGGCCATCGGGGCGCTCGTGCGTCCGCCGAAATCCCTGAAAATACCTTTGCCTCCTTCGACCTTGCCCTCACGCAAGGCTGCGACGGTTTTGAGTTCGATGTCCGTCTGACGGCTTGCGGGACCGCTGTGGTTTGCCACGATCCCAAAGTGGATGGGATCACGGTGGCGCGGGCCCAAGCCAAACGGTTGCCTCAACTGCCGCGGCTCGATGAGGTGATCAAGGGCTATGGCCAACGCGCCTTTCTCGACATCGAACTCAAGGTAAGAGACCTGGAATCGAAGGTCCTGACCGCGTTGAGCAAGTCTCCCCCAGCCCAGGGTTACGTGGTTTCCTCTTTTGTTCCAGACGTGGTCATGGACCTGGAAGCGCGCAGCTCCTCGGTATGCATCGGAATCATCTGTGAGACCGCGGTCCAACTTGCGCGTTGGCGGGAGCTGCCTGTTGACTGCGTGATTCCTCACCAGTCGCTGGTGAACCGATTACTGGTGCAAGACATTCAGCGTGCCGGATGCAGAGTATTCGTTTGGACGGTGAACGACCAGGGAACCATGCGGCGTTTGGCCGACTGGGGAGTGGATGGGATCATCTCCGATGAGACTGAACTGCTGGTGCGCACGTTGAAGTGAACCGTGTCGTCGGGGACGCACAGCCTCGCGGGCTGAGGAAAGCAGTCGCCTCGTGACGGAATCGGAGGTCGCGGGAGATTATCGCAAACAACAATGAGGGCATGGGAAGGGCACGAACTTTGGGGAGGCCACGACTTTGGGAAAGGCACGACTTCAGTCGTGCCGCTAAGCGGGTGGGCCATTCTCCACATGGGTATTCGACGAGCTCGCCTAGACACTCCTGTCGCGCTTATAGGAAGCCGTCGACTTCGTTTTGGCCAGGCTCTTCGACTTCGTATCTGCTTCGCGACGCGAAGCAGACACTCCGCTCAGGATGACAGAAGTTTGGGGGACAGGGATCGGCCCTTTAGTCGGCGGCGGCCTCCAACACCGAGCTCACGCGCGCGGGTTTTCGCAGGAAGGCAGAGCGCTCGCTTTCGAAAGCTTCCAGCTGGTCAGCGGACTGGGTTTCATTCCATCCCATGACGGCGCCGATACGGGCGGCAGCCTCGCGGCTGCAGGTTGGCGACCAGCACGCCCCCAACGCTACCGGCACGCGCCGCAGCAGCACATCGCCTAATGTGACCGCGCCCTCGCCGGTAAAGGCATCGACCGCCTCGGCCACAATGTGCTCGGTGTGTGAGCAAAGCGGTGCCCGTAGTTCCGCGCTGCGCAGCGCCATACGGGAGATGTCGAGGGCCCGCCTGCCATGCCATTCGACGATGCCGCGGGCCGTGTCTTCGCTAATTCCCCCCCTGTTGCCAATCTCAATCACCCAGCGGTCCAGCAGCAGTTCGGCGTTTTGCGCCGAGGCGATGGCCAGCGTCTTAGAAGATTTTCGCGACGCTCCTATCTTCGACGCACATTGACGCGCCAGTTCCGCGGCTGTGGTCAACTTGCCGCCAATCACGGAAATCATGTGCTCGGCGCCATCCGGAGCGTGATCGTGCAAGTGGTGTTTTCGGGTCACGGCCGAGGCGTTTTCCTTGGGCGCGAAGGGCAGAGGCCGGACGCCGGCGAAGGTGTAACGAATATCGGCCGTCGACAACTTGACCCCCGGAAACAGGTGAAGCAGGGAGCGCACCAGGTAGTCAATTTCCTCGGGTGAGGGTTGGACCTTGCCCGGATCACCCTGGTCTGAAACTTCGGTGGTGCCTACCAGCACTTGTTCATTCCACGGAATGACAAATATCGGGCGTTTGTCCACCGCCTCCGTGTACACCGCTGCGTCGGGAGCGCCGGCGAAGCGAGGCAGGACAATATGCGATCCGCGCACGCCGCCGACCATGGGATGCGGCGTCTGGATTCGGGAGCGCTGGCAAATCCGGTCTGCCCAGGGGCCAGTGGCATTGATGATCCAGGTGGCCTCGACGCGTTCTTCCTTTCCGCTCAGTTGATCTCTCAACAGAACGCCAACCACGCGTCGATGCCGTACATCGACAGCCAGCACTTGCGTGTGATTGCGCGCCACCGCGCCAGCTTCGGTCGCCTCCACCAGCCACTCCGCGACCAGGCGCTCGGGGAATTCGCACTGGGCATCTTCATAACTGAACACGGACCAGCGCCGGCCGGAGTCGAGCAGGCGCTCCAGCTTTTGCTGGTCCTCGCGGCTCGATCCCGCCTGCAGCTTGCCGCCGCCCAGGCGGCGATACAACCACAAACCGGTGCGTATGGCGAGAGCGCTGCGACCGCTGTTCTGATCGAGCGCCAGCAGGAAATGTATGGGATGCACCAGGTGCGGACGCTCGCGCAGCAGGCGCCGGCGTTCGACCAGAGACTCATGCACCAATCCGATCTCAGCGTGTTCCAGGTAGCGCAGGCCCCCATGGATGATGCGCGTGGCCCGGCTGGTGGTGCCGGCGGCGAAGTCGTGTTGCTCGACCAGCAGCGTACGACGGCCGGCTCGGGCGCATTCCCGCGCGATGGCGACGCCGTTGATTCCGCCGCCGATCACGATCACGTGGAAGCGTTCGCCTTCCAGCGGACGCCGGATTGGGGGAGCGTAACTCATATCAGAGGCAGGCCGGAAACCAGCAGCGGCACTCTCTTAGGATACCCTGCCTCGGTTTGACGATCTGGGGAAGATAACGTCGGTTAGCAGGGTAACCTTGCGGTAGGAACCCCAGCACCTGGAGTTGAAGATTAATGGATACGATATAAACTATTGTATACCAGATAGTTACGCTAGCGATGATCTAGGTAGCGCCGGCGTCTAGCCGGCTGTCCGGGGGCATCCTGCCCGCCGCTGAGGCATATCCGCCGGAACTGCAGAGCCATCCGGCCGCAGCGCCCCACAAGAACCAGCACGAACACGCCGTTCGTTGCCCAACTCCCGCCCGTCGTTTACATTGTTTGGGCCTCATGCCCACAACTGGAGAACGCTTCGAACGCGCGGTTTCAATCATGGCCCGGCTGCGGGGTCCGGGCGGCTGTCCCTGGGACCTGGAACAGACCTTCGATTCGATCAAGCCCTACACCCTTGAGGAAACCTACGAAGTGCTGGAAGCCATCGACAATCGGGACTGGGATGAACTGCCGGGTGAACTCGGCGATCTCCTGCTGCAAGTCCTCTTCTATGCCCAGATGGCCAGGGATCAGGGCACATTCTCGATCGATACCGTGCTGGATCGCTTGTCTGACAAACTGGTCCGCCGGCACCCGCATGTTTTTGGCGACGTGAAAGCCGAGACTTCATCCGAAGTGTTGCGGAATTGGGAGGCACTCAAGGCGGGAGAAAAAAAGAAGACGGCGGCCACGGGAACCGAAGCCGACGCATCCCAGTCCGTGCTGGCGGGCGTGTCCACGGCAATGCCGGCGTTGATGGAAGCTTACAAGCTCAGTTCGCGCGCCGCGCAAGTGGGCTTCGACTGGCCGAACATCGATGGCTTGTTTGAAAAACTGGAGGAGGAAACCGCGGAACTGCAGCAGGGTCTGGAAAAATTTCCGGCGCCCGGCCCGCGTCCGCACGGCCGCGGTACTGCGGGGGCGAGTGGAGCGCAAGTTCCCGAGGCTCTTCGGCAGCATCTCGAAGAAGAAGTGGGAGACCTATTCTTTGTGCTGGTGAATATTGCTCGCTATCTCTCGCTCGACCCCGAGTCGGCGCTGCGTAAGACGAACCGGAAGTTCAAACAGAGATTTCAGTGGATCGAAGACCAGTTGCGCGCTTCGGGGCGCGGTCCGCAGCAGGCATCGATGGCCGAACTGGAGTCGTTGTGGCAACAGGCCAAACTTCAGTTGCGGGAGAACGAGCGTGAGGCAGGATGACCGAGAGTAAGATGGTGCTCCGCAAGTGCCATAACCTGGATGAAATGTCGCTCTGCGTTTCCCTCCAAAAAGAGGTGTGGAATTTCGCCGACACCGACCTGATACCCCTGCGCGTGTTTGTGGTAGCGGAGAAAATCGGTGGACAGGTTATCGGTGCATTCGACGATGGACAGCTAGTCGCGTTCGCCTTATCTCTGCCGGGCTCGCGGGGCGGACACTCTTATCTTCATTCCCAGATGCTGGCGGTGCGCAGCGAATATCGCAATGCCGGCCTGGGACGACAAATCAAGCTCTTCCAGCGGGAGGACGCTCTCGCCCGGGGATTTGAATTGATCGAGTGGACATTTGATCCCCTGGAAATTAAGAACGCCTATCTAAACATCGAACGCCTGGGCGCCATCGCGCGGCGCTATAGCGTCAACCAGTATGGAATCACGTCTTCGCCGCTGCAGGGCGGCTTGCCTTCCGATCGGCTGGTGGCGGAATGGTGGCTGAAGTCGAAGCGGGTGGAGAACCTGTTGCGTCACGCACCGAAGCCCAGATTTGAGACCCTGAAAACAATTTCAGTTCCAGCCGAAATTTACGAATGGAAGGCGTCGCCGGCCACCCGGGAGCGTGCCCGCGAAGTGCAGGAGTGCAACCGGAAAGATTTCTTACAGGCCTTCTCCGATGACCTGGCGGTTTTGGGCTACGAACGCGATCAGCAGGGAGCGGGTAAATTCCTGCTGGGGCGGTGGGAGGAAAATTGGATCTATCCTGCTTGAGCTCCGATGAAAATTGAAACCGTTACACTGCGCGAAATCCAGATGCCGCTGGTCCATTTTTTTGAGACCAGCTTTGGCCGTGTGTATAGCCGCCGCATCCTGTTGCTCACCGCCCGTTGCGAGGGGATTGACGGGTGGGCGGAATGTGTCGCCGGCGAAGATCCTTTCTACAGTTCGGAATGGATCGAGACCGCATGGTCCACGCTCAAGCACTACCTGGCGCCGGTGGTAATCGGGCGACCGCTGGCTGCGGCCCACGACGTTGCCGGACTGATGGCCAAGGTACGCGGACATCGGATGGCCAAGGCGGCAATTGAAAACGCTGCCTGGGATGCCGAGGCCAGGCAGAAACAGCAGCCCCTGTGGAAGCTCCTCGGGGGCACGACTCGCGAGATCCAGTGCGGCGTCTCGATTGGTATCCAGGATTCCATCGAACAACTGCTGGCGAAGATTGAGACCGAGCTGGCCGCGGGCTACCGCCGCATCAAGGTGAAGGTAAAACCGGGCTGGGATCTGGTTGTGCTGGAGCGGATCCGCTCGCGCTGGCCGGATATTGTGTTGAGCTGCGATGCCAACTCCGCCTACACCCTTGATGAAGTTGAACACCTGCGAAAATTTGATCGCTTCCAGCTGTTGATGATCGAGCAGCCCCTATGGAATGACGACATCTACTACCACGCTCGGCTGCAGCGCGAGCTGCGCACCGCAATTTGCCTGGACGAGTCCATACGCCATGCGCGCGACACGGCGGCGGCCGTCGAAACCGGCGCCTGCCGCATTGTGAATATTAAAGTCGGCCGGGTGGGCGGATTCAGCGAGGCCAGAAAAGTACACGACGTCTGCCAGGCCAACAACGTTCCGGTATGGTGCGGCGGCATGCTGGAATCGGGTGTGGGACGGGCCCACAATATCGCGCTCTCCACGCTGCCAAATTTCCGCCTGCCCGGTGACGTGTCCGCTTCCAAGCGCTACTGGAAGGAAGACATCATCGAACCCGAAGTCGAAGTCAGCGCGCAAGGAACAATTGCGGTCAGTGACCAGCCCGGCACGGGTTACCAGATTCGCCAGGACTTGATTGAGAAGCTGGCAGTGAGAAAGGAGACGATCGATTCATAACGAGTGTGGGTCGGACACTCCTGTCCGACGCTTTTGACTTTGCTTTTGACTTTGCTTTTGATTTTGACTCGGTTTTGCTTTTGTGTGACGTAATTCCCTGGCTGCATTAATTGCACCATCGAAAGTCCAGGTCAAAGACGGCGGACAAGAGTGTCCGCCTCACACAGACAGGGGCTATTTGCTGCCGCTGGGCGGTTGATTTTGCGCGATTGCCGCCTGCTGTTTCTTCAGCAACTGGATGCCTTGGGCGAAAGTAAGATCTGCGGGTACGGGACGGAAATCGCGATAGGTCTCGGTGGACTTGATGTCGATGCTCTTGAACAGAAGGATTTTTCCGGTGAACGAGAGGTCCATGCGCGCAATGGCCCAACTATCGTCGCTGATGTCGGCCTGATCAACCTGGAAATGGCCGCCGCGATCAAGATGGCCGAGAATTCCCCATCCGAAGCCTACTTCTTTAAAAAGCGAGCCATCGATTCTGGCGATGTGGTGTTTTTGCGCATCGATCAGGACCACTCCCTGCATGCCGACCAGGACCTGCTCCACGTGCGTCGGAGGGGCGTAGCTCGGATTGGGACGGAACTTGAGCCGCAAAAGTTGTTCGCCGGGTCTGCCCACGCCGGGCCTGCCGGTCTCCGTCCCATCGTATTCATACAGAAAAGCGTCTGGCATGGCTTTCAGGATGCGGCTCACCCGCTCCTCACTTTCCATTTCCTGCTTTCGCTTGCGCTCCAACTCGTCGGGCCGGCTCAGGAAGCGTTCGATTCGGCCATATTCCGCTCGACGCTGATCCTGATTTAACGGCTGGTCGTTGTTGGCCACCACCATGCCCACCATGGCGTCGCGGGTTTGCACCATGAGTTTGGTCTGCGAACCGTTCGGGGTCTGCTTGCGCTGCTGGAACATGTACTTGGCGCTTTGATTGTCACCCTTGATCTCATTCTCGACCACGAGCCTGACCAGTTCCCTCGGCTTTATCGCAGGTGGTCCTTCCGCTGAGTTCAAAGCGCCCGGGACAAAGGCCAGCGCTGTCAGCAGGATTGGCGACGCGACGCGGAACAGGATCGGCTTCATAACAGCACGCCCCAAAAAATGCTCATCCCTAGATTAGACGAAAAACCCGCCAGGGATGTTGTCTAAAATGGCTTCAGGCATAGCGACCAGGCCGTCGTCAGTCACCGTCGGCAAAGATCTGCGCCGATTCGCTGACGACCGAGCACCGACGACTGAGGACTGGTCCTGGTACCGCGGAAGGCAACGGCCTTGGTCGCCGATTCGAGGTGGCGCAGGTTGCTCAGGTGGTCGCCGTGGGATATAGTTCGGTGAAGCAGGAATGGCGTTCGCAGAGGGTTACGGGGTTTCCTTTCTGGTTTTTCTGGCCCTGGCAAGTCATAGGTGACTTGGGATTCCCGTGCACGTCCGGTGTGGTAAATGGCCCAAGGAGGCTGCAATCATGGAAACGCCGAAGACGGCAGAGTTTGCGCATATCGGGAAGTCGGTCATCATCAAGGGGGAACTCTCGGGCAGTGAGGACCTTTACGTGGACGGCCAGGTGGAGGGAAGCATCGAGCTTGCGGGCAACCGCTTGATCATCGGCCCCCACGGACAGGTGCGCGCCAACGTGAACGCCAAAGGCGTGATTGTGCAGGGCAAGCTCGACGGCAACATCCGCGCCTCGGAGCGCGCCGAGCTGACCAAGTCAGCCATTGCGGTCGGCGACATCATCACGCAGCGGGTTGCTATCGAGGAAGGCGCGTACTTCAAAGGCAAGGTCGATATCCAGAAGGATATGGCGAAAACGGATGTGGCCAAGACGGCGCCGGCCGCCAGCTCGTCCGCGGCAGCAAGCTCCGCGTCCGCAGCCGGCGGTTCCACAGTGGCCGCGAAAACGAATCCGACCGATGGCAAGTAATTCCTGCCTCGGCTCACGAGGCAGTGAGCGAATGAGCCGGACGCCAAGCGGTTGCCGACGGCGTGAGTTGCGCACAGCTTCATGAAATTTTTTGGTTCGACAAACAGCACCGCTCAGGATTCGGCGGCGGCCCAGGGAGCGAAGCTCACACGCCGCTCCAGCAGTCTCGCCCAACTGATCAACACGCTGGAATCAGAAGAAACGCTCTGCATACTCGACCTGGGGTCCACCTCGCCAGCCAATATCCGCTATTGCACCGAGCGTGGGCACAAGATTTACAGTGACGACCTGCTCATTTCCTCCACTGACCCGTCACTCGTCATCAAGGATGAGGCGGGCAAGCCGGCGCTGGATAGTAAACGCTTCCTGGATGAAAACCTGGTTTATCCCGGCGCGCAGTTCGATATTGTGCTGTGCTGGAATCTCGCTGATTACCTCGACGAAAGCCTGGTGAAGCCCGTCATTGGGCGCCTCTGGTCGCTGCTCAAACCTGGAGGCATGCTGCTGGCATTTTTCCACACCCAGGAAGCGGGCCCGGATGCGCCTTGCTACCGCTACCACATCGTGGGCGGCGACACCCTGGAGATGCAGCACATCGCTCGCGGCGATGGAAAGAAGGGTGGCCCCGCCGGCAAGTTCCGCTTGCAGCGGGTGTTTAACAACCGCAACATAGAAAATCTCTTCCGCGATTTTGCTTCCATCAAATTCTTCCTCGCTCGGGACAACGTTCGCGAAGTCCTGGTCGTGCGCTAACCACAAACCACTCGGCGACACTGCCGCCCTGGCGTCCTTTGTAAGCGCCGGCATCTTGCCGGCTGTCCCCAGGGCGTCTCGCCCTCAGCGGGTGGGGGCCACCGGACGGCGGTGCTGCCTTTTGTGGCGCATCATCAGCGGGTCTTGCGCACCAGGTAATCGGTCATCGCAGGAGTGCGTTCCAGAATAAACAGCAGAGGTTTTCGAACCGGGCCGGGAAGGACAAGCATGCGGCGGAGCGTCGACGAGGCGCGAAACACCGGCAACAGCGATTGCTCGTAGGCTTGGCGATAGCGGCGCACCACCTCGGAGAGGGCAGCTTCGCCGGCAAAAAGCGGCCCGAGGCAATGCGCCGCCAAAGCGCCGCTGCGCAGGGCGAGCGAAATCCCATCACCCACGAATGGATCGACGAAGCCAGCAGCGTCTCCCGCCATCAGGATGCCATCCCGCTCGGGCTGTGGTCGGCGGAAGATCAAGGGCGAGGTGCTTACGGGATCGCTGAGCAGGCTCCACTTCCTGCTGCGCTCGCGTAGCGCGGGATGCCGCGCGAATACTTCCGGCAGAGTGCTGGCCACATCGGCGCGAACCATGGCTGAGGCGTTCACTCGTCCGCCACTTTCCCCGGCAACAGCCACCGGCTGGACCCCGCAGTACCCGCCCTCAAAAAAATACAAATCCACTGAGGGTTCTGACGGCGGCTCAGTGAAGTGAGCTTTGACCCCCAGCCATTTCTCCCGCGGAACCCCGTTTTCCACCGGCGGACGATTCAGATTCGACCAGCGCCCAGAAGCGTTCACCAGCGCCTGGGTTTCAAACTCTCCGTCGCTGGTCGTGATGCGGAATGGACCGCAGCCGGCGATGCTCTGGACTGTGACTTGCTGCCGCGCCTCCACTCCGGCGCTCAGGGCCGACTGCCAGAGCGCGAGATCCAACTCGAAGCGGGCGATGCTGGCGGCGGAAGGATCCACGCTAGCCTGGAGGGTGCGGCCATCGAGGAACACGCGGGCGCGCGGTATTCGGACTGCGTCTCGTATCAGCGCGGCGTGTTGAAGATCGAGAAGATCTCTGAGCAGGCCGAGCGATTCCGCGGACACAAACTCGCCGCACACTTTGTGGCGGGGAAATCGTCCGCGCTCGAGCAGCAGGACACTGGCGCCCCGTCGGGCCGCGGAGATCGCGGCGGAGGTGCCTGCCGGGCCTGCTCCAATGATGATGAGATCGTAATTCATCCAGTTCTCAGTTTTCGGTTCTCAGTGCTTCCACGCTATCACTGCCATGCGAAACAAGTAGTGCCGGTGAATCTCCACTTTGACAGCCCTGGTTTGTGTCAATACGGTTCGCATCTCTTCCACCGTGTACGCCTGGCGGACGGAGGCTGGGGCATCATGACGCGTGAGTCGGCTGCGGTAGAGGGGCATCCCCGCGTACACGAGCGAGATGTGCAGCGGGTGCCGCACCAGATCATTGATCAGCACCGCAACCCGGCACACGCGCAGCGCTTCGTTGACAAATTGAACGAGTTCCTGCGGAGATAGATGATGGGCGAACAGATTGCTGCTCAGGAGATCGAAAGCTGCGTCGCGGAAGGGAAGAGCGAGAGCATCGGCGGCCACTGCCCGGCTTCCATTGTTCAAATGGAGGTTCAGATGCGATGCGGCGCGATCGAGCGAAGTGATTTGCAGGCTTAATCCACGATGGCGCAACCGCTCGCGGGCGGCCTCCGGGACATATCCGGTTCCGGCAGCTACCTCCAGCAGCGACAGCGATGACGAATTGATTTCCCGCGCCACGCGCCAGACCATGTCTTCAGTCGTGGCGACGCCTCCGAACCAGCGATTGATTCGCCGCAGGTCCCCGAGTGAGGCCTCGACTTCGGCGGGCGTGCCGCAGTCGGTATCAAGCATCTCAGGGATAAGTACGCGCTTCATAGAAGAACAGTCTTCGGTCGTCAGTCGTCGGCCAAGGTCCGCGCGGATTCGCTGACGACTGATGATCGAGGACTGACGACTGTTTTCTAGACTTCCGCCAGTTCCTCTTCCAGCAACTGCTTGTTGTAGAGGTCGCTGTAGTAGCCGTTGCGGGCTAGCAGTTCGTCGTGGGTGCCCAGTTCAACGATGCGGCCGGCGTGCAAGACTGCGATCTTGTCGGCATTGCGCACGGTGGAAACGCGATGGGAGATAAAGATCGTAGTCCGGTCCTGCATGACCTCGCGGAGGTGGTTGAGGATCTTGTCTTCGGTGTGGGTATCCACACTGGAAAGGGCATCGTCCAGAATCAGGATGCGAGGATTGCGGATGATCGCGCGGGCGATCGCCGTCCGCTGTTTCTGTCCGCCGGACAGGGTAATCCCGCGTTCACCCACAAGGGTGCGGTAGCGCTCGGGAAATTCTTCAATATCCTGGGCGATGTTGGCCGCCTCGGCCGCGGAGCGTACCTCTTCCTCGGTGGCATCAGCCTTGCCAAAAGCGATATTTTCGCGGATGGTTTCGCTGAACAGGAACGTTTCCTGGGGCACGAAGCCGATCTGTCGGCGCAGCGACCCCAGAGGAAATTCACGGACCGGCTTGCCATCGATCAGTACACTTCCGGGGTCAGCATCGTAAATGCGCGGGATAAGGCTCACCAGTGTGGTCTTGCCCGAGCCGGTGGGGCCAACGATCGCGAGGCTGCTACCCTCAGCGATCCGCAGATTGATGTCGTGCAGCACGGGCACTCCATTGTAGGAGAAGTTCAATCCCCGAAATTCAATCTCGCCCCGGATTTGGGTGGACCTCCCGGCTGCCGCTTTTACTGCAGGACTATCTTCGATCTCAGGTTGTTCAACCAGGATTTCGTTGATCCGGCCCATGGACGCGGTCCCGCGCTGGAAGATATTGATCACCCATCCCAGCGCGATCACGGGCCAGGTCAGCTGCACCATGTAGGTGTTAAAGGCCACGAAGCCGCCGGCTGTCATCTGTCCGTGAAGCACTTCCCGCCCGCCCAGCCAGAGCACGAGCACGATGGCCATGCCCAACATAGTCTCGAGAGTAGGCCAAAGCATCCCCATCAAGCGCACCAGTTTCAGGCTGCGGTGGATGTATTCGCGGTTGGAGGTTTCGAAGGCCGCGATTTCCGGCTCCTCCTGTACGTAAGCGCGGATCACGCGCGCGCCGGAGAAATTTTCCTGCGCCCGAGCGGAGATCTCAGAAAACATCGCCTGGATTTTCTCGAAGCGCTCGTGAATCTGTTTCCCAAAGTACTGCACCGTAATGCTCACCACTGGCAACGGCAGAAAAGCATAGAACGTCAGCTTGGGGCTGATCGAAAGCATGAATGCCAGGGCGCCGGCCGTGAACACAATGGTGTTCGCCGAATACATAATGGCTGGCCCTAGGAGCATGCGGACGGCGTTGAGATCGTTGGTGGCCCGGGCCATGATGTCGCCGGTGCGGGTACGCTGATAGTAGGAGTAGGAGAGACTTTCCAGGTGGCGAAACAGATCGTTGCGCAGGTCAAACTCAATCTCGCGCGAAATGCCGATCACAATCCAACGGGTCAGGTACTGGAAGATACCCTTTATCGCCGCCACCCCCAGTAGCTCCAGGGAATAGATCAGCAGCTTTTCGCGGGTCACTCCGGCGCGCAGACCATCTACGGCGTGGCGGAGGACCAGAGGAAACAGGATCCACACGCCGTTATTGATGAAAACGCAAATTGTGCCGACAACATAGCTGCCGCGATACTTCTTCAGGTAAGGAAACAGTGGACGCAGGCTCTTGGGCAGCATGTGCTTCTAGTAGATGCAATTCTACCAGCCCAAGCTTCAGCGTGTGGGGTGTGGGACGGACACTCCTGTCCGTCGCCTTTTGACCTGGACTTTGATCTTGGCTTGGCTTTTAACCTCGACTTTGCCAACCCCTAGGCCGAATCGCCCTGGAAGGCCAGGACGTATGCCACTAGAAGCAGGACGACCCAGCCCAGGAGGAAGACCCAACTCGAAGCCATGAGGTACACGTAAACTGCGTTCATGGCGATTCCTTAGGAGGAGCCGACCGCAGGTAGCACCCGGCAAGACAAATGCGCCTGGCCGGTCAGGTGTTTGTAGTTCTCCACAATTTCCTTCACGGCGTTCAGCCTGCCCAGAGTGGTGAGGTGGGTATCGGTGAGCGCCAGCTCGATCTCCATCATCCAGGAATCGACGGCAGTCTGCACTCCGTTCGCCATTTCTTCGGCGATGGCCCGGACCAGGTCATGGTTGAGAGCTGTAGTTGCCACGGGCTTGTCTTCCTTTCTTGAAGAAGTTATCGCCGGTCGCCAGAGTTATGATACGGATTAAGATGAATGGCTGGCGACCGGCGACAGTTTTACTGGCTCGGCGTCGCTTCCGGGGACTTTCCCTGCATGCGATTCATGAACCGTTGCTCGTGCTCATTCATGAGAGCGGCCAGTTTTGTTTTCTGTTCCGGAGTCAGGACCTGCACCATTTCCGAGCCGGTGCGGGCGTACTGCACAATGAGCTCCGTCATGGCCTGGCTCTGCTGCGAGGCCAGGTCGCGGACTTTCGCTTCGTCGAAGCTCCCGCTCATGACCTGTTCCCGTAACTGCACGTGGCCTTGGGCCATCTGCAGCATCAGCGGCTGGATCGTCGGCTTTTCCTTGGCCATGATGGCCTTCACCTGCGCCTGCTGCGCATCGGTCAGGTCGAGTTTGTGAATGTAGTAACCCATCATGGGCCCGCCGAACATGCCATCGCCGCGCATGTGGCCCCGCCTCATGGTTTGCGACACCGCGATGGCTGCGACCACCGTTAGAACCAGAACTACGGCCAGAGTCTTGAAGTATTTTGCTTTCATCTGTACTCCCCTTCCGGGTTCGAGTGCTGCGGCTAAGACCAATGCCCTCGCGACAGCCGACGGGACACCGGCGCTACAAGTATTAGAAGCTCCCCCTGCCCAGGCTGCGGTAAAAAGTCAGTCAAGCGGAGTAAAGATTTGTAAAGCGTAAACCCCGTGCATTGACAATTCTTTACCGCTGGAAGTCTTGACCTTCATCCGGAAAATGCTGTTGTAGAAGTACAATGAAGCCTGTGGATCGCATACTGGTTATCGATGATGACGTCGAACTCTGCGGCTTGGTGAGCGAATACCTGGCGCCGGAGGGCTTCCAGGTCGAGTCTGCCGCTGATGGAACTCGCGGGCTGGAGATGGCGCTGAATGGGGATTTCCTGCTGGTGGTGCTCGACGTCATGCTGCCCGGCCTGAATGGATTCGAAGTGCTGCGGCGGCTGCGCGACAAATCAAGAATTCCGGTCTTGCTGCTTACGGCGCGCGGTGAAGACGTGGACCGAATCGTGGGCCTGGAGATCGGCGCCGACGATTATCTTCCCAAGCCTTTCAATCCGCGAGAGCTGGTGGCGCGCATTCGGGCCATTCTGCGACGGACGCGGGCCCCGGAAAGATCGGGAAGCGGGCAGCCGTCGGAAATCCTGCGCGTGGGCGAGGTGGAGCTTGATCCGGCCACGCGGACCGTCCTGCAGAAAGGCAAGCCGGTGGAGTTGACTTCGGTCGAGTTCAATCTGCTGCACGTTCTGCTGCGCGAGGCGGGGCGTGTGGTCCCGCGCGAACGGCTGGTGGACATCGTGCTCAGCCGCAAGTTCTCTCCCTTTGATCGCAGCATTGACATGCATGTCAGCAAGATTCGCAAAAAGCTGGGCGAGTCCGATTCCGGACTGGACCACATCAAGACAGTGCGAGGCGTAGGTTACATCTTCACCCGGCCGCAGGAATCCGCTGCCGACAAAGTCAGGAGCGGAGGGTCATGAAAAGTCTTTTTCTGAAGATTTTTCTTTCCTACTGGCTAGCGCAGGCCCTGTTCGTGGCGCTCGCCATACTGATTACCGTCGTGGTGCGCGAGCGCGGAGAGTCGGCCACCTGGGACGCGCAACAATCCGCTGTCCTCGACAAAGCAGGGCAGGCGTATGAACACGGCGGCCCTACCGAAGCGCGGCGCTACTTTGAAGAGGTACGCGACTCATTTCATGTCCGGGCCTACCTGCTGGACGAAAAAGGCCAGGATGTCTCAGGACGCGAGTTGCCGCGATGGGCGGAGTCTTTGGGAAAAGGGGCCGAACCGCCGCGTCGCGACTTTTGGCAGCACGTAACCCCCAGTCCATTCCGGCGTCAGGTGCAGACTGCGGCCAGTGGACACCGCTACACCCTGGTGGCATTCCTGCCTCCGGGCGGGCCTTTTGGGCCAGGCGGCGTCCCCGGTCTGGGCATTCTCATCGGAATTATTTCGTCGGGCCTGGTGTGTTATCTGCTGGCGCGATATCTGACCGCGCCGGTGGTCCGGCTGCGGGCCGCTACCCAGCGTTTGGCAGCCGGCGATTTGAGCGCCCGGGCAGGCGGTCTCGCGGCCCGGCGCCGGGACGAAATGGCGCAGTTAGTCCGCGACTTCGACACCATGGCGGAACGCCTGGAAGCAGCGGTCCACGCCCAGGCCCGCTTGCTGAACGACATTTCCCACGAACTGCGGTCTCCGCTCGCCCGTCTTAACGTCGCCTCCGCCCTGGCCCATCAGCGCGCCGGTGTGGAAGCACACAGCGCGCTGGAGCGCATCGACCTCGAAGCCGAACGGCTGAACGAACTGATCGGAGGACTGCTCACTATTGCCCGCCTTGAAAACGGGAACGATGCCCGGCAGAAATCGCCGGTTCTCTTAGGAGAAATAATCGAAGGCATAGCCTCCGATGCTAATTTCGAAGCCCAGGGCCGCAAGTGCGGAGTGGAGAGCGTGATCAAGGAAGACTGCCTGGTTATGGGCGCCCCGAACTTGCTGCATAGTGCTATCGAAAATGTGGTGCGCAATGCCGCTCGCTACACCCGTGAAGGCACCAGCGCGCTAATCACGTTGGAGCGTGGCCAGGGCAACCGTGGACCAGAAGCGGTCATCCGCATCGTGGACTCGGGGCCTGGCGTACCCGACGAAGCGCTGGACAAGCTTTTTCGGCCGTTCTATCGCATTGACGATGCCCGTGGGCGTAAGACCGGTGGAGTGGGATTAGGGCTTGCCATCACCGAGCGGGCAGTGCGTCTGCACGGTGGAACGGTTAAAGCCAGCAATCGGCCCGAGGGCGGTCTGCAGGTCGAAATTCGGCTGCCTTTGGCGGCTGATGCCAGCCGCGAGCCGGATCGCCTGGTCGAACAAGGAGAGCCAGTGGAGGCCAATTCGGGCCGATCAAATTGAGAAACATATTGAGAAGCCCTGGCCGCCAATCGGCGGGCAACTTTCTTCCTCCATCGTGGTTCCAACCAGCCAGCGCGGTTTGCTCTTCCGGGTTATTCCTGATACACAAATGAGGGTACTTTTGGACCTCAAATCTTCTGGCGTGAGCAGTGTGCGGGCGCCGGAAAGCTTGAGAGGACAGGGAGAAGGAAATTAATGGGGACGAGGTTCCGGTTCCTGGTAGGGGTAGTGGTTCCAGTTTTGCTGCTCAGTTTGAGCGCTTGCACGACCAGCAGTTCATCAACTCCTTCGGGCTCGGGAGCTTTGTTCGTTGCTACCCAGGGAGACTCGTCGGTTTCAGCCTACACCATCGACCTGTCGGCGGGTACGCTGACCGCGAATGGCAAGGGTGTTGCCACCGGCAGCACGCCTTCGGCCATGGTCTTGGCGCCCTCCGGAAGCGCTTTGTTCGTTGCCAACAGCGGCACGAATGATATTTCAGCCTACAGCGTGAAGTCGGACGGTACGCTCACGGCCGGCTCGACCACCCCAACCGGTGGAATGACGCCACTGAGCATTTCCATGGACTCAGCGGGGCACTTCCTCTTTGTGGCCAATCAAGGACTGCAGATCGATCCGGCATCCGGCACGATATCCGTATTTGCGGTCCAGGACGCGGCCTTGACCGCGGTCCCGGGCTCGCCATTTCGAGTGGCCGAGTTGGGAGCGTCGAGCGGCACCGGTCCCGCAGGAGTGGCGGTCACGCCTGACGGAAAGTTCCTTTACGTTTCCAATCAGTTCGACGGTACAGTCACATCATTTTCGGTGAATGCCTCCGGGGTGCTGACGCGTGGACTAGTAGTGCCGGTGGGTACCGCTCCGTCGGGCCTCGCCATAACTCCGAACGGCGGCTTTCTCTATGTCGCCAATTCAAGCACGGTGTCAGGCTTCGCCATATGCAATCAGATCGTGACCAGTTGCAACGATCCTACCGCTCCAGACGGCGTTCTCACGGCCCTCACAGGCTCGCCCTTCTCGTCAGGACTGGGACCCGTGTCCATCGTCGCAGCGCCCTCCGGGAAATTTCTTTTTGTGGTTGACCGGCTGTCCAACCAGGTTTCCCAATATAAGATCGCCACCGGCACCGGGGTCCTGACCGCCAATACGCAAGCCACCATCTCGACCGGAGCCAACCCGGTTTGGGCCGCGCTTCGGGTGGGCACGACAACCGACGCCACCACCGGCGGCACCACGAATTTTTTGTATGTGGCTGAGCTGGGTGCGTCCTCGATCTCGATTTACACGTTCGATTCCACGGTGGGCACGCTGGGCCGCGTGGGCCCGCCTATTTCCGTCACCGGGGGGCAGCCCTCGGCGGTGGCGGCGGAGTAGGGCGAGTTTCCGGGTCTAGAGTCCCGAGTTAAGAACCTCTGTCATCCCTCTTCTACTTTGACTGAAAAAGCAGCGGTGCAAAATTAGTCAAGTTGTCGCGCCACAGCATCCACACGTGCATGCCCGGAGTTTGGATGGCTGTGGGTTGCAGACCTTTCTCCTTCAACCAGGCGATAAATTTCTGATTGCCGTCGAACAGACCGTCTTCAGTTCCGCACGCGATCCAGAGCACTCGCAGCTTGGCATTGATGTCCCGCGCTGCCTGCGCCGTGATTCCCGGGAAAGATGATTCGAAACCATTCTGGCCTCCCAGGGGAGCAGAACTGAAGCCTCCGACATAAGCAAAGTCATCGAGATGATTGAGCCCGACCAGCAGACTCTCAGCGCCCCCCATGGACAGGCCGGCCACTGCGTGCTCCTCACGCTTATCGGAGAGCGGATACTGCTTTTTCACCAACGGCATGACCTCCTGTAAAAGCGCATCTGAGAAGCGGGAGTAGTTGCGGTGAATCAGTTCGGGATCTTTCCATGTGCTCCAGCCCCGGGCAATCACTTCCATCGTTCCATAGCCGAGCGGCATCACCACGATCATCGGCCTGGCCTTCCTCTGCGCAATCAGGTTATCCAGGATCACGTTGGCTTTGCCCATGCTGGTCCATGCGCTGGGGTCGTCGCTGTACCCGTGAAGCAAATAGAGCACCGGATATTTCTGCTTGCTGCCGGGGTCGAAACCGGGCGGAGTGTAAACGTAGTACTCGCTGTTTAGGTCAACAATGTTCGAGTGGTAGTAGTGATGATGCACCACCCCGTGCGGCACGTTTGCGTGCTCCCACGACCTGGGCGGCTGGCCGGGTACCAGGAAAAGGCTCTGGTTGCTGAAGAAGCTGGTCTTGATGCTGACATTGTGCAGATCAAGGACCTCAGTGCCATCCACGTTGAAAGTGTAGCTATAGTACTGAGGCGCGAGCTTGGGCACAGTGACGCTCCATACGCCATCGGATCCCTTGCTCATGGGAAACGGGTCCTTCGCACCTTCCAGATTCAATTCCACCTTGGCGGCGTTCGGCATGGCGAGGCGAAATACTGCGGTTCCATCGGGCTGCAATTCCGGATAGGAAGGAGGCGCGGCCTCCAGCGGAACCGGAGCAGCGGATTGGGTCGGCTTTGCGGCCGGCTGCGCGCTGGCGGCACCAGGCCACAGGCCCCAGCAGAGCGCGATGACGAAGACAACATGTGAGAAGGCAGCTCGGTGAAGGAGTCGTGACATGAAGCGCATTCCCCTGGTACGCGGAGTTGGTGGCGCTCCACAGTTTACACGGTGACTCCGGTTTAGCTTCAAAAGTAGCGCCGGTGTCCCGCCGGCTGTCTCGGGGACGTCTCGCCCGCGAGGCAGAGGGCAAGGCTTGTCCTGAGCGCAGTCGAAGGATGCCCCCCGGACAGCCGACCGGGCCGGCGCTACAGCCAATTACGTTGGCACTTTGAGAATCAGATAGCCGCCGGCCAATCCGAACAGGAACGCGGGGGCCCACGCCGCCAGAAACGGCGGCAGCTGGCTGACATTTCCCATCGACTCCGACAAGCGCGACACCATGATGTAGAGCAACCCGATGCCTACGGCGGTGGCGACGCCCGCAACCGCGCCCCGTTTGCCCGCGGCCAGCGCGAAGGGAATGGCCAGTACGGCCATGATGAGCGAATTGAAGGGGAAGGCAAACTTTTCCTGCAGCTGGACCTTCAGCCGCACCACGTCGAAGCCGCTTTGTTGCAGGTCGCGAATGTAGCGCCGCAGGTCTTCGGAGTTCATCTCGGACGACTGCCGTACTTCCTTCTTGAAGTAGGCCGGCGGTTCGCTGACCGCGGCAAACGTGGCCACATCGAAAGTCCGGTAATCGACGATGGCGGATCCATGAACGCTGCGCTCCCAGCCCTGGGTACAAACCCAGCGCTGCAGACGTTCTTCCCAGTGCGCCTGGTCGGCGTAAACCCGGTCGGTCAACTGGAAAGTTGCCGGATCGAACTGAAACACCGAAAGGTTGCCGAACTGGTCGCGGTCGGAATCAAAAAACTGGTAGTAGTAAATCGTGGAGTGCTGTCCAAAAATCCATTTGCGATCGGGATTCAGATAGGTTTGCGCCGGCTTGCCCTTGATCAGGTTGCGCAGCGCGTCCTGCCGTTTGTTGGCATGGGGAAGATAGAACTGATCGAAAAAGAACAGCCCGGCCGCCAACATGGTCGATACCACAAGAATGGGAACGATCACGCGGTAGATGCTGATGCCGGTGGCCTTGATCGCGGTTATTTCGTTCGATCGCTGCATAAGGCCCAGCGTGACAAGTACGGCCAGCAGAATACTCAGGTGCAGAACGTTGTAGAGGAAAAAGGGAGCGACGTTGAGCAGGTATTCGCCCACCACCAGCGGCGAAATCCGGTTGCGCAGAATGTCTCCCAGCAACTCAAAAAGAGTGAACACCTGCAACAGCATGAGGAACGACGCCAGGATCATGGTCAGATAGACCAGAAAATCCCGCAGTACATAGTCGTCCAGGATCATGGGGAAGCTGGCGCTGAACACGCGCCGCCGGTTGACCGCGCGTTGAAAGGCGTCCTCAGGCCGGTTGAAACGGAGCAGGTTCCTTCCCCATTGGACCAGTCTGGTCTTCAGGGGGTTCCAGCGGGCGCGGAAATGGCCGATCTCCAGAGGCCGGCGTTCCGCCCGCCACAACAGAAAGGCGCCGCCCAGAAAAAAGACGATGTTGGCCAGCCATGCGCCCAGCGCGGGCGGCACTTTCCCCTGGCGGGCCAGGGAAACTCCGATCAGCGTGACCGAATAGTAAGCGAACACCAGCAGGATGGTGAGAACAAATCCCGCCGACTTGCCGCCCTTTTTTGCCGACAGCCCCAAAGGAATTCCTACCAGCGCCAGCACCAGGCACGAGGTGGGCAACGCAAAACGGCGGTGGAACTCGATGAAATACCAGGGAGCCACATACTTCTTCACCTTGCGGGCCTGATCGCGCAGCTGCCAGGTACCCATTTGCGCCGCCGGCACCGGCTCCTGGTCACGGCTGTCCGTCTGCGGGACTGGAAGGGGTATGTCGGTCTGGTCGAACGTCGAAATCTGGTAATGGTCGGCGGAGGCGGGGTCGGTCTCGTGCGTGGACCCGTTGGTCAGATGCAGGTGCAGCATCTGCGGCCCTTCGCTGACCAGGATGCCTTGCCGGGCCAGGGTAATGCGCGGTGAGGCGGGGTTGCTGATGTCCGCGATGAAAACGCCCTTCCAGATGGCGGCGCCCTGCGCGGTCTTTACGTCCTGCACATAAAGCACGAACTTGGGAAAGCCCTCGTAGAAAACTCGCGGCTGCACTTCGAAGGACACCTGCGACGTCTTGAGCCGGTCCTCGAGCCTGCCCAGGGCCGCTTGCGATGCCGGCGCCAGGTAGACGGCGTTGAACATCGCCAGGGCCCAGGCGGTCAGGGCAAAAATGGACACCACTCGCAGGAAGGTCCACACTCCGATGCCGCTGGCACGCATGGCGGTGATTTCGCTGTCGGCGGCCAGGCGGCTGAGTCCGATTAGAATTCCCACCAGCACGCCCATGGGAATGGTGTAAGTAAAAGCAACCGGCAGGGTGTAGAGGAAGATTTCCAGCACGCTGGGCAAGGGCGCGCTGTTGCGCACCACTAAGTCGAGGATGTGCCCCAGGTCCCGCGTGAACAGCACAAACGTGAACACCGCAACGCCGATGGCGGCGTGCGAGATCACTTCACGCAGAATATAGCGTGTCAGAATGCGCATGCGACTAGCCGAGCATAGCACGCCCAGAATTGAAAAGAGTGTGGTGGTGTGGGTCTCTGATTGTGTGTGGGTCTTTGTTTGTGTGTGGGTCGGACACTCCTGTCCGACGCCTTTGACTTTAGCTTTTGACTTTAGATTTTGGTCTTGGATTTTGACTTTAGGTTTTGATCTTGGTTTTAGCCTTTAGCTTTTGATTTGAACGAGCCCACCAAACCAAGTCCAAGTCAAAAGCGTCGTCCAGGAGTGTCCGACCCACACACGCAGCTATTCGGGTTTAAGGAAGAGGGCAGAGAGCGGAGGCAGCGTCAGGCTCAGCGAGAACGGACGGCCGTGGGCGGGTTGAGCATCCGCCTGGACGCCGCCCAGGTTCCCCATGCCGCTTCCGCCGTATTCCTGGGCGTCGCTATTGAGAAGCTCCCGCCAGAATCCGCCGGAGGGCACGCCGATCCGATAGCCGTAGCGTGGCACCGGAGTGAAGTTGCAGACGATCAGGATTTCATCAGCCGGCAGCCGGCTTTTGCGCAACAGGGAAATAACACTGGCGGCGGTGTCGTTGCAGTCCACCCATTCGAAGCCGGCCGGGTCGGTATCGAGCTGGTGTAGCGCCGGCTGCTCGCGATAAACCTGGTTCAACTGCGCCACCCAGCTCTGCACTCCCTTGTGCACCGGATACTGCAGGACGTGCCATTCCAGACTGGTATCGTGCGCCCACTCCCGTACCTGGCCGAATTCGCAACCCATGAACAGCATTTTCTTGCCCGGCTGAGCGTACATGTAACCGAACAACAGGCGGAGGTTGGCGAACTTTTGCCACTCGTCTCCCGGCATTTTGCCGATGAGCGAACCTTTGCCGTGGACCACTTCATCGTGCGACAGCGGCAGGACGAAATTCTCGGTGAAGCCGTACAGCATGCGGAAGGTCAACTGATTGTGATGGTAGCGGCGATGAATCGGGTCCTGGGAGAAATAGGCCAGCGTGTCATGCATCCAGCCCATGTCCCACTTCATGCCGAAGCCCAGCCCGCCGACGTAAGTTGGCCGCGACACCATGGGCCAGGCCGTGGACTCTTCCGCGATGGTCTGGATGCCCGGGCACTCCTTGTAAGCTTCGGTGTTGAACTGACGCAGAAAATCGATGGCTTCCAGATTTTCGCGCCCGCCAAATTTGTTGGGAATCCACTCCCCGGCCTGACGCGAATAGTCGAGGTAGAGCATGGAAGCGACCGCATCCACGCGCAGGCCGTCGATGTGATACTTGTCCAGCCAGAACAGCCCACTGGCCATCAGAAAGCTGCGGACCTCGTTGCGGCCGTAGTTGAAGATGAAGGTCTTCCAGTCGGGATGAAAACCCTTGCGTGCGTCGGCGTGCTCGAAGAGATGTGTACCGTCGAAATAGGCCAGCCCGTGCGCGTCGGTAGGGAAGTGCGATGGCACCCAATCCAGAATCACTCCAATGCCGTGCTGGTGCAGGTAGTCCACCAGGTACATGAAGTCCTGGGGCGTGCCATAGCGCGAAGTGGGCGCGTAATATCCCGTGGTCTGATATCCCCACGAACCGTAGAAAGGATGCTCCATGATGGGCATCAGCTCCACGTGGGTAAAATTCATTCGGTTGACATATTCCGCCAGGCGCGGCGCCGTCTCGCGGTAAGTCAGCGGCCGGTCGCCGTCTTCCGGGACCCGCATCCAGGAACCGAGATGAACTTCATAAACCGAAATCGGGGCCTGCAGTGAATCCCTCTTCACACGCGTTTCCATCCACTGCTTGTCGGCCCACTGGTATTCAAGGTCCCATACCACCGAGGCGGTACGCGGCGGCTTTTCATGAAGAATGCCAAAAGGATCGGCTTTCTCGCCCACATGTCCCTGATTGTGAGAAACGATGTGGTACTTATACAGCGCACCTTTGCCCACTCCAGGCACAAAGCCTTCCCAAATGCCGGAACTTGCGCGCGCCCGAAGGGGATGCGATTGAGTGTTCCACCCATTGAAGTCGCCGACTACGGAAACCGAGCTGGCATTGGGCGCCCAAACCCCGAAGTAGGTGCCTGGCTTTCCCGCGACCGTGGTCATGTGGGCGCCCAGCTTGTCGTAAATCCGGTAGTGCGTGCCTTCGTTAAAGAGATGGAGGTCTTGCTCGGTCAGCAGGCTGGCGTCGCTACGCGGGGGCGGCGTTAACGTGGTTGTGGTTTCCTTGCTCATCACTAAAGTAATCCGTCCTAGTGTACCGGAGTTCGGGCAATATCGCCCACGCAGCGGTAACCCTGCTAGACTTCAACTGGCTTCATCGAAGGGCTTTGTGGAAGGGCCTTGTGGAAGGGCACGACTTCAGTCGTGCCGCCCGGAGCACGTAACAAAGGGCTTTAGCCCCTGAGGTTTGCTCGATTAGCCCGGAAACATAACTTGGAAATATCACGCTCATGCCCGTCCTGCGCGTCGTAGTTCTGTGGCACCAGCATCAGCCGCTTTACAAGGACCTGGTCAGCGGTCAGTACCGGCTGCCCTGGGTCCGGCTGCATGCGCTCAAGGACTACTACGGCATGGTCAAGCTGCTGGATGAGTTTCCCAACGTTCACCAGACTTTTAACCTCGTCCCGTCATTGATCTCACAGATACAGGACTACGTGACCGGAGCGGCTCATGATCCATTTCTCGAAGTGGCCGCTAAACCGGCAAGAGATCTTACTCCCGACGAGCGTCGTTTCGGGTTGCAGTATCTTTTCCAGGCCAATCCGGTAAACCTGATTGGACGTTATCCGCGATACCGGGAGCTGTGGGACCGCTTTCGCAGTGCGGGCGGCACACCCGAAGCAGCGGAAAAATACTTCTCGCCGCAGGACTTCACCGACCTGCAAGTGCTTTCGCAAATCGCCTGGTTCGATGAATACTTCCTGGACGACCCGGACATCACCGGGCTCATTCAAAAGGGCCGCGGTTACTCGCTTGACGACCAGCTCTTCGTGATAGCTCGTGAGCGCGAACTGCTGGCCAGGGTCTTGCCCGCGCATGCCGAAGCGGCACGGCATGGACGGATTGAGATTTCGACATCAGCGTTCTATCACCCGATTCTGCCGCTGGTCTGTGATACCAACATGGGCGCGGTTTCAACCCCGGGCCTGCCGCTGCCCCAGAATCGTTTTCGCCATCCTGAGGACGCGCGCGAGCAACTGCAGCGTGGGCTCAATCTGCATCAGGAGGTCTTCGGTGTCCGCCCCCAGGGAGTTTGGCCGTCCGAGGGTAGTGTCTCGGAAGAAGTACTGGGCATTGCTCAGGGCCTGGGCGTGAAGTGGATGGCCACCGACGAAGAGGTATTGGGCCGAAGCCTGGGCGTTTCTTTCGCGCGCCATGGCCACCTGCCGGGTGAACTGGCCGAGATGCTTTACACCATTCATCGTTTCGAGAATGAACAGACAGAGATGAACTTGATTTTCCGCGATCACACCATTTCGGACCTGATCGGGTTTGTGTACTCCGGCATGCCTCCGCAAGACGCCGCCAACCACCTCATGCATAATATTAAACAATCAGCCCAACCGATTCTTAATGCAGGGCGTGATGCGGTGGTGTCGATCATTCTGGATGGCGAGAATGCCTGGGAATACTATCCGCAGTCCGGCCGCGAATTCCTGCGCCGGTTCTACGATGCGTTGCAGCGCGACGCTGGTGTTGAGGCAACGACCGTTTCCGAGGCGATTCAGCGGCAGCAGCAGTTTCCCCGGCTCAAGTCGCTGGTTCCTGGCTCCTGGATTCACGCCAATTTCAACGTCTGGATCGGCGCTCCGGAGGACAACCGGGCCTGGGACTATCTCTACAATGCCCGCAACTTCTATGCCCAGGCCGCGCCCGAGGCCAGCGAGGCGCAACGGCAGCTTGCCTTTGAAGAGATACTGATCGCGGAAGGCAGTGACTGGAACTGGTGGTACGGGCCAGAGCATCATTCCGCCAACGACCGCGAATTCGACGAACTATACCGTAAACACCTTTCGAACATTTACCAACTGCTGGGCAGCCGCCCGCCGGACTATCTGTCGCAGCCCATCCTCGGCGGCGGGGAGCGGCCCGCGGTGGTTCCGCAGACGGCCTACATTCATCCCCGGATCACAGGCGACATGGTGCGCTACTTCGAGTGGATGGGGGCCGCCATGTACACCGCCGACCGGCGTGCAGGCGCAATGCACGGTAAGCAGTTTCTGCTCGACGCGGTACACGCGGGAATCGACAACACCTACATTTACGGGCGCCTCGACTTCACCGAGAACAAAGCTCCGACGGCAGATTTCGAACTGGTGGTCAACCTGGAGTCCTGGGCGGATGAGGGCCAGCGGCCACGCCGCTCCTTGCGTCTCGACGTCGAAGTGGCGGGAAGTAGGATCCGGAGTTGGAAGCTCAGCGTTCCCGATACTGCCCGGCCGCTCGCGGCCTCTGACCAGGCGAGTGATCAGGTTACCGTCGCTCTGTTCCGAAACTTCGAATTCAAGATTCCCCTGGATTGGCTGCTGGCTATTCCTGTGACCTCGACGACCGAGAGTGGAAACGGCAAACCCTCCGTTCCGGTCGCGACCATGCTGCGGGTACGCTTCAGCCTGTGGCAAAACGGCCTGCCCGCAGACGTGCTACCGGTGGAAGGGTGGATGGAACTACCGCTCCTGAGCGAAGAGGATTTGATCGCCCAACAGTGATGTGGTGTGGGTCGGACCACTTGTCCGACGCCGTTGAAGTTGCTTTTGGTTTAAATAACCAGCGATCTGGGGATCGGCCCCGGGCCCGACCAGCTTTGCCACAACCGAGGCCAAGTCAACGGCGTCGGACAAGAGTGTCCGACCCACACCTACTCCAGTGCTTCCGGCTCCAGACCGTGTGCAACGCCAACTACTGACCGCCGGTTTCCGGCGTCATCGCCAGCGGACGACTCAGTTCCATCATCAACTCTGTGCCCGAGGGCAGCAGCGCAGACCGTCTCTTTCCCAGCCAGTGTGCGACCGTGAGGGTAGCGCCAACCCCTCCGCCGATCAGCAGACCTTTGCCTCCAGCGGCCAGGCCGCCTATCAGCATTCCGCCGCCGGTGCCGAAGCCGATCTCGGTCAGGTCCTTGGCATCGTGGCCGTCCCCCTTGAACTGGCCTTCGGTGTTCACGTCAGTTCCATTGCGCAGATTGGTGTCCACCATGGTTGCGTTCAGCATGTAGCGCTCACCGTTGGGCAGGACTACCGCTTCAGGGAAAATGCCGATCGTCGGTTTGCCCGCGATGCGGCGTGGTTCGTTCACTTTGGTGACCCGTCCCTGCACCGTAGCGCCGACGGGGATCACCGTCTTTCCGTCGAGCATTACCGCATCCACCACGCGCCCGGAGAAGGCATCGCCTTCCTTGCTCGAAAAAGTGGACAGCGTGTTTTCCAGTTTAACTTTGAATGCCGTGCCCGCGGGTAGAGCCATATTGGTCTGCGCCCCAGCCGCGACCGCCAGCCACATCACACCGAGCAATGCCAGTATCTTCTTCATTCCGCCTCCTAGTTTCCACGACAAATTTGCCGGCCCATAACGCGTGCTTCAACCCGACACCGATAATTTATTCACTGCCTCCATCACTTGATGGAAAGGCGCCCGATCCGTTTGACTGTCTCCGCGATAGATGTACTCAACTTTCCGCTCGCGATCGATCACCAGCGACGCGGGGTGCGCAATATTGATCGCATCCACGCCCAGCCGGTGATACAGCCCGTACGCTTTGGTCACCGAGCGGTCCTCATCCAGCAGAAACGGATACGACACGGGATGCGATTGCAGAAACCTGGCCGGCTTCCACACTCCCGCACCCATTTCTGCCGCGATGTAAACCAGCTGCGCTCCCGCCTGCTCGATTTCCGTTTTCATCGGCTCTAACTGAGCCATGCGTTTCACGCAATTCGGTCACCAGGTGCCACGCAGGAACTCCACGATCAGCGCTCCCCGCGACAGAAAACCGGAAAGGGAGAGAATCCCGTCACGATTCGCCGCTGACAAGAGAAACTCCGGCGCACGCGAACCGACGGCCAGAGTTTCTGTGCGACCTAACATCCTGCTTCGACTGTAGAGCAGAAGTGACGCACGACAGCCTGTGAAAAACTCGAGGAACCAGCATAGACACGGGCGCTGTGGCTTGTGTCTGGGTGTGTGTGGTCGCGGGCGACTCGCCCGCGAAAGTCCCGATCAGGAAAAGGGTGCAAGTGCATCGAACCACGTGTACGTTCTCAGGCGCCTCACGGGCTGCAGTCCTTCTCGCGGGCGAGGGTGCCCGCGCCACTCCGGAAAAACCGATATAATCTCGGTTCTCACCTACAACGAAAGAGCGAGGCATACCAGAACTCATGGACGTCATCACGCAAATTCAGGAAATTCAGGCACGCGAAATTCTCGATTCTCGCGGTAATCCCACCGTCGAAGCGCAAGTCACCCTGGCGGACGGGACCCAGGGGCGCGCGGCCGTCCCCAGCGGAGCATCCACCGGTGAGCACGAGGCTGTTGAGTTGCGCGACGGCGACAGCCAGCGCTATCTGGGCAAAGGGGTGCTGAAAGCCGTGGAGAACGTGAACGGCGAAATTGCCGACGCGCTGGCTAACTTGGACGCAGCCGACCAGCGCGCCATCGATCAGAAAATGGTCGAACTCGATGGCACCGAGAACAAGGGCCGGCTGGGCGCCAATGCCATCCTGGCAGTTTCGATGGCGGCAGCGCGAGCTTCGGCGGCCGCTTTCAGCCTGCCGCTCTACCGCTATCTCGGCGGGACCGGCGCCAATATCCTGCCCACCCCGATGATGAACATCCTTAACGGCGGCGCCCATGCCGACAATAACGTGGACTTCCAGGAATTCATGGTCATGCCGGTGGGGGCGGAATCTTTTTCGGACGCGCTACGCTGGGGCGTCGAGGTCTTCCATACCCTGAAAGGCGTGCTCAAGAAGCGTGGCTACAATACCGCCGTCGGCGACGAAGGCGGCTTTGCCCCGTCTGTGAAATCGAATGTCGAGGCCATCGAGGTCGTTCTCGAAGCCATCACCCAGGCGGGATATAAACCTGGAGAACAGATCGCCATCGCGCTCGATCCCGCGGCCAGCGAGTTTTATCAGGACGGCAAGTACGTTTTCAAGAAATCCGACAAGTCGGCCAAGACTTCCGACGACATGGTGCGCTTCTGGGCGAAATGGGCGAACGATTACCCCATCGTCTCGCTGGAAGACGGATTATCTGAAGAAGACTGGGACGGCTGGCAGAATCTCACCAAAGAACTGGGCGGGAAGATTCAACTCGTAGGCGACGATCTGTTTGTGACCAATGTCACGTTTCTCCAGGAGGGAATCGACAAGCATGTGGCCAACTCGATTCTGATCAAAGTCAATCAGATTGGCACGGTCAGCGAAACTCTGGATGCAATCGACCTGGCGCGGCGCAACGGATACACGTCCGTCATCTCGCACCGCTCGGGTGAGACCGAAGACACTTTCATCGCCGACCTGGCGGTAGCGACGGGAGTCGGCCAGATCAAGACAGGCTCAGCCTCGCGCACCGATCGCATCGCAAAATACAACCAGCTGCTGAGGATCGAAGAGGAACTGGGAGGCTCCGCCAGGTTCCTGGGCCTGAAGGCCTTGAAGGTCGGAAGATAGTCAGTTGTGTGTGGGTCGGACACTCTTGTCCGACGCCTTTGATTTGGATTTTAGGTTCTGGACATAAGTTCACGGTCGCTGTCAGAACAACATTCCAAGCAAAATCAAAGTCGAAGTCCAAGTCAAAAGCGGCGGACAGGAGTGTCCACCCCACACAGTCTTAATTAAAATCCCATCGTATCGTCCGCCGACGGTCCGTAGGTCGCCGGCAGCGGCTTATCGTTCAGACGCAGATAGACGCCGAGTTGGGCGCGGTGATGCACCAGGTGGTTCAGAAACATCTGCCGGTAAGCGAGAAAACGCGAGCCGGCGAAGATCGCCTTGCCTTGAAAGCTCAGCTTCCAGTTCTGGGTCCACGCCTCATCCGGCGTGTTCTTGAGCGCGGCGCGAACCTTGGCCACGCCCTCATCGAAGACCCGCACCAGTTGGGCGGCGGACTCAAAGGCTAAGCGCTTAGAGCCGCTCTTGGAGAAATCAAGCTCGGGGGTGGTCAGCACAGTGTGGCCAAATGCAGCCAGCTCGGCCACGTGTGGACCCAGTCTGTTCAGCGGCATTGATTTGGGATGAGGCCGGAAGTCGTCCTTGCCCGCAGGGATGCGCTCTAACATGGTGCGAGTTGTTTTCATTTCAGCATCAAATTCTGGCAGCAGAAGCTCGCTTATGGGCATATATTTCTCCGTTTGTGTCGAAAAAAGTTGGCAGCGATCGGTAGCCTGGAGTCAATGAATGGGTACTGTCCAAAACGACTATATTACGCGGCCGCGGATTTGAAAACCTCCCGCACTCGCCTATAATTTCTGTTCTTCCAATTTCTCTTGTTCCTCTGCGCCTCGGTAATCAGTTTCGGGCGAGCCAGATACAAAGCCAGGAGCTTAATGAACCGTCCCAAACCACTTGTGCTGATCATTCTCGACGGCTGGGGCTACCGCGCCGAGAGCAAAGCCAACGCCATCGCACTGGCCCGCAAGCCCAACTACGATCGACTGCTGCGCGAATACCCCAACACGCTGATTCAGACCAGCGGCCACTACGTCGGCCTGCCCGACGGGCAGATGGGCAACAGTGAAGTCGGCCATCTCAACATCGGCGCCGGACGCATCGTGCACATGGACAGCACCCGCATTGAGCTGATGATTCAGAACGGCGAGTTCTTTTCGCATCCGGTATTGCTCGCGGCCATGAAGAATGCGCGCTCGGGCGGCCGCCGGCTGCATCTGTTCGGGTTGCTCTCCGACGGAGGGGTGCACTCTTATCAGACCCATCTCTACGCCTTGTTGAAGATGGCCAAGCAAAATGGAGTTGACCGCGTCTTCGTTCATGCCTTTATGGATGGCCGGGACACCCTGCCCACTAACGGCGCGGGATACCTGGAACAACTGCAGCAGAAGATGCGCGAGTACAACACGGGCAAGATCGCTTCCGTGAACGGACGCTATTACGCCATGGATCGCGACCGCCGCTGGGAGCGCATTCTCAAGGCGTTCAATACCATGGTTTTCGGCGATGGTGAAGGCGGCAAGTATGTGGACCCGGTGCAGGGCGTGAAAGAGTCCTACAACAAGGGAGTGACCGACGAATTCATCGTGCCTTTCGTTTGCGTGGACAATCGTGGGGAACCGCTGGCCACCATCCGCGACGAAGATTCCTGCATCTGCTTTAACTTCCGCGCCGATCGGGTCCGCCAGATCACCAGGGCCCTGACCCGCAACAGTGGGCTGAACCCACAGGGCGGAAGCGATCTGCCCGGAGCTGCCGATCTCGATGCGGCCATCCCTCGCGATCGCCTGCCCAGGAACCTGCACTACGTGTGCATGACCCAGTATGACAAGAAATTTTCGCTGCCCGTGGTGGTTCCGCCGGAATCGCTGGACAATATTCTGGCCAACGTGATGGGTCAGGCGAGTCTCCGTAACCTGCGCGTAGCGGAAACTGAAAAGTACGCCCACGTGACCTATTTCTTCAATGGCGGAATCGAGCAGCCGTTTCCAGGAGAAGACCGGGTACTGGTGCCGTCGCCCAAAGTTGCTACCTATGATCTAAAGCCGGAGATGAGTGCATCCGGCATCGCTGACGCAGTGATCAAAGCTGTGGAGGACGGGACTTTCGATGTCATCATCGTCAATTTCGCCAATGCCGATATGGTCGGGCATTCCGGGAAGATCGAGCCGACGATCAAAGCCGTCGAAACCGTGGACGCCTGCCTGGGCCGCATCGAACCTGTGGTCCGTGCCCAGGGCGGAGCTCTTCTTATCACAGCCGATCACGGCAATGCCGAGATGATGATCGACCCCGCGACCGGGGGGCCGCACACTGCCCACACCACCAATCCCGTCCCGTTCATCGTGGTGGCGGAGAACGGAAAGAAATTCTCGTTGAAGGCGGGCGGCTCCCTGCGCGATATTTCGCCCACGGTCCTAGGCATGCTGGGCATCCCGCAGCCGAAGGAGATGACGGGACAAGATCTGCGAGTGTCGCTGACGAAAATCTAACCGCTGAGGGCACACACCTCCTCGTCGACATTGAAATCGAGATTGAGATCAGAAATGAGATTGAGATTAAGATCGATGTGCTCGACTTCTGTGTCCTCCGTGGTTAAGTTTTTGATCTTATGAAGCTGCTCACGCTGGTACACCATTCCTTCGAACTCTGGAACACTCCGTCCTGGTTCTCCGCGCGCCTGCATCAGGATTTCCCCACCGTGGAAGCAGTTCAGCGATCCAGCTACGAAGGAATTGAACCGTACCTCAGAGATGCGGAAGTAATCATCAGCTGGTCGCTGCGCCCGGAGCAATTCAAAGCCGCACCCAAATTGCGCTGGATTCATTCTCCAGCGGCGGCGGTTCACCAACTCATGTTTCCCGAGCTGATCAACAGCGACGTCGTGCTCACCAATGCCCGTGAAGTCCACGGCCCGGTGGTGGCGGAGCACGTCATGGCGATGGTCTTCGCGCTGGCCAAGTGCCTGCCTCAAGCTGTGCGCTTTCAGCAAAAGCACATCTGGGGGCAAGAGCCCATGTGGCGCGGGCACCCTCGCCCGCGAGAACTGGCAGGAGCCACTGTGGGCCTGGTGGGCCTGGGCAGCATCTCTCGGGCCGTTGCAAAACATGCCTCAAACCTTGGCATGCGCGTGATCGCAGTACGCGAGAATCCTGAGAAGGGAAGTCCCGAGGGCGTGCAACAAGTCTTCGCTTCTTCCCAGGTAGATCAACTGCTGGCGCAATCGGACTACGTTGTCCTGGCCGTCCCGGTCACGCCCCTTACCAAACGAATGATGAACGCTGCACGCCTGGCCAATATGAAATCCGATGCCTGCCTGATCAACGTGGGCCGCGGTCCCCTCGTTGATGAAGAGGCACTGGCCCAGGCCCTGCGTGAGAAAACAATCGGAGGCGCGGCGCTCGATGTCTTTGAAGCCGAGCCATTGCCCGCAGACTCGCCTCTGTGGGACCTGGAAAATCTTCTGATTACGCCCCACACAGCCGGTCTCACCGAAAAACTCTGGGAGCGTCACTATCAGTGCATCTCTGAAAACCTGCGTCGCTATCTGCAGGGCGAGCCTCTGCATTCGGTAGTAGATAAAAAGCAAGGCTATTAAAAGTGGCGCTGGCAGTCCTGAGGGTGCCCCGTCCTCGTCGTTCCGCATTTTGGAACGACAGGGCGGGGACTGAAGCTCCCCGCAACAGCCCCAGAGACGGGGGCGCTACTCTGCTCTCTAGCTGGCGCGAGGCATGGGTTTGTCGGGACAAAAGCGCCGCGGATTCACGCGGATCAGGGTCGGATTCGCACAAACTCAAGAGTCGAAAATGTTTCTTGCGGTTTCTCCGTGAGATCCGTGTGAATCCGTGGCCAGGATTCTAAGCGGCGACGGAAATTCTATGGATCAGATCTTCCTGCTCGTTCTTGCTCTCCGCTCCGATGGTGAAAGCGTCGAGCACTCCCAGAGAAAGGGCATACTTCAAAGCTTCGTCCTGACGGTTGCGCAAGTCGCCCTGCCCTAGAATCTTCATTCCGACAATACCTTTTCCGGCGGCCTTCATCTCTCGCAGCACGCCTACGACCGTGTCGGGATCGGCGTCCATGTGGGAACCGATCGGGTTGATGCGCACCAGATCGACTTCCACCCAGGGCGACTTAGCGGCCGCGCGCAGGGCTTCGATGCTGTGGCAGGAGCAGCCATGGGCCCGGATAATTCCTTTCTCCTTGGCTTCGGAGAAAACGTCCATGACTCCACGGTAGCGCTCGGTCCAATCGCCTTCCGTGAGGCAGTGCATCAAGCAGATATCGATGTAGTCGGTACCCAGTTCTTTGCGAAAGCGGTCGAGATCGGCGCGGGCCTCGACCGGATCGCGCGCCCACGTTTTTGTGAGAATCGTGATCTTGTCGCGGGAGAGGTGCTTGAGCGCCTCCGCCACATGAGGATGGCTGCCATAGGCGTCGGCAGCGTCGAAAAAACGCAGGCCATTGTCATGGCCATTGAGCAGCAGATCGGACAGGCCTTTCACGCCCAGAGCGGTCTGGTGAGAGTGATGTCCGCTGCCGACTGTGCCGGTCCCCATCGCGAGACGACTAGTGGTGATTCCGGTTTTGCCCAGCACCACTGTGTCTGCCGCGGTGAACTTGCGCGGCAACGCCGGCAGCGCACCCATGGCCCGGGCCAGGCCTCGCGACCCAATCCACGCCGCTCCCACTCCGGCGGTTGCCCCGATGATGAAGTCTCTGCGTTTCATGGTGCCTCCTCGAAATGAAGGTCCTCATTCTTGCTTGTGTAGACGAGTTGTCGGTGAATCTGGATATCAACGGCAATCGCGATGGCCGACACCGATCCCGATGTTCCGTCCCTCAACAACTTGCCCGCAGCACATCGGCGTTCCAGTCCACCCTACCCCTGAGTCCCGCGGAATTCAAGCATCTGCGTTCGTGCGGTTTCGGCCACAAGCACAATAAGAACACTGGGCGCACTGAACACAGTCTGTGGAAGGGCACGACTGCAGTCGCGCCCACTGAATCGCCTGGGCCGTGCCTTCAGCCTGGGGTTCGCTGGTCTGGCTTGATGGACAGCACGATACCTTCACGCCCCAAACCGACTGCCCTTTCGTACCTCCATTTCTACAGTGTTCCCTGTAGCAGTTGTGAAGCGCCAACATGCAACTCCAAATTGCTGCCATGGATCAAAAGCAAAGTCATTAGGCCAGGGTTGGTTTCAATCACCAATGAGGTGAGCACATGCTTTGGACGATTTTTGTGATTCTGCTGGTTTTGTGGTTGCTGGGACTCGTGAGCTCGTACACGCTGGGCGGATTTATCCACATTCTCTTGGTGGTGGCCGTGGTAGTACTCCTGATCCAGCTTTTTACAGGTCGCAGACCAGCGCTCTGAGCGGCGAAAAGTCGGCCGCAGATTAAGGGCTTCCGCAAGATTATCGAATTTCATCTCCAAGGAGGATCCATTGAAACGATCTCTTATCGCTTTGATATTCAGCTTGGTCGCGTTGCTGGGCACTATGGCTCCGGCCACCGCCAAGGAGGATTCTGTCGAGCGCCTGCAGAATGCCGGGAATGTGCTCAAGGAAATAATGGCGGCGCCGGACAACGGCATACCTGAAGAAGTACTGGACGATGCGAAATGCATCGTGGTGGTTCCGCACTTGATCAAGGCAGGCTTCATTGTCGGCGGTAAACACGGCCGCGGCGTCGCCAGTTGCCGCACCGCGACCGGCTGGAGCGCCCCCGCATTCGTCTCCGTGGGCGGAGGAAGCTGGGGACTCCAGATCGGAGCCGAAGGCGTGGACCTGGTGATGCTGGTGATGAACGACAAAGGTCTGCAGCACCTGCTTTCCAGCAAGTTTCAGCTCAGTGGCGAAGGCTCGGCTGCGGCCGGACCGGTGGGACGTCATGCCTCTGCCGGCACCGACTGGAAATTGAATTCCGAGCTACTCACTTACTCACGCTCCAAAGGCGCGTTTGCCGGCCTGACTCTGGAGGGTGCCGTGATCGAGCAGGACGCCGATTCGACCATCGCCATCTATGGCAAGGACGTAGGTTTTCGCAAGGTCCTCATCGGCGATGTGAAGGCGCCGGCTGAGGCCGCGCCCTTCATGTCCGCACTTTCGATGGCAGGCCATCAGGCCGCCACCCACGAAGCCAGGGAAAACACACAAGACAAGAAATAAGCTGGCGCGCAATCGCCGCTTCGTCCACAAGCCCCGCCCACAGCGGGGCTTTTTCTTGGATTCTTCCGCACACCGGCGATGATGTACGTATGCCCGATTACTGTGTTTGAATAGTGTCATGGACCTGATTGAACATTTCACCCATCTCTTCGCCTACGACGGCTGGGCCAATCAGGAAGTGCTGGCCGGGTTGCGCACCGCAGGAACTCCACTGCCTCAGGCCCTGAAACTGATGGCGCACATTTTCGCCGCGGAACGGGTCTGGCTGGAACGATTGGAACAAAAACCCCAGACCCTTCCGGTCTGGCCTGAGTTCACCGCCGAAGAATGCTCACGCCAAGCGGCAGGGTTGTCCGCGCGCTGGAAGACTTACCTGGCCGGCAGCAGCGAAGCCGAACTGGCCAGGCCTGTCACCTATAAGAACAGCAAGGGTGAAAGCTGGAGCAGCCGCAAGGATGACATCCTGACGCACGTCATCACGCATTCCATCCATCATCGCGGGCAGGTGGCGGCAGTCGTGCGGGCCGCCGGATTTACTCCGGCTTACACCGACTTTATCCATAGCATCCGCCAGGGATTCGTAAAATAGCCCTATGCCAGACTCGATCACGAGTAACACCAAAATCACTCCACTCTTCGCGCTGCAGTTTTGCGTGGTGCTGATCGTCATCGGAGTTGTCTTGCTACGTCCGGGAGTATGGAATGCGGCTCGCCTGGCGGGACTATGCATCGCTGTGCCGGCGGCGGTGTTGCTCTTTACCGCCCGCTGGCAATTGGGACAATCGTTTTCGGTGACTCCTCAGGCGAAAGAACTTGTCACCCATGGTTTGTATGCAAAGATAAGGAATCCGATTTATGTGTTCAGCGGGTTGCTGGTGTTAGGCATCTTGATTTCCTTGCAGTATCGTTACGCCCTGCTCCTGCTGCTGGTTCTGATACCTGTCCAGATTGTCCGCGCCAGGCAGGAAGCTAAGATTCTCGAGGCCAGATTCGGCGATCAGTATCGGAAATACCGGGAGCGAACCTGGTTCTGACCGGGCGCATCATAATCCGGCACACTGCCGGAAAGAAACGACGTGGAGTAATTATGCGGAAACTGTTCTTGGCGCCGGTCATACTCACCTGGAGCCTGACCTCGTGGGCACAATCCCCTCCAGAGCCCGCGAATTCACAGGCTCCAGCTGCTGCCGCGCCATCCGATACGCTGCCGGCTGGGACCGTTCTCTCCGTCGAGTTGTCGAAGTCGCTGGACGCCAAGAAGTCCAAGGCCAATGACAGAATAGAGGCGAGGACTGCGACCGATCTATTGGTGCACGGTCAGATCGTGGTCCCCCGCAACACCAAAATCGTCGGCCACGTGACCGAGGCCAAGGCCCACAGCAAGGCTTCTCCAGGTTCGCTGGTAGGAATTACTTTTGATCGCATGCTCCTGAAAGGCGGACGCGAAGTGCCGCTGCAAGCGACCGTACAGGCGCTCGCCCGCCCATTGCAGCTCAATAGCATGGTCAACGATAATCCTCCCGGCGACATGGCCTCCCGTATGCCGGGTCAGAGGCCGGCCTCGGCTGGAGATTCCTCCGCCCCCACCATCCCGCCTAGATATCCAGCCGCGACCATCCCTGAACCGCCAGGGCTCAATGCGCCGAACACCTCCACCGTCAGCCCGCTCGCTCCCACCAGCCGCGGTGTAGTCGGGATAAAAGGGCTCTCACTGGAAACGTCAGGCCCGGTGTCCGTCCTCACCTCGAGCACCGGAAACGTTCATCTGGACAGCGACACGCAATTAATTCTGCGAGTGCAGTGAGAACGCGAGCAGTTAGAACAGAACTCCCTAAGTGTCATCCTGAGCGGAGTAGCTGGTTCGCGAAGCGAACCAGCTGCGCAGTCGAAGAGCCTGCCCCGAGCGAAGTCGAGGGGATCCTATAACCGGTTTGCGCCTGTCAATGCGGTCATGAAGCCAGCGCGTACCGGCTGTCGGCCTGCCCAAGCAACGCCATCATCTCGTCCAGTGACGCAATGTCGAACTCCGACATTGCGTTAATATGTTCCAACTTCTCCCGCACTGCCCGTGAGGGATTGAACAGCTTGAATCGAATATCGTGCTCCCTGCACCAGCGCTGCAGAAAAACCAGCACCCCGACACTGCCGCCCCCAATGGCGCGCATTTCCGTAAGGTCCAGCACCACCACGTGGGCCTGCTCCTGGGACGTAACCGCGTCACGTAGTCTAAAGGCCTCGTCACTGCGAACAAATCTGCCTTCGCATTCCACCACCGTCATGTCGCCGACCTTATCAACATGTATGTTGGACATGATTCCCTCCATATTTGATCTGCCTATCGTAAGAGCACGAAGGCTGCCAAGACCGCAGGCCTGTGTTTTCTGAGGGATAGGACTATGGCAAATGGAAGGCGAGAAAGTTCGATTGGTCAGCGGGCATTTCTGCCCTAGGGAAAATGCTGTAGGCAGCCAGCGTATCTTCTTCCGGTTCGCCGAGCAGGACGGGTGGCCCACTCAAGCCCGATTTTGGCTTGAGTGGGGCAGTTCTATCGCTGAATGTATCCCGCTGCGGCTCGCTGAGCAGAAGATGAACATGCTCCGGCATCACTACGTACCCGTAAACCTCAAGCCGGAAACTACGCCGTACCCGCTCCAGGGCTGACTCGAAGATTCGTCGGCTTGCGTCCCTGGTAAACAATTAGGAGCCTGCCCTGAGCGACTGAGCGCAGCGAAGGAGTCGAATGGGGCGATGGTAGCAGCAGAAAGTGACGAAATGACTCTGCCCGCTGTGTTGAAAACGCGTTAGTCCCCATGGCATGAGGACAATCTAGTCTTGTTCGTTCGCCCAAGTCTGTGACGTGTGAACATCCCCACTCAGGCCAAGCCGGGCTTGAGCGGGCCACCCGCGAGTTCTACAGCTGGGAAATCGGGACAGATGGAGTTGTCCCGATTCCATTCATACCGGCCGTTGCAGGGGGATTCCCGCAACGTGAATCGCCGCAAACCCTTGTTTGCGGACGACTTCAGAGCAATGTTCTATCAAAGCCACTCAAGACAAAACCACGTCCTTCGGCAGGCTCCAGGCAAGCTTTGAGTGGGCAACGCGCCGAAAAATGGCAGCTTCAACTGCCCGCACTTCCGCGCGCAACTCTCCCGCAGCTTCCCTCATCTGACTCCATTACATTAAGGAGGGAACCTTGAGTCCGAAAAATACGATCTGCCTGTGGTTTGACAAGGACGCACATGATGCGGCGCGCTTCTACGCCGCGACCTTTCCGAATAGTGAAGTGACCTCTGTTCACAAAGCGCCCAGTGACTACCCGGGCGGCCAGCAGGGCGACGTGCTGACGGTGCAGTTCACGGTTCTGGGTATTCCCTGTCTCGGCCTCAACGGCGGCCCGGCGTTCAAGCACAGTGAGGCCTTTTCTTTTCAGATCGCGACGGACAACCAGGAAGAGACGGACCGCTACTGGAACGCGATCGTCGGCAATGGCGGCAAGGAAAGTCAGTGCGGCTGGTGCAAGGACCGCTGGGGCATCTCTTGGCAGATCACCCCGCGCGCGCTAACCGAGGCGCTTGCGGCTGGTGGCGGTGAGGCAAAGCGTGCCTTCGAGGCGATGATGCCGATGAAGAAGATCAACATCGCCACCATCGAGGCCGCGCGGCGCGGCTGACGTGGATACCACGGGATAGCTATCTGAGCGGCCCGTCGGGTGGTGAGCAGCCGGGGAGATTCCTGACATTTTAGACCGGAGACATACCTGACAGTTTTTCTTCGGCCTGCAGTTCTTGGGGATGGGGTGCAGGGGAAGGGGAACCGTCCACTTCCCCTGCCTCATCCAGGTCGAAGCCGGGTGCCCCATACATTCGCGTACTTTGCGAATGTGTGGGTGCGGACGCCAAAGTCCACTCGTGGGCTTGGGGTAAGATTTCCCATCACCAATGCTAAGTGTAACGGCCTGCGGAGAGTGAATCGTGAGCTCGACGTATTCCGGTGCCGCCCAAACCCACACATCGCAGAGTACGCGATGTGTGGGGCACCCGGCCACCACGAACCACGTAGGGGCGGACGCCTCGTCCGCCCAGGCCGAATGAAGCTCGGCAGCTATAGAAACCCAGCTTCAGCCACGCGTATCATAGCCGCAGCCTACCGGTAAGACAGGAGCAAAAGCATGTGGAAACTATGCCTGTCAGCCCCAACCCTGCTCGCCCTCGCCCTGATGTCATGGGCACAACTCTCCGAGGCTTCTCCCGCCCAGACTTCCGACCTCTCCACCTACACCCCTGCGCCGGGAACGCTTCTCAAGGTTGAGCTGGCGAATCGCCTGGACGCCAAACACTGCCGGGTGAACGACAAAGTCGAAGCCACGTTGCTGACCGCTTTGCCTGCCCACAGCCAGACTCAGCTCCCGCGGAAAACAAAAATTGTCGGCCACGTGACCGAAGTCAAAGCCCACAGCAAGACTTCTCCCGGCTCCATGCTGGGAATCATCTTCGATCAAATGCTGCTGAAGGACGGGCGCGCCGTGCCGCTGCCGATGACCGTCCGGGCCATCATCGTACCCCCGCGCACGCCCGCCTATGCCAGCGGCCCTGACACGCTCGCCGACAGATCCCCCTCGCCCTACGAGCTACCCCCGGTCGGCGCTCAGGCCCCAGCCACCGGATCGTCCGATCCCACTCCTGACCGGCAAAACATCCCCGCGCCGCCTTCCATCAACCCCGGCCGAACAGGCTCTCCCAGCGTCAGCCAGCTCAGCTCCACGCGCGGCGAAGTAGTCGGAACAAAAGATTTCTACCTGGACACCGCAGGTC
>JAIQFF010000177.1 GCA_020073395.1 Terriglobia bacterium
GGATTCAATGACGTTCTGGGCCAGACCCAGGTCAATGGCACGTGCACGACTTGCCATAACACCCCGAACGTGGGCAGTAGCTCGACCTTCGAAATGATGGACATCGGAACCGCTTCTCCCAAAGCCAACCTTCCTTCGTACCTGATTCTCTGCAACGACGGCACGCAGGTGGTCACCACTGATCCAGGGCGGGCGATGGTGACCGGCAAGTGTGCCGATATCAGCAAGGTCAAAGTCCCGAGCATGCGCGGTTTGGCCGCGCGCGCACCCTATTTCCACAACGGCACGGCAAATACCTTGATGGACGTGGTTAACTTCTACGACCAGCGTTTCGGCATGCTACTCAGTGACGACCAAAAAGCCGACCTGGTCGCATTCATGAACGCGCTGTAGGCATTGTGTGGGACGGACACTCCTGTCCGTCGCTTTTGCAGTTGATCTTGCAGTTGACTTCCTGGTTTGGTAACTCTGTGAGAAGCGGGCTTCATGATCCACCGCTGACTTTGCCATTCAAAATCAAAGTCAAAGGCGGCGGACAAGAGCGTCCGCCTCACACTTGTCTGCGGTTAGAGGGGTAAGGGCTGCGCCAGCCTGAAAGTCAGACTCCGCTCGGGGGCGACGCCGACGTCCATGCTGCCCGTGGCATAGGTCGTCCCGGGAGCGTCGATTGAGGTCCCAATAAGAGCACCCTTCTTTCCGGCACCATCGCGCACGATGGTCACGTTGCGCTGCTCGTGCGAGCCACGCTTCATGAAGATGCTGGAGGTTTGTATCGGAAGGATCCTGCCGTTGAGGGAAATCGCGGTCAGGCAAAGACGCAAGTAGCCCGCTTCCTGGAACTGGTCCGAAGCCTTGGCGTCCAACACCTTCCCCGTCAGGACAGCGCCCCGCGGCGCCAGCGTATGCCCACGGACGATAATGGGCTCGTCCAGCACCGCTTCGAAGGGATCACCAGCGCGAGAACTGGCACTCGATAAAGACAACCGCACGTGGATGGTTACAGGAGTTCCAGCCGGGATAGCCGTGGGCGCCAGAGAACCGGTGGGAAAAATTCCGCCCTTATCGGATGGGGCCTCAAAAGGTAAATGCTGATCCGCAGTCGCATTCTCCTCGATCCCGGGCAGGGTCTCCCGTCGGGAACACCCGGCCAGAATCAGTCCGCTTAAAAGAACGGAGAACACGGCGGCGTGCCGCCAACTCCCATCCGACAACTTCATAAAACAATCCTGCAGCGCCCGACCGTCACCCGACAAGTCGCAAGCTGGATGCCATCGCGCGAGACAGATTTATCAGCGGGTTAAGGGAAGCCCAGGAGATCGAGGTGTAGTTATTACCGGTATTATCGCCCTGGTGCAAGAACGCCACGGATTCGCGCGGATAAACAACAACGGAGGGGCGGGGTTATCCGCTCCTCCGTGGATTAGATAATACTTTTTTTTGCCGATCGGTTAGTCGGACGACCCGCCCAGGCCAGCTGAAGCGCTGGCCGCTTCGTTCTCGGGCTGGACAATCAGACCGTCAAACGGGGTTGCTCCCACAAAGCGTCCGCGGACTACGCTGATGCGACGCAGCGGGTATCCCGAATCAGGACCGCGATGCCAGCTGCGCCCGCTGTCCCGGCTCTCGAAGATCACTCCGGTGGCGTTGCTGGTGGCCAGAAGACGCTTCTTGCTCTGGTCATACGCGATGGAGGTGATGTTCTTGTCGGGAAGGCCGTTCACGATGTGCTCCCAGGTGGCGCCGGAATCGGAGCTCCGGAAAGCGCCTTCGCGGGAAGCAACCAGGATTTCGCCTTCCGGCGTCAGGGTCACGCCGTGAATGCTGGTGATGTAGGAAGACAGAGGAGCCTGCTGCCAGGTCGCTCCATTGTTCGAAGAGCAGAGAACGTTGGTACGAGTGGCGGCAACCACCAGCTCACCGTTGGACTCTACCGCAACAAAATCACTCTTGCCCAGCACCGGACCGCCGGTCCAGGTCTTGCCCTGGTCCGAGCTGGTAAACAGTCCGGATGAGGTGGCCGCCAGCCAGCGCTTGGATGTGATTTCAATATCGCTCACGCGAGCGTCCAGAACCGAGCGAACCACGACTGCGGGCACCTTCGCGGCCTTCGTCCCCTTCTTGCCTTTCACCACTCGCGCCGCCGACTTCTCGGTGACGATAGTGTTGATCGGACGCCACTGGCTGGCAGTGCGATCAAGCAGAAAGATGCCCTTGTTGGTGCCGGCGATCAGCCCGCCAGTGGAAGTTTGCTGCAACGCGAAAACATCGCGTCCGCCCAAGCCGGCGCTCTTCTGCTGCCAGCTCTGTCCGCCGTCGCGGGTGGAGAAAACGCCGCCGAACTCGCGATCATTGACCACACCTACCACTATGCTGTTGGGGTCGTTTTTGTCGGCCAGAATCGAGCTTACGTAGCGGTGGGTGTAGCCGTGATTGGACGCCACAAAAGTCTGCGCGCCATTGTCGCTGGCCAGGATACCGCTTCGGTCGGTCGCCAGCAGTACCCGGTTCGAGTTGCGCGGATCTACCAGCACATCGTTCACTACGACTTCAGGATTGCTTACGCGCTTCCAGGTCTTGCCTGCGTCGGCAGTCTTCCACAGTCCCTCGGTGGTCCCGGCATAAACCGTGCCCGGGTTGTTCGGGTCCTGCTTCAGAACGCGAGTCCGGCGCGCGGAAAACGGAATGCCCTGCATCTTGCGGAAGAGGTCGCCGGCGCTGTCGCTCTTGTAAATTCCGGAGCAGGCGCTGGCGTAAACCACCGCAGGATTGGTGGAGTCCACGATGACCGAGAACACGTCCGAGTCGTCGATCATGCCCTTGTTGATACGATGCCAATTGGCTCCACCGTCGTCGGTCTTCCACGCCAGGTGCCAGGTACCGGCATACACTACGTCGGGATTCTTGGGATCAATCGCAATCGACTCGATATTTTTCAGTTCGGTCTGGCTCGCGGGAGAAATCTGTTCCCAGCTGTTGCCGCCATTCTTGCTGCGGAACACGCCGTCCAGAGCGCCGATCACCAGCACCTTTGAATCGTAGGGCGCGATGGCCAGGGCCCGCACCGACTTTCCGTGCACGCCCGCAAGCGCTTCCCAGTTATTGCCGCCATCTTGCGAACGATAGACGTCGCCGGCCTGCTGGTTCACCACGCTCCATGCCGAAACGTAAATGTGCTTGGGATTCTTGGGGTCAATGACGATGTGATCGAGAACATTATCGTCACCACCGAGGTGGGCCAGACGCGACCAGTTGTGTCCCCCGTCCGCGGACAGGAAAAGCGTTCCGGTGCTGGTCCCGAGATAAATGCGGTCGGGATTTTGCGGGTCGAAAGTCAGACTCCGCACATCGCCCCCGTCCGGGCCCAGGGCGGTCCACTGACCAGCCCAGAGGGCAGAAACGGAAAGCATTGCAATCGCCAATGTAATCAACCACTTACAAGAAGTCAGCCGTATCGTACGCGAAATCATAGGTGATGTGCCCCTAGCTAAGAAATTCTGCGCTCGCGGCTGAGATTGACAGCGTAACACGCTCTTTTCAAGTTACGTAAGGACAGACAAAAAAGGGCCGGTCGAGTATTGGGCTCGACCGGCCTCAATCAGCTAAACATCATTGGGCCTTTGGTTTAGCAGCCTTTTTCTTAGCTGGCGCGGGGTGATCGGGAACGGCTTTTACCACCGACTCATCCACCACCTCGGTTCCAGGAGCCGAGAAGGTCGCACCGGCCGGGACTACCCAGTATTCAGCAGTCTTGGTGCCGGCGCTGCCCGTGCGCACTTCAATCCGGCTGGCATCGATGGCTTGCTTGGCTTCGCCACCCGACAGATATGCCTTGGAATTGACCGCGCGCTCCCCGGCCAGGTTCTTGCGTTTCTCGCCAGGTTCGGCATTGCCTACGATCACCAGCTTGGCATCGGGATCATGCTGCAGCCGCTGGGCAACGTCGTCCAGCACGGCCTTGCAAGTGTTGTCCACGCGCCATGGCTTTACCTTGTTGGGGAACTCGCACTCACTCAGCTTGCTCGCCTCCGGCGGCGGCGGCGGCGGAACCTCTACCGTCACCTGGCTCGAAGCCGAGGCAGTGAGACCACGAGAATCGCTACAAGTAGCGCTCACCGTGATGGGGCCGGCCGCCGCTCCCGTGGTGTTGAGAGTGGCGGTGCCGCCTTCACCGGAAATGCTGCCACCACTGGCAGTCCAACCGCTGATCGTGACCGGCACGTTGTCCGGACTGGTGCAGGTGCAGGTCACGGTTGAGGGCGTGCCCGCTTGCACAGACGTCGGATTGGCCGAGCAGGACATGGTGGGCGGATTCTTCGGCGGCTCCTTCACCGTGAAGGTAGCCGTGCAACTCGCCTCGCCACCCTTCTTCATCTTGGGGTCGGTGACGCGAGCCGTAACCGTATAACTGCCGCCGGCAACTCCGTTGGTGTCGACGGTTGCGGTGTTGTCCTTGCTGGTGACCTTTCCGCCGGTGCTGGCCCAGCTGTAACTCAGGGTGTGCTTGGGATTGAAATTGCTGGCGCTGGCGGTGGCCGTAACCGGTTCACCCACCATCACCTCGCTGGGCTGGATGGAGCAACTCGCCGCCGGCACCAGGGGCGATTCAAAGCCGAAGTTGAAAACCAATCCCGTGCGCAGCCGGACACCCTCTAGAGTGGGACGCCGCAAGTCCGGAAAGGCGGGAGAAACCTCATCGGAAAAATTGTGGTGTGCCCACACGTAGTCGGCCTCGAACAAACGGAACGAGAGTCGACGCCAAAGATTGAGATCCATTCCGCCGCCGAGAATGGCGCCAATGCCATTGCTGGAGTCCACCAGCGGCACCGTCAACCGGTTGTATCCCAGCAATGTGTGGGCGAAGAAGGTGACTCCTTCATTACGCCACGCGAAGCGAGGTCCGATCGACACTGTATTTTCAGTTCCGTTCTTGTTTTTATTGCCGCCGTAGTCGGCTTCCAGCCCCCAGTGCGGAGTAAAGTTGTAGGTGAAGCTGGCACCCGCTCCTTGAGGAATATCGCCCATTTTTCGGGCCACCGGAGCGGTCGGCGGTTGAAACGGCGACGGGACCGTAGCGCCTGGGTGCAGCCACTGATAGCCAACGAAGAGTTCAGCTTTCGGGGTCTGTTCTTCTTGTGCCACCACCGCAGTTGATATCCACACCACGGCCAATAAACTCAAAAAAATGCCACACAGCGACCGACGAAGTGACATGCCATCCTCCGAAACCTTTGAATAAGAACTTCACGTCCACGCTCAGTGCATAGAGTGAACCGGGAGTTGCGTGGGAAGCAAATACCGAAATCAGGTATGGCAATTAATTCTACCCCAGACCAGCGTCAAATCAAGCGCGCGGCGAACCTTTTAATCAACTAGGGAGTGCTGCTAAGTGTCTCAGATTGATATACTCCCCGGCCTCCCAGCCTCCCGATTTCACCTTGCCCAGCACAGGCATCTGAGATGGCGAAATCGGCTTCCGCGGAGAAGAAAGATCCGCCAGACCTCAGCCCCGGCTTGCAGCCAGGCCGGAAAGCCTAAATAATGGCTGTCTAGCCGCTATGAACCACGAAAAAGTACTGATCGTCGAGGACGAAGAAAACGAACGGACGGGCCTGGCCGAGCTGGTCACGGGCTGGGGGTACTTGGCCGAAACTGCGAGGGATGGTGCGGAGGGGCTGGAAAAAGTTACCAGCTGGGCGCCGTCCATTGTGGTCACCGACATGAAGATGCCGCGCATGGGTGGCCTCGAACTGCTGGAAAAGCTGGCCACCGACGCTCAAACCATGGCGGTGGTCGTGGTGACAGCACAAGGCACGATTGATAGTGCCGTGCAAGCCATGCGCATGGGTGCCTATGACTACATCACGAAGCCCATCGACACCAACCGGTTGCGTACCATCCTGCAAAACGCATCCGCCTTGCTGGGGACCCGCGCCGAACTCGAAGTAACCCGCCGCAAGCTGCGCGACGCGGGTTCGCTGGGGAGCCTGATCGGATCGTCCAAGAAAATGCAGGAAATTTTTCACCTCATCGAGATGGTCTCACCCAGTACCGCCTCCGTGTTGATCACCGGGGCCAGCGGCACGGGCAAGGAACTGGTGGCCCGTACCGTTCATGAACTCAGCCCGCGCCGGAACAAGCCGTTCGTTCCCATCAATTGCGCGGCCATTCCCGAAACCCTGATCGAAAGTGAAATATTCGGGCACGAGAAGGGTGCCTTCACCGGGGCCCTGGAGCGACGCACTGGATGCTTCGAACTGGCAGAAGGCGGAACCCTGTTGCTGGATGAGATCGGTGAGATGCCGGTGGCTACGCAAGCCAAACTGCTGCGCGTTCTCGAAGACCGTAAGTTGCGCCGGCTGGGCAGCAAGGTAGAGACCACGGTGGATGTCCGCGTTCTCGCTGCCACCAACAAGGTTCCCGAGGAAGCGGTTGCACGCGGCGAACTGCGCAACGATCTTTACTATCGCCTCAACGTCTTCAACATTCACATGCCGCCGCTGCGCGAACACAAGGAAGATGTCCCCGAACTGGTGCAGGCCTTGCTGGCCGATATGAACGAGAAACATGGGCGCAAGGTTGCAGGGGTGAGCGAGGCCGTCCTCAATGCGTTTCAGAATTACTCCTGGCCGGGCAATGTGCGCGAAATGCGCAACACCCTGGAGCGGGCAATTATCGTGTGCGATGGTGCGGTGGTCGAAACCAAGCATCTGCCGCCGGGCTTTGGGCAATCCAGTCTGCGCAGTTCAGCCGAGGATTCCGACACCGTGCGGCTGGGCGTAGGAACTACGGTAGAAGAGGCCGAAAGGCTGCTGATCCTGAAAACGCTGGAGGCCACCAACAACAACAAGACCCGGGCAGCCGAGATTCTCGCCATCAGCTTGAAGACTTTGCACAACAAGCTCAAAGAGTACGGGAACGCCACGGCCGACGCGGCTTTGTCAAGGGAAGAGTGAGTTCAGCAGTTAGCAATTGGCAATTGGCACTTGGCCAATTCCCATGGGTGGAGCTAAGTAGTTGGGGTTGATGTCCGGTAACGTCGCGGCCAGCGCGGCTTTGGCGTAGTACGAGAACGCGCACTTAGCCATTGGCAAGAGGCCAATTCCCCTGGGCCCTGGCTAATTGCCAATTGCTAAGTGCCAATTGCAGTAGTTGCCCATGCGTCGAAAAACCAAAATCGTACTGGCTATTACCTTCATGGTGGCCGTGCTGGTCACGGCGTTTTCATATGTCTACATTTCCGAATTGCTGCGCCAGCGCGTGACCACAGCGCGAGAATCCGCAGCTCAATTGACTTCCAACCTGGCTTACCTGGCCGCAAACGCCGCCCCCGATTTGAGCAGCACCAAGGTGGACACCACGAATCCCCAAGCCATGCGGCGGGCGGTGGCGTACTACCTGGGCACTGATCGTGATCTGAATAATTTTCTGGAATCGGTAGTAGGGACCTGGCCCATCATCTACGACGCGGCCATCGTGGACAGCGACGGCAAAGCCATCCTGCACACCAATCCCGACCTGGTGGGCAAAGAGGTTCCCGACCGGCCCGACTTTCATCTGGTGGAGAACGCAAGCTTTCGCCGGCAGTTCCGCATGGTGTACAACCCGCCCACCGTGTACGACGTGCGCATACCTCTGCAACTGGACGGGGCCCGCTTCGGCAGCATCCGGGTGGGAGTATCGACGGTCTTTCTGAAGAACGAACTGACACCCCGCCTGCAGCAAGCTGTGGTCTTCTCCAGCATCGCAGTTTTTCTTTCTCTGATCCTGGCGGCTGGCCTCTCGCACCTTGCCCTGGGGCCGCTGGAGCAGATCAACCGCAGCCTGGACAGCGTCACCGCGGGCAATCCGCAATCAGTCAACGAGCCCGACGCGGGTCACGACGAGTATGGGATGGTGAGCTTGAAGATCGCGCACCTGGGACGGCAGATGCGCGACGCCAAAGAAATTTTTTCCGCTCTGAAAGACAACGTTGACCAGATTATGGGCAATCTGCAGGACGGGCTGATGCTGTTCACCCGCGACTTGCGAGTCGTCCTGGTGAGCGCGTCGGTGGAACGCTTCCTGGGACGGCCCCGGCGGGAACTGCTGGGCCACGCCGCGCGGGAGATTTTTTCGCCGGAATCGGAGTTCGGGGCGCTGCTGTTGCAATCGTTTGAACGACGCAGCCCGATTGCGCCGCGTGAGATCGAGTTCCCTAACGGCAAGCGAGTACAGATTTCTCTCGACTTTATCCGGGAAAAAGAAACCCCGATCGGTGCGCTGCTCACCATGCGCGATGCGGAGTCGGTCCGCCGCATCGAAGACGAAATCGAAATGTCCCGCCGGCTCTCGGCCACGGGCCGGATCACGAAGGGCGTGGCTCATGAAGTCAAGAATCCGATCAACGCCATCGTTCTACATTTGCAGTTGCTGCAGGGAAAACTACGGCAGGTCGATCCCGACACCCGCCGCCACATGGATATTATCGGCAGCGAAATACACCGGCTGGACCGGGTGGTGCAGATCCTGGTGGACTTCACCCGTCCGCGTGATCTCCATCTGGAGGAAACCGATCTGCGCCGGCTCCTGGAGGACGGGGTCCAGTTGGCCGGGCCCGATGCCGCACGGCATGGTGTGACCATCACCTGTGAGCTTCCAGCCCAGCCGTTAACCGTGAAGGTGGACACCGACTTCATCAAGCAGGCCATCCTCAATGTCGTGCTCAACGGGGTTCAGGCCATGCCCGATGGAGGCAAGTTGACGGTTTCGGCCCGCCGCGAAGATGACATGGTGGTCACTGAAATTCGCGATCAGGGAAGCGGCATTCCAGCCGACGCTCAGGACAAGATTTTTGAGCTGTACTTCACTACCAAGAAAGAAGGGACCGGGATCGGGCTGGCGCAGACTTATCAGATTCTGCAATGGCACTATGGATCGGTTGACTTCGAATCCGTTGAGGGCGAGGGCACAACCTTTCGTCTGCGTCTGCCGCTGGTCCAGTCCCGCTCGAATGCCCTGCAGGAGGCCGCAACTCGGAGCTAGGCAACGACCGGCGGTGAAGTCGCATGAATTTCTGGACGGAGAACAATCAGATTACAGCCCGGAAGTCAAAATGCCGGGTAGGTCTGAGCGGTGGTTGGTAGCATCCAATTTCAAATGAGTATGTATCTGGCCGTCATTCTCGGATTCTGTGCGCTGGCGACGCCTTCAGTCGCGGCCGCCGTAGTTCCGGGACAACTTCCGCAACTCAATCAGGAAACTCAGCCAACGCCGGAAGCCCCGCCAGCCGCATCTCCCCAGGATTCGCCGCAGAATACGACGCCGGCGAGTCCAGCAGCCGGCCCTGCGCAATCCAGCCCGGCACCTCAGTCCGAGCCTGCGTCGCCGCCGGAGACGAAACCGGCGCCAGAGTCCACTCCCGAACTGCAAAAGGCGCAGGCGGAGTCGGCTGCGAAGAAACCGGAATCCAAGACATCGAAGAAAGCGACCAGCAAGAAGAGGCGCCACCGGAAGAGTTGCGCCATTCCTTCTGATTCGACAACGGAGAAAAAAGTAGTACGAAACGGCGGCACAACCGCTCCCGTGGTCCAGCTCGCCCCAACTATCAGCGCAGAGCAGGCGTCCAGCCAGCGCCAGAGCACCGCCCAGTTACTGACCGCGACGGAGGACAACCTGAAACAGATCGCGTCCCGCCAGCTGAACTCAACCCTGCAGGACAGCGTCAGTCAGATTCGCAAATACATGGAGCAGGCCAAAGCCGCCGAAGCAGCAGGAGACGTGCAGCGTGCACATAATCTCGCATCTAAAGCGCTGCTGCTGTCGGATGATTTAGTGAAACACTAGAGCGCTGTTAGCTTCTAGCTGCGAGCTTCTAGCTGCGAGCTTCTAGCTGCGAGCTTTCACAAACCGAACGACGCGATGCACGCGCAGAAATACGAGGCCGGTAATTTCGCAGGGGTCCTTCGACTGCGTAGAGGCTTCGCAACCGCGAAGCCCCTACTTCGCTCAGGATGAC
>JAIQFF010000015.1 GCA_020073395.1 Terriglobia bacterium
CATGGTGAGCGTACTGCGGTAAATCAGAAGGATGATCAGAACAACGGTGAGAGCGCCCCACGCGATCAGCAACCATAGCAATCCCGGAGTCATAAGACCACCTCGGTACTGATGTCGAGCCGGTCCGAAGGCTGATGCAGACAAATTGTGGTTGTGGCCCCCACAACCAGCTTTCGGACAAGGGCCCCAAGCCAGAATTATAGACCCTGTTGGCAAGGCCCGGCGGGTGTTTTTCGGTCTGCACCCTGGGGGCAGGCCCGATCATCTATATTGATTAGGTGGGAACCAGCCTGAAAACGTCCATCAGGCCGACTTTCCCGGATGCACTGGTGCTCGGCTTTGTTATAATAGGAGCGAGTGCTTTCAAGGAGATACCAATGGCTACGACGACAACCCCAGAAGTGAAGCCTGCAGAGACAAAGAAGGCGCCCATCAGCCTGACCGCCAGCGCCATTGCCAAGGTCAAGGAAACCATGGCGCAACAGAACCCTGTCCCCGCTGGCCTGCGCGTGGGGGTGGTGGGAGGCGGTTGCTCCGGTTTCTCCTATTCCATGCAGTTTGAAAACGGCGCCGGCATGATGGACAAGGTTTTCGACATGGACGGCCTGAAGGTGTACGTGGACGCCACATCGGTGATGTATCTGAACGGCTGCGTTGTGGATTATGTCGAGACCCTCGAAGGAGCCGGCTTCAAGTTCGAGAACCCGAACGTGAAGAGCACCTGCGGCTGCGGATCATCTTTCAGCGTGTAACATTTTGGAATTCATCGAGAGCCTCGTCGCCCTGCGACGAGGCTTTTTGCTTTGATGAAGGACGGGCGTCTCGCGGGACGCCAGCGCTACGACGTTCCCATCAAATGACAGGAGTGAGTCTTTACCACCAGCCACACTTCTCTTCCCGGCTGGAGATGAAGCGAATCCCGGGCCGCCAGCGTGACATGGACTTCCATCTCCACTCCACAATTCACTTTCGCCACCACGATCACGTCGCGCTGCGCCAGTGAAACCACCCGGCCGGGAATGATGTTGCGGGCACTCAGTCCGCTGGGCTGAATCGAAGCCAGAAGGATATCTCCAGCACCGATCCCGATCCGCAATGCCGAACCTACCTCCGCCCGCACCAGCGGAGTTTCCAGCTCAACCTTGCTTGCGGACAAGTGGCACACCATGGTGCCCCGGTCTTCGTGCACCGCAGCGACCGTGGCATTGAAAATATTCTCGAAGCCAGCAAGTTGCGCCACGGTTTCGAGGCGCGGAGCCCTCATCACCTGGTGCGGCGTCCCGCGCGCAATGGAGCGCCCATTCTCCAGCACGATCACCTGCTCGCCCAGCGCGAAAACCTCTTCCCGGCTGTGCGTGACATACACGATAGGAATTCGATGCTCCTGGTTCCAGGCGCGCAGATCATCGACAATCTTCGACTTGGTGGCGGCATCCAGCGCCGCCAGCGGTTCATCCAGCAGAAGTATTGCGGGATCGATCACCAGGGCGCGGGCCAGTGCGACTCTCTGTCGCTCCCCACCAGAAATCTGCCCGGGCTGGCGCCCGCGCAGATGCGCGATGCGGAACGACTCCAGAATGGCAGCGCTGCGCTGCTTGCGTTGCTCTCTGACCAACCGGGAGAGACCGTACTCAACGTTGCCCTCGGCCGTCAGATGGGGAAACAACGCCAGGTCCTGAAACACGTAACCAACCCGCCGGAACCGGGGCGCGACATCAACTCCGAGCGCACTGTCGAACAGGACCTTCTCCTGTGTCGCGATTCGGCCTGCGTCCGGCCGGACCAGCCCGGCTATGCAGTCGAGCAGAGTGGTCTTCCCTGCCCCTGAAGGACCAAACAGGATCGTGATCCCCGGCGGAAGGGCGCCAGCGAGATCGAGTTCGAACTCCTTTCCCAGCCGCTTGCGAACTTGCACGGACGCTTCGTGGAGTTCTGCCGAAGCAGCCTCGACGATAGCGGCGCTATTTGACGTTGAATGCATGAATGATGGTCTTTCTTCCTTCGTGGTACCTAGTGTCGCATTCACTTCCAGATCCACACACGCCGGTTCAAGGCGTACACCACGGAAAGCGTCACAAACGAGATGGCCAGCAGCATCAGTGCCGTGGCATTGGCGCCGGAATAGTTGATTGCCTGCACCTTGTCGTAGATATCGATCGAAACCGTTCGTGTGACTCCGGGAATATTGCCTCCAACCATCAGCACCACACCGAACTCGCCCATGGTGTGGGCGAAGCTGAGGGCCACTCCCGTTACCAGACCGGAGAGCGACAACGGCAAAATAATGCGAAAGAATGTCCGGACTCGCGAAGCTCCCAGCGTCTGCGACGCCACCACCAGCCGCGGATCCACAGCAGAGAATCCGGCCGCGAAAGGCTGCACCGCGAACGGAAGACTGTACACGATGGAGCCGATTACCAGTCCTTCGAAGGTAAACGCGAGGGTGTGCCCGGTGAGCGCTTCCCAGCCGCGTCCCAGGGGGCTGTGCGGCCCCAGAGCGACCAGGACATAGAAGCCCAAAACAGTCGGAGGCAGCACGATGGGTAGGGCAAAGACTGCTTCCGCGAGAAATTTCCAGCGCCAGCGGGAATAGGTAATCCAGTAGGCGAGTGGAAGTCCCAGCACCACGAGAATGGCCGCCACCAGCGCGGACAGCCGCATCGTAAGCCAGAATGCCTGTCCATCCATCAGCGTTTTCCTCTCGAACCCTTTCTTCCGCCGCACAGCTGTAAGACGTTCACCTTAAGGCAAAATTCACCTTGGTAAACTTTTGTAAAATCTTACCTGATCCCCTCATCTGTCACGCAAGATGTACCATTAGTGATGGTAGGCGTGCGGCCCTTCACAGCAAGCTAGTGATTCTATCCGCAACCCTGACTCCGTTTCGGGGTTTCTACTATTGGGGTGATGCGATACCGAATACGAAACAAGAATCTCTGCATCCCCAAGCGAGGATGACGTGGTGAACATGCTGAAACGCCACTGGCTGATAGCAGGTCTGGTGGTTGTGGCCATTGCTGTCTTCGCCGCCTTTCAGTTTAAGAGCAATGACCAGCCGAAGTATTTCACCACCAAGGTAGATCGCGGCGATATCCACCAGGTAGTAGAGGCCACCGGCACCATCAACGCGGTGACCACGGTGCAGGTGGGCTCACAGGTTTCGGGAACAATTTCCCGTTTGAATGCTGATTTCAATTCGCGAGTAAAAAAAGGACAGGTGGTGGCGCAGATCGATCCTTCTCTGTTCGAAGGTTCTCTGCTGCAGGCCAAGGCCGATCTGGCAAACGCCAAAGCCAACGTGGTTGCGTCCCAGGCCAATCTGGAAAAGGCGCAAGCTACGGCGTTGCAGACGCGAGCAGACTATGAACGGACTTCCGGGCTCACCAAAGCAGGCGTGATGAGCCAGCAACAGCTCGACCTGGCTAAAGCGAATGCCGATTCGGCGGATGCGGCGGTGGCCGCGGCCAGGGCAACCATCACCCAGGCGATCGCGCAGGCGCAACAGAAGCAGGCGGCGGTCACGGTGGCGCAGACTAATCTCGATTACACAACAATCCATGCGCCCATTGATGGCACGGTCATCGCGCGCAGCGTGGATGTCGGCCAGACGGTGGCTGCATCCCTGCAAGCGCCGACCCTTTTCACCATCGCGCAGGACCTCACGAAAATGCAGGTCTATGCCAGCACCGACGAGTCCGATGTCGGCATGATCCACACCGGGCAGATCGTCACCTTCAAGGTGGACGCTTTTCCCAAAGACTCATTTACCGGCCGGGTCTCACAAGTGCGCTTGAACGCGACCACGGTTCAGAACGTCGTCACCTACAACACCATTATCGATTTCGATAATCCGGATTTAAAGCTGTTTCCCGGCATGACCGCCTACATCACCATTCCAGTGGCGAACGCGCAAAATACGTTACGCGTGCCAAACGGAGCGCTACGCTATAAGCCGGATATGCCCGCCGACCAGGTTCGCGCCCTCTACAAGCAGTATGGATTGATTTCCAGCCCGGCGGGAGGCACTCAGTCGGCAGGCACGCAGGGTTCAGGAGACACCGGGGCTGCCGCCAAGCAGCGGCGCGCCCACACGGAAGGCAGCCAGGGGGGCGGGGCAGACGCCGGGCAGCAACACACTCCCCGGGTGGACGTCTCGGTTGTCTGGAAGCTGCGTCCCGAAAAGACGCTTGAGCCGGTCAGAATCCGCACCGGCATCACCGACCATACCGTAACCGAAGTCGCGCAGGTGTTGAACGGTCAACTGAACGAAGGGGACGAATTGATCACCGGTGGCACCGCCGCCAGTCCGGGAGCCACGCGGGCCCCAGGAATGGGCGGGAGTACACCGCGAGTTCGATAAGGCCGAAGCAGAGCAGGCATGTGGTGACACGGAACACCCGAGCCGCGAAGCGGCGCCAGAATGCAGCCCAGAGCCTGCCCTGAGCGGAGTCGAAGGGGCGCAAGCCCTGGGTAAAGGGGCAGAAGGCTGACGAGCTCCGAAGGAGCGAAAGAAGGGCAGCGACTCCGAGGCCGCAAGGCGAGCAAAAGAGAAAGAAATGGCGACCATTCCACAATCCGCACTGAACACCTTCACCCAGGAGGGTGCGCGCGGCCTCATCCAGATTGAAGATGTGCACAAATACTACGATCTGGGTGAAACCAAGGTGCACGCATTGCGCGGCGTCAACGTGCGCATCGAGCGCGGTGAGTTTGTGGCCATCATGGGCGCCAGCGGCAGCGGCAAATCCACCTTCATGAATATCCTGGGCTGCCTGGACAAGCCTACCAGCGGGCGCTACCTGCTTGAAAATATCGCGGTCTCCGAACTGACCAAGAAGGAATTGGCCACCATCCGCAACCGCAAGATCGGTTTCGTCTTCCAGGGATTCAACCTGCTGGCTCGCACCACCGCCCTGGAAAATGTCGAGCTGCCAACGCTCTACGCCCAGGTCAGCAAAGAAGAAGGCCGAAAACGGGCACGCGAAGCGCTCGAACTGGTGGGACTGGGAGATCGCATGGAACACTTCCCTTCCCAGTTATCGGGCGGCCAGCAGCAGCGGGTTGCCATCGCCCGCGGGCTGGTCAATCATCCCTCAATCCTGCTGGCCGATGAGCCCACGGGCAATCTGGACAGCCGGACTTCGGTCGAGATCCTGGAGGTGTTTCAGAAACTGAATGACGATGGGCTTACCGTTGTGATGGTAACGCACGAGTCCGATATCGCAGAATTTGCCAAGCGCGGCATCCACTTTCGCGACGGAACCATTCGTCGGGATGAGCTGGTGCAAGACCGGCCAGTCGCAGCCGAGGTCCTGAAAAATATGCCGGCATTGGAGGATTGACGATCGGGATGATCGGATGATTCCCGTCGCGGGAGTGAACATCCGGTTGGTTCAGTCGTCACAGCTTGGGCAGGTCCGGACTTATAGGATGTGCGTCCGAGAGTCATTATGGAAATTCAGGAAGCGTTACGCATTATGCGGGCGCTCGCGGATGGAGTGAATCCAGACACCGGCGAGGTCCTCGCCGCCGATGCGGTGTACCAGTATCCGCCCGTGGTAAGAGCGTTTCACCGCGCGGTGCGCGCATTGGAATACGTGGAAGAACGCGAGCGTTCCCGGAAGGCGCCGGCGGCGAATGCGGGCAAGTTCTGGTCGCGAGCGGAGGATGAACAGGTTTGCGAGGAGCTCCGCCGGGGAATTAATTTTCACCAGATCGCCAAGACGCACAATCGGACCATCGGCTCGATCATCGCGCGCCTGGTAAAACTGGGGAAAATCGGGCCAAACACGCCGCTGGATATGTTTGACCCCAAAGTAGCCTAGGAAGGCATCATGGATTTACTAGCGATCGTTCGCATAGCGATGCGGGCCCTGGCCCGCAACAAGCTGCGCTCCATGCTCACCATGCTGGGCATCATCATCGGAGTGGGCGCGGTCATCGCCATGGTCAGCGTGGGTCAAGGAGCGCAACAACAGGCGCAGCAACAGATCGCGGCCATGGGATCCAATATGCTGTTCGTGCAGTCCGGCACGGTAAACCGGGGCGGCATGCGCATGGGCTGGGGCGCCACCAAGACGCTGGTTTACGACGACCTGGTGGCGATCATGCGCGAGTGCCCGTCGGTCGCAGCCGCCGCCCCCGGCAGCCAGGCTTCCGCCCAGGTGGTCTTTGGAAACGACAACTGGGCCACCAACGTCAATGGTACCGAACCACAGTATTTCGACATCCGCAGTTGGCCTTTTGCGGAAGGTACCTCCTTCACGCAAGATGACGTGACCACAGCCGCCAACGTCGCCGTCGTCGGGGAGACCGTGCGCAAGAACCTGTTTGGGGCCACCGATCCCATCGGCCAAACGGTCCGCATCAACAATCTTTCGTTTAAAGTGGTGGGGCTATTGACCCCGAAAGGTACTTCGGCCGCCATGGGACAGGACCAGGACGACATCATCCTTGTGCCCATCACTACTCTGCAAAAGAAAATTACCGGACAGGATTGGCTGCGCTGGATCATGGTATCCGCCATCTCGAAGGACGCCAGCTACACGGCACAGCAGCAGATCACAGCTTTGCTGCGCGACCGTCACCGCATCCGTCCCGGGCAGGACGACGACTTTTTCGTGCGCAACCTGGCCGACATGGCTGATCTGGCCGACCAGAACGCCCGGCTCTTCACCATATTGCTGGCCTCGATCGCCAGCATTTCCCTGCTCGTCGGCGGTATCGGAATCATGAATATCATGCTGGTCTCGGTCACCGAGCGCACCCGCGAAATCGGCATCCGCATGGCCATCGGCGCCACCGAAGGGGATGTTCAGCAGCAGTTTCTGATCGAAGCGGTCGTGCTCAGCGTGGTGGGCGGCAGCATCGGAATTCTGTCCGGCATGGGAGCTTCTTACCTGATCACGCAGACCCTGGGATGGCCCGTGCTGGTTTCTCCCACTGCGATTTTCGCCGCTGTGCTGTTTTCGATGGCGGTCGGAATCTTCTTCGGCTTCTACCCCGCCCGCAAGGCTGCCCGGCTCGATCCCATCGAAGCCTTGCGATACGAGTAGCAGAGGTCGGACCTCGGACTTCAGACGGTAATACTCCAGAGCACCGGTTCCTCCCTCAGAAGCTAAATTTCAACGCCAACTGCATCAATCTGGGCGGCTGGGCTTCCAGAATCTGATTGAAAGTTGGTGAGTTCATGTCGCTGTCGGGAAGACGGAAATTGGTATGGTTCAGGAGGTTAAAGAACTCCGCGCGGAACTGCAGCTCCTTTGATTCTGCCACCCGGATATTCTTGAACAATGAGAAGTCCCAATCCGCGTATCCGGGTCCCTGGGCGATGTTACGGCTGGCGCTGCCGAATTGCTGCACCGGAGAGTTGGGGTCCTGAGTAATTCTCTGGAACGCATTCGGGTTGAGCCACGCGCTTGTAGTTTTCGGCCCGTTGTTGGGGTCGGCGACCACGTTTGGCCGGTTGGAGAAAAATCCGCTGATTTCCGGAGCTGAGCCTTGCACCGAAAAATCGTTTCCGTCGAAGACAGTAAATGGAGTGCCGGTCATCAGCGTAACGATCCCGTTGGCCTGCCAGTTGCCAAGAATCTGTTGATACCAGCCGTGAGGCTGTCTCCAGAACGGCAGACTCCACTGGTAGCTAAGCACGAACCGGTGGCGGGCATCGAACAGGGACCGGCCGCGCTCCGCGCCAACATCGAACGGGTTCTGGGCCAGGTCATTCTCCCCGGCCAGAGGCTTTGACGCCGAGCCGGTCAGGTTGAAGGTGGAAGAGTCGTCGATGGACTTGGAGTATGTATAGGAGGCCAGAAACGAGATCCCATGGCTGAAACGCTTCCTCAGGCTGGTCTCGAGAGCGTTGTACGAGGAATTAGCAATGCCTGTGATCAGGCCGGTTGAAGAGTAGTCGCAGACCGTGGTCGGATCGAGGGTGCATCCGGAATACTTTCGCCGCCGATCCGCGTTGCCCGAGGTGGAAATAGGGGAAGGGGGATTGGTGCTGTTGTCAAAACCCGGAATGTAGATGGCCGGGTTGGCTTCAATCATACGCGGCAACTTGGTTCCCTTGGTTCCCACGTAGCCAATCTCGAACAGCAAATCTGACCCGAAGGACCTCTGAATATTCAGGTCCCAGTCCTGGGAGTATGGCAGGGGCAGGTTCGCGGCAAGGGTCAAGTTGGTCAGTGGTTTGGAAAACTCACCGCTGATGGGAGGGTTGCCGTTGAAAGGATCGGCAAAGTTGGGAAAGCTTACTTGCGGGGTCTGGAGATATGGCGGGGCACTGATCGGCGACTGCAAGGGCCCACCCTGCCCGGTGTAATACGGCTCATAAAAGACTCCGTACGCAGATGTGACCAGCCACTTGGCGCTTCCGGTCGGGTCCCAGGCGAAGCCGACCCGCGGTGCGAATCCCTTCTTGAACGTCGGGATCAAGCCCGCGGGCACACCCTTGTCTCCGGGATAAAGCAATCCGCTGGGAGCATCGGGCATCACAGTGGACTGCCGGCCCGGAACCCAAAGAGTCTGCCGGTTCTTGATCTCGGTGTAGGGAAACGGCAGGTCATAACGCAGGCCAAGGTTCAAGGTCAGGCGCGAGGTCGCCTTGAACGTGTCCTGAACATAAGAGTTCACGGCATTTCCCCGGATGCCGCGTTCAAAATCACCCAGGCCCTGCAGAAAGACGACCGGCTGGCCAAACAGGAAGCTGGCGAACGAATCGGGCACGATCGGAGGAGGTGCGAAAACAAAGAAGCCATTGCTGGCGATGCCTTGCAGCGCATTTACCTGCAGGCGCTGATACCCGCCTCCGAACTTGAGCTCGTGGCGGCCCAGCACCCAGCTCAGAGAGCCGGAGAAGTCATAGGCATTCTCATAGGTATTGCGCGGCCCGGTAATAGGATCACCGATGGTGGTGTAGCCCGCCACCTGGATAGAGGGGGGGCCTACTGCCAGGTCAAGGCTGGGAGTGTATCCGAAGCCCAGTTCAGCGGGGGTGGTGTCACTGGTGTGCTGACCATAGAGGAATTTATTCCTCAAGAATGAGAAGCGGAAGACACCGATCATGCTGGGAGAGAAAGTATGGGTCTCCTGGGCAACGAAGGTTTGCGCCCTCTGTTCTTGCCCCACGGGAAAGCCAGGGACCGTCGATCCTGAGGTCGGGATAGGGTTGAATTGCGTGCCGTCACTGATCCCGTAGCGAAAATTGAGGATGTCAGATGGACTCAGGTAATGGTCTATCCTCACTCCACCCTGGTTCGAGTCCTGACGCACGATTTGCGTCGAGGTAAACACATTGGGTCCATTGTTGGGGAGCGGAAAATACTTCAACAGGCCTTGGGAAATTGAATTGAAAGGCTGCGGAAGCTGGTTGTTGGGATAGGGAGTGTTGAAAAAAATGTTGAACAGCTGCTGCCGCTGATCATTGCAAAAGCCACCGCTGAATCCTGCCGTGCAAAGCGCCGAAAAGTCTCCCGTGCGCTCCGCAGCCGAAGGTACCGTGGACGAGTCCGTCTCTCCCTGGCGGTTTCGGAAGCCCTCGTAATAAGCGAAGAAGAAAGTCTTATCCTTCTGGATAGGTCCGCCGAACGTCCCGCCGAACTGGTTCTGTTTTAGAGGTTCCGTGGTAGCCGCGAAGTAGTTGGTCGCGTCAAAAATGTCGTTGCGCAAAAATTCCCAGACCGCACTGTGGAATCGGTTCGTGCCGGAGCGGGTGATGATATTGGTAGTCGAGCCCAGGCTCTGTCCAAATTCGGCGCTGGCGTTGTGGGTGAGAATTCTGAACTCCGTAATGGCATCCACGGGCGGTCTCAGGACGAACCCCGCGTCCACCCCGTTGAAGTTATTGGCTCCATCGATAAGGAAATTGTTCGACTCCGGCCGCTGGCCATTCACCGCGTAGGCTTGGCCGGAACGCAGCGATCCTCCCGCCGCGTACAAGCCCGGAGTAAGCGGGACAACGCCTGGCTGAAGCAGGCCCAACTGAGTAAAGTTGCGGCCATTCAACGGCAGGTCAAGCACTTCGCGCTCTGACACTGTCTTGCCCAGGCTGGTCACCGTACCCTGGATCAATTGGGCGTCTGACATCACCTGCACCTGCTGGTTCGCGGCGCCCACTACAAGATGGACCGGAATCGTCGCCGTCTCGTTTACGTTGAGGGTGATGCCCCGTTGGATGTATTTCTGAAAACCCTTGGCCTCAACCTGGAGTTCGTAGTGCCCAACCGGCAGTTCCAACAGGACATATGCGCCACTCGGGTCTGTGGTTGCGGTACGCGTCAGGCCAGTCTCGGTTTGCTTGGCGCTCACCGACGCGCTCTGCACGAAGGCGCTACTGGGGTCCTGGACAGTTCCCCGGATACTTCCTGTGATCTGTTGGGCTCCGGCGTTCAAACCCGCGATGACCATTGCCAGCAGACAAGCCACGTTTCTGGAACGAATCATGACCCTCTTCTCCCTCGGCCAAGCATTTCTCAAGATTTGGAAGCACGATCCGGCCGCAGAATGGGCAGCGCGAAGGCCCCGACTCCCACCTAGAGTGGGCCGATTATAGGGACTCGCATCAGCGGGTCAATAATAGGAAAGTAGTAGTCGCTCTCGCCAAGCGAACCCCTGGGTCTCGGTCTTTCTTTGCGAACGTCGCGGCTTCTTTGCGTACTTTGCGGTTAGCTTTTGACCTCGCCGTAAGTCGGGAAAGTGGGGGGATCACCAGGGTATCTAGCACTTTTATATTATTGTGCTTCTAAATTCCGACGAATACCTTGACGCAACCGTGGTTCCCGCGACAAGGGGCTGAGGACGAATCAAAGCCGGCATAGAGCTGAACTCCCAACCGATGGCCACCGCGCCCACGATCACTCCCGCTTCCACACAAGGTTTGCGACGCGAACTCGGACTGGCCTCGACCACTTCAGCCGTAATCGGCGGCATCATCGCCGTCGGTATTTTTCTCACTCCCGCTGGCATGGCAAAAGCTCTGGGCTCCCCCATGTGGCTCTTGCTGGTCTGGCTGGTGATAGGGGCCATGACCCTGAGTGGCGCGCTTTGCTTTGGAGAACTTGCCGGCCGCTTCCCGCGCGCCGGCGGTGCTTACATCTATCTCAAAGAGTGCTACGGACGCCGCATCGCGTTCCTGTTCGGATGGATGTGCCTTCTGGTCATGGATCCCGCAATCACCGCCTCATTGGCCAGCGGCCTGGCGGGATACTTCGCCTACATCGTCCCCTTGCCTCCGCTGTTGATAAAGCTGGTGGGCATTGCAGCCATCTGGGCGTTGTGCCTCATGAACATCTTCAGCATTCGAATGAGTGCAGGATTCTTGCGCTGGACAACCTGGCTGAAACTCGGTCTCCTGGGTTTTCTGACGGTTTGGGCTTTTGCCTTCAGGCTGGGGTCGTGGTCGAACTTCGTGCCTTTTGTGGCGCAGCGTCCTGGATCTTTGCCCCTCGCGCCGGCGCTTGCCGTCGGGGTGGTAGGCGCGTTCTTTTCTTTTGGGGGATGGTGGGATGTCAGCAAGATTGCCGGTGAAGTGCGCGACCCCGGCCGCACTCTGCCCCGGGCTTTGCTGCTTGGTTTGCTGGCTGTGACGGTGGTTTACGTCGTAGTCAGCGCGGTCTTCTTGTATCTCGTTCCCCTCGAGAAGGTCACCTCCGACCAGACCTTTGTGGCTCAGGCGGGAGAAGTCTTGTTCGGACCAACCGGCGGTGTGGTGTTCGCGGCCATCGTCGTAATTTGCCTGGTGGGAAGTTTGTCCGCTCTTATCATCTCTGCGCCACGCGTTTACTACGCCATGGCTAACGATGGCCTCTTTCTGCATGCCGTGGCCCGGACCCATCCTCGCTTCGGTACGCCTGCGAACGCCATCGCTATCCAGGGCTCTATCGCTTCCCTGCTCATTTTGTTAGGCAACTTTGAGCAGATCATTTCTTACGCCTTGTTCATCGTCGTCTTCTTCCTGGGGCTCACGGTGTCGGGATTATTTCTCCTTCGGTCCCGGCGGCAGGCGTCTGAATCTGTGATCCTGACTCCAGGGTATCCCGCCACCCCTCTCGCGTTCTTACTGCTGGTCGCGACCATGCTGGTCCTGGTTGCTGTGCGCACCCCGCGCGGGGCACTCCTGGGCGTGGTAGTGGTATTGGCAGGATTGCCGGTCTATGAAATTTTGCGGCGTCGAACGCCGTCAGTCGCGGGCGTGGAACCCATCATTTAGCCGATCGCGCAAAACTCTGCCTCCCAGTAGAGGCTTTGGCCTTCAATAGCACCTTTCGGACCAAGAGGAACTCGCTGCCCTAGGGATTGCGTCCCCCGTTTTCCACAGGTTTCTTAGGCCTCCTCTTCTCATCGGCAGCCATTAATTCTGGCCCTTGCAACGCAACGTATTGCTCGCGCCGACTTTCTGTCACGGCTAAGGCTAAGAAACGTATTGCCCTGAATGCGGCTGTGCATCGGGCTTTTGCCCTGTCACGGTGCATATCGCAGACCGCCGGCGACGCTTCAGATGAAAAATGTTTCACAGCTTGTCTAGACACCAGACAGGTGTACAATCGACGCCCCTTTTGAATTTCATAAAGGAGATCGTGGCTCGAACGCAAGGAGTTTTGTAATGAACTCGCGGAGTGTCCCCATTTTGCTGTTAGTCGTCGCCCTAGCCCTCACCTCCATTCCAGCCGCTGCTGCCAATACGCTCCAGGTTGCCCGTGCGCACCGTGGCGCGTCACCGTTTACCGTAAGAGGACCGAAAGCCATTCCGTCTGGTAACACTGTGGGCACGAATTCTGACATCTTCACATGCCAGGTAGGTCTGACACCGCCCTTTGTCTGTTACGACCCTTATCAGATGCGGCATGCCTATAAGATCGACACGCTCATCAACGCCGGCTTTACCGGCAAAGGAAAGACGATCGTCGTTGTTGACGCCTTCCAATCTCCGAACATTGTGGATCAACTGAACGTCTTCGATGAAACTTTCGATCTGCCGGGCCTGAACGGGCTTGGAGCGCCGCGTGATCCCAGTCTCGGCACCTTTAAACAGATCGCTCCGGACGGGCTGACCGATTTTGATTCGAACGATGGCAACATGATCAACTGGGCTGGGGAAATCTCGTTGGACGTGGAGTGGGCGCATGCCATCGCACCCGGTGCGAACATCACGCTGGTTCTGGCCAAAACGAACGACGATGCCGACATCTTGAGCGCCACCCAATATGCCGTGGACCACAATCTCGGCGACGTCATTTCCCAGAGCTTCGGCGAGAATGAGAGCTGTGTCGATTCCAACCTGCTGACGGCGCAGCATAAGCTGTTTGTGAAAGCAACACTCAAGCACATTACTCTCATTGCTTCTTCGGGCGACGATGGAGCAGCCCAGGCAACCTGCGATGGCACATCCTTCGTTCGGGCAGCCTCATCGCCCGCCAGCGATCCCCTGGTCACCGCCGTGGGTGGCACCGAACTCCACGCCGCCGATTACTGCCTGCTGGTCCTCGGCTGCGATCCCACTGCGAATCCGGCACCTGGAACCTACCAGGGCGAAATTGTCTGGAACGAAGAGGACTTGGGTTTCGGTGCAACCGGCGGGGGCTTCAGCGTCTTGTATCGAGCGCCGTTTTATCAACTGGGCAGCGTCCCCTTTCGAAAGGGGAGGGGCGTCCCCGACGTGGCATACGACGCGGCCGTGGCCCATGGTGTCCTGACCTATCTTGATATTCCTGGCATCGACCCCGGTATCTATCTCTTTGGCGGCACCAGCGCCGGCTCGCCGCAGTGGGCAGGTATTGTTGCCATTGCCGGCCAGAAAGCCAAACGGAGTCTGGGCTTCATCAACGGAACTCTCTACCTGTTCAGCGCGTTCCCAAAGGCCTATTCTGCGCTGTTCAACGATGTAACCAGCGGCGATAACTCGATCCTCGAAGAGGATGCCGACGGCAAACCGGTGCTGATTAGGGGCTTCAATGCAGGAACGAAGTGGGACGCCACCACCGGCCTGGGCTCCCCCAAAGCCGATCAAGTGGTCAATTTCCTGACCTTGTTTACTTCAGACAGTGATGCCCATCAGGCGATGAACAACTCGGGCCCGAGTGGAAGCCGCCGCTCTGGCCATCACAGAGTACGCAACCACTAACCGGTCCGAATATCGGGCTTAAAACAAATACCGGACATCGATGGACAACATCGGATGTCCGGTATCTCAATTTGTGCATTAAATCTCGCTCCCATTCGGGCTCAGATCTTGAGCGTGTTGGAGGCAGTGCAGCTATCGCGGCAGAGCGAAGGCTACATACACCCCACCCGACGAGGACCTGGGATCTTTGCCCCCTCCTGCCGCTATCACCACAAACTGCCGCCCATTCACCTCGTAAGTGACGGGCGTTGCATTGCCCGCGAAGGGCAAGGTTGCTTCCCACAGCAGTTCGCCCGTGGATTTATCGAAGGCGCGGAACTTTTTGTCGAAATTCGTTGCCCCAATGAATAGCAGACCACCCGCCGTCACAATCGGCCCGCCGTAGTTTTCCGCCCCTGTGTCGTTCAGTCCTTTTGCGGCCAGATCCGGGTACTGACCCAGGGGAATCTTCCATGCGTATTCGCCGGTGTTGAGATTGATGGCGTTCAGCGTGCCCCACGGCGGCAGCACGGCTGGATATCCCTCCGGATCCAGAAACTTGTGATATCCGGTGAAGCGATATTTCATGGGTACTGGAGGCGGCCCACCACTGCTGAGCTCTTTGCTCTCGCCACTCGTGAGGTACGTCACCAGGGCCGACAGGTTATCGTCCGACAGGTTGGGAAATCCCGGCATCCTTCCTTTTCCGGCCGTGATGGTGGCCGCAATCTGCGGGGGAGTGAGGCGATCTCCAATACCCACGAGCGAAGGTATGGCGGGAGGCGAACCCATCATCTTTTCGCCATGGCAGACGCCGCACTGGCTCAGGTAAATGCCCTGAGCGCTGTTCTCTCCGGTGTTGGGCGTCAGTGCGCCGGTCCAGGCCATTTCGTTCGAGTTCACATAAATAATCCCCGTCTCCGGATCTACCGCCGGACCGCCCCATTCCGCTCCGCCATCGAAGCCGGGAAAGACCACCGTATCTTTTTCGACGCTGAAGGGAACGAATTGTCCCTCGCTTCGGAACTGACGAAATTTTTCCAGCGCCCACTGATGGGCCTCGGGGGTTCGGTTGGTAAGCAAGTTGTCCCTAAGAAGCTGCCGCGCGTAAGGCGCCGGGAGGTTGGGAAGCGGCTGTTCGGCGGCGGCAACTTCGCCGGGCACAGTGCTGGCAGGATACTTGTGATACTCGATCGGAAAGAGAGGAGTTCCGTTGCTTCGATCGAAGAGATAGACAAATCCCTGTTTCGTGGTCTGCGCCACCGCGTCAATGTCTTTTCCATCGCGCTTTATGGTGAGGAGCACGGGCGCGGCGGGAAAATCCCGGTCCCAAATATCATGACGAACTCCCTGAAAATGCCAGATTCTCTCTCCCGTCTGCGCGTTCAGGGCGATCAGGCAATTGGCGAACAGGTCATCGCCAACCCGGTCCTCGCCGTAGAAGTCAGGCACAGCGGAACCGGTTGGAACGTAAACAATTCCACGCTTCGCATCGACGGCCATGCCGGCCCAATTGTTGGCGGCGCCGGCAGTCTTCCATGCCTCCCGCGGCCAAGTGTCGTACCCGAACTCCCCTGGCCGAGGGATGGTATGAAACGACCAGCGCAGCTTTCCGGTTCGTACGTCGAAAGCGCGAATATTGCCCGGCGGGGCCGGCGTGGTTTCCGGATTGCGGCCGCCGACGATCAGCAAATCCCGGTACACGATCCCCGGGCTGGTGAGATCGACCGATTGCGAAGTGACGGGTTCGCGATCCAGGTTCTCGCGTAGATCAATTCGTCCGTGGTGTCCGAAGCTTTCGATGGGACGGCCGGTGATCGCGTTCAGGGCGTAAACAAAGTTCATGACCCCAACCAGGATCCGTTTGTCCTTGTCCTCGGCCCAATACGCGAGTCCGCGGTCCGGTTGAGTCCCTTTTATGCCCGACTCAAACTTCCAGAACAGCTTGCCGGTTGCGGCATCCAGGGCGAAAACTTTCTGAGTGGGCGTGATCCCGTAGAGCACGCCCTCGACGACAATTGGAGTGGTCTGCAGGCCTCCTTCCTCTTGTGAGTCAAAACTCCATGCCACCGCAAGGTGCTTTACGGTTTGTCGGTTGATCTGCGCCAGGGCAGAGTAATGATTGTTATCGGCCGTGCCGCCGTATGCGGGCCAGTCGCGCTGCTCCTGCGATGGGTCTCGGCGTACTCGCGCATTTCCGACCGCCATTCCGGGCACCGATTTCTTGACCGTTCCCGCCCCACCCGCAGGCTTAGATTTTTTGGGTTGGTCGGCTAAGGCGAGCGAGGCCAACGCGACGACAACTACTCCCGCCACAGTAAATCCAAGAACCTTGCTCCAAACCGCCGATCGAATTCCAATCATCAATTGTTCCCTATTTGCCGGCAGGCGAATATCTAGTTAGTCAAGACCTGGTCGAGTAACTGCCCTACCGCACGTTCGGCCTCAAGAATCGAGCATCGATGGTCCATGATTCCGGCCAGATCTGTATTTCCGCCGTAGCCGGTCCAGTCGTCCCCTTCGCCGAGAAGTTGCAGGGGGGGTAACGGAGGACATTAACAAACCGCCTGAGGCGAGCAGGGTGGAGTTAAGAAAATCCCGCCGGGAGATGGGCCGGTCCATGCCAAGAGACTTGTCTTCCTGGCGGGACTGTTTTCAGCAGCAGGCATTCGTCATCTCTTTACCATGGAGGAAGAACAGAATAGTGCGCTGGCGATCTTCAGGTCAAAAGAAATGGGATGCTATCATGGCCGCTCTGCCGGAGGCCGAATGTCCATTACCAGGACAGGTATCAGATCGACGACCGTCGCATTGACAACCATCGCTTTGCTGGCCAGTGCCGCATCGGCTCGGGACCAGCGCTTGACTGCTCGCGAGGTGATTGCCCGCATTCAGCAGCAGGTCGGAGTTCCCTGGCAGAGCGACACGGTGGACACTTTCAAAGCCGGCAATCCTGACATCCCTGTAACCGGCATCGCAGTGACCATGATGGCCACCCTCGATGTGCTGCAGCGTGCCGCTGCCGCCGGCGATAATCTGATCATCACTCACGAACCGACTTTCTTCGACCACCTAGACACTGCCGATCAGTTGCCCGAGAAAGACAACGACCCGGTGCTGACGGAAAAGCGGCAGTTTATCGAGAAACATGGCCTGGTGATCTGGCGTTTCCACGACCACTGGCACGCGCGCACTCCTGACGGCATCGAGACCGGCATGGTTCATGCCTTGGGGTGGGAGAAGTTTGAGGATTCGACCAATCAGTATTTGTTCAATATTCCGGAAACCTCGCTCGAAAAGCTGGCCTCCGAGATCAAGCACAAGCTTGGAATACATGTCGTCCGGGTCGTCGGTGATCCTGCCTTACACATAACCAGGCTGGCGTTCGCACCCGGAGCTGCTGGATTTACCAACCACGCCAAAGCGCTGGAGATGACGGGGGTGCAGGCCCTGGTAATCGGCGAAGCGCGGGAATGGGAGACGGTGGAATATGTCGCGGACGCGGCCAGCGAGGGCAAACAGAAATCGCTGATCATCCTCGGCCACATCCCCTCGGAGCAGGCCGGCATGGAAGAATGTACGCGCTGGTTGAAGACATTCGTGACCGAGGTCCCCATCCAATTCGTCCCAGCGCGCGAGCCCTTCTGGAGCCCGAATCCTTAGCCGGTAAAGTGGTAACGACCTCAGATTTCGCTCGAAACCGATCGCCGCGATTGTTATAGTCTTGAGTTCTGCAAACGCCAGCCAAGTCCACACAGATGGACAGAAAGCCTTCTCGATGGCAGAGTCCGAAATCGATCTGAACAAAACCTATGATGCGGTCGTGGTGGGATCAGGCGCCGCAGGCGGAATGGCAGCGCATGTCCTGACCAGCCGTGGCTTGCAGGTCCTGATGCTCGAGGCGGGAAAGAAACTTCCGATCGAGCAGGAATTGCGGTCGATGGAATGGCCTTACAACAATCCCCATCGGGGAGAGCTCCCGCCCGACCGCCATGCTCTCACCTTCAATGAATACACCATCCGCAATCCCCCCTACGGTCCGGGTTTTGAGAAATCCAAACATCTCCACAGCTATATTGGCAGCTCCGATTACGTAAAGAACATCGTGGTGGATGAGCGGGAGAATCCCTTCACCGGCACTAATTACGCGTGGGTGCGGGCGCGCTGCCTGGGCGGAAAAACAAACATCTGGGGGCGTCTGGCGCTCCGCCTCTCCGATTACGATTTCAAGGCCAAGAGCCGCGATGGCTTCGGCGAAGATTGGCCCATCAGTTACAGCGACCTCGCCCCTTACTACGACAAAGTGGACTTATACCTCGGCATCACCGGCGTGAAGGAAAACCTGCCCCATCTTCCCGACAGCATATTTCAGCGTCCCACAAGATTGAACTGCGCTGAGGTCACGCTGAAGCAAAGCCTGCAGAAAATGGGCCGGGTCCTTACCCCGTATCGTGCCGGTGTCACCACCGACGGACTGAAGCACAACAAGTATCGCAGCCGATGCTGGGGACGCGGCGCCTGTGAACGCAAAGGCGGGTGCGACATTCATGCCGCATTTGACTCGCCCACCGGCCTGATTTATCCCGCCGCGGATACGGGCAACCTGACGCTGCGCACCAACGCGGTGGTCCGCGAAGTCACGGTCGATCCCCAGACTGGCAAGGCCAGCGGCGTGCACTTCATCGACTCGCAGACCATGAAGGACTACACCGTCCGGGGCAAGGTGGTCATCGTAGCGGCTTCGACCTTGGAGTCCGCTCGCCTTCTCCTGCTCTCGAAATCGCGCCTCTATCCTAATGGATTGGCCAACTCCAGCGGCCATGTCGGTCACAATTTCTGCGAACATATTATGGGACCCGGCGTCACCGGCCAGGTGCAGAACCTTGTAGGCAAGCCGTCCACGCTCGATGACGGCCGTCCTGGAGGCTTTTACCTGACCCGGTTTCGGAATCTTACGGAAAAACATCCCAAGTTCATCCGTGGCTACGGATTTGAAGGTGGAAGCGGAGCCCGAATGTTTCCGCAGGGGACGGATGCGCACGGCTTCGGCGCCTCCTTCAAAGAGGAGGTTCGCCAGAACCAAGGCTCCTACATCGGCATGGGCGCATTCGGTGAAGTCCTGGCGCGCTACGAAAACTATGTCGATCTCGATCCTGTGGTGAAAGACAAGTGGGGCATTCCCGCTTTGCGTTTCCACTACAAATTTGGCGACAACGAACACCGCATGGCCGAGGACATGAAGGAAACCGCCCAGGAGATGTTCGAGGCCGCGGGCTTCAAGATCACGCACGTGAGCAACCGCGTCTTGACCGAAGGCTGGTCTATCCATGAACTCGGCACCGCGCGCATGGGTAACGACCCGAAAACTTCTGTCCTGAATCAATTTCAGCAGTCCCATGACGTCAAGAACCTGTTCGTGGTGGATGGCAGCGCTTTCGTAAACGCCAGTTGCCAGAATCCCACCTGGACCATCATGGCGTTGTGCTGGCGCTCCTGTGACTATCTCGCCGACGAATTCGGCAAAGGCAATCTCTAGGGAGAGGTAATGTCCAAAAACGAGCCGATTAACCTGAAACAGGACCGCCGCCAATGGCTGAAGGCTTCCGCCACCGTTCTCGGCGCTTCGCTCTTGCCGTTGCCAGCCGTGGCTGCGAAGGCCTCCCAGTCCGAAGCACCGCCCGCGAAGGCGCAATCCAAGCCCGCCGGAGGCAAAACCGTCGCGCCCTTTTTCACTCCGGCGCAATACGCGCTGGTCGAAGAGTTGTCGGAAACCATTATTCCCGCGGACAGCCACTCCGGTGGCGCCAAGGCCGCCAAGGTTGCCGACTACATCGAGCAAGAACTGCGCGAGAGCACCGATGACAGTCGGAAATCAACCTGGCATGAAGGGCTTCGCCTGGTTGATCTCATGAGCCAGCACTACCACGGAAAATCCTTCGTCGATTCCAGCTCCGAAGAAAGAATTGCAGTTCTGACTGTCCTTTCCGACAACGATCAAATGACCGACCTCCCCGAGGTCCGGTTTTTTCGCGAGTTGAAACACTTGACCGTTCGTGGCTATTACACATCCAAGATCGGCATTCACAACGAACTGGAATACAAGGGCAATCGGCTGCTGTTGGAATTTGTTGGCTGTGACGATCCCGCGCCCAAGTCTTCATAGTCGCGTGCAAACTCAGTCAGACGAGGTCCACATGAAATCAGCAATCTTGCGCCCGTTCCTCGGCCTGGTTCTCGCGGCCTGTGTGCTGAGTCTTGCGCCTGCATCCGCCGCCTACGGAGAGAAAACGGAAAATGAGGGGTGGGTGCCTCTTTTCAACGGCAAGAATTTAGACGGCTGGTATTCCTATCTGGATTCCAGCGGCAAGAACAAGGACCCGAAAAGCGTCTTCAAAGTAGAGAACGGCATGATTCACATCCTGGACGTTCCCATGTTCGAAGGAAAATCAGACAATGGCTACCTCGCGACCATCCAGGAATTCTCCAATGTCCGCATTCACGTCGAGTACAAGTGGGGCGTGAAACGTGCTTCGGAGGGCAAAAGGAATAGCGGACTGCTCTATCTTGCCGTCGGCCCTGACACGATCTACCCCACATCTTTGGAGTGTCAGATTGAGGAGACGGACGTCGGAGATCTGTGGATCGTCAACGGCGCGTCGGTGACCGCCTTCTTCATCGCCCCCTCTCTCCCGATGTATGACGACGATATGCAGGCCGGTACTCGTGTCCGCAGCGCTCCTGGCGACTCCCTCCGCGTGCTGAAGTCCGGAGACTTCGAGAACCGCGATGGCTGGAACAGCGTGGACGTGATTCTCCAGGGAGACGGATCCACCCACCTGGTAAACGGCCGGATCGTGAACCGCGCCCATGATATCCAGCAACCGGACCCGGCCAATCCCTCGCGAATGATACCGCTGAAGAGCGGACGGATTCTGTTGGAAGCCGAGGGTTCCGAAATCTGGTTTCGGGATGTCAGAGTCAAGTCGCTAGGGCCGTCGGAGAGGCCCTGAATATACAAGGAGCGCAAAGAGCGCATGGCCAACAGCAGAGTAAAAGTCGGAATCATCGGATCGCAATTTCAGGCGGATATTCATGCCGCGTCGCTTCAAATCATGCCGGACGAGGCCGAGGTCGTTGCCGTAGCCTCCCCCACCCCAGGCAACGCCGCCGCCCTCGCCAGTAAATTCAAGATCCCGCGCGTGTTCACCGACTATCGCGAGATGCTCAAAGAAAAAGATATCGAGATGGTGACCATCGCCACCCCGAACAGCCTGCACGCACAGATGACGAAAGATTGCGCCGCTGCCGGCAAACATATCGTCTGTGAAAAGCCGCTGGCCATGACCGTCGCGGAGGGTGAGGAGATGATCGCCGTCGCCAAACGCCACGGCGTTCTCCTGATGTACGGAGAGGAGCTTCTGTTCACCCCAAAATATTTGAAAGCGAAAGAAATGGCCGACGCCGGCGCCTTCGGAAAAATCTATCTCATCAAGCAAAGCGAAAAGCATTTTGGCCCGCACAGCGAGTGGTTCTGGGACGTGAATCGCTCCGGCGGCGGCGCCTTCATGGACCTTGGCTGCCACGGCATCGCCTTCTGCTACTGGTTCATGGGCCGCTCTCCTATCAAGTCGATTTATTGCCAGATGGGCACCTACGTTCATGCCGGCAAGACCCAGGCCGAAGACGATTCGCTATGCATCATGGAGTTCGCCAACGGCGCGGTGGCATTGATCGAAAACAGTTGGGCGCGCCGCGGCGGCATGGACGATCGCATCGAGGTCTTCGGTGCGGAAGGCGTAACCTACGCCAACCTGCACATGGGCAATGCTCTACCCACCTACAGCGAAAACGGCTACGGCTATGCCGTTGAAAAGGCCCCCACCACCAAAGGCTGGACTTATCCGGTGTTCGAAGAATTGTGGAACTACGGCACGCCGCAGGAGTTGACCCACTTTGCCCGCTGCGTCCGCGGAAAAGAAACTCCGAGAGTCACCGGAGAAGATGGCTTGGTCGTCATGCACGCGCTCTACGCGGGCTACGCCTCCGCCGGCGGAGGAAGAAAAATCGCCCTTCCATTCCAGGCTCCCGCCGTAAAGAAGCCCATCGATCTATGGCTCAATGGTCCAAGCCGGCGGGCCGTATAGCAATGTTCCGCCTAAATCCACCGACTGGTGTCCACTGACATGCCGATCGCGGACAGAATTCGTCTCAGCCTCATGATGTTCCTCAACTACGTGATTTGGGGATCCTGGTACGTTACCCTCGGCGCGTATCTCACCATCACCCTGAAATTTACTGGAACAGAAACCGGCGCGGTGTTTGGAACCACTGCATTGGCGTGCATGATCTCCCCCTTCTTCATAGGCCTGATCGCGGACCGATTCTTTGCTTCCGAACGAGTGCTCGCTGCCCTCCATCTGTTAGGCGCAGTGCTTCTCTTTTTCGTCACTAAGGCAACCAGCTTCGGCGCGGTGTACGCCTTGATGTTCGCCTACTGTCTCTGCTACTTCCCCACTATCGCGCTCACCAACTCCCTCACCCTGCAGCATCTCAAAGACACAGGCCGTGATTTTCCCCTGATCCGCGTCTTTGGCACCCTGGGATGGATCGCAATTGGCGTGACCATCGGACGCCTCGGGGTCGAGACCTCCACCGTCCCCTTCCTGCTGGCCGCGGGAGCGTCCGTGGTCATGAGCATTTTCAGCCTGACTCTCCCGCACACTCCGCCGCCCAGCAAAGACCAGTCGGTCACGCTCCGGCGCATTCTCGGGCTCGACGCACTCGTGATGCTCAAACGTCCGTCGTTCGCGGTGTTCGCCGTGGCCTCAATCCTGGCGTGCATTCCGCTCACCTTCTACTTCTCGTTTACCAATGCCTATCTGAATTCCCTGCACGTCCCCAACGCCGCCGGCAAGATGGCGCTGGGACAGGCTTCCGAAGTTGTGATGATGATCCTGATGCCGTTCATCCTGCGTCGCGTTACGGTCAGGAGCATTCTGATCATGGGCCTGCTCGCCTGGTCGGTACGTTACCTGCTGCTTGCCTACGGCAATCCAGGCAGCGACATCTGGATGTTTTACGTGGCCATCCTGCTCCATGGCATCTGCTACGACTTCTTCTTCATGACGGGGCAGCTTTACACTGATCGGGAAGCTCCCGCCAATCTAAGAAGTGCCGCGCAAGGATTGATTACGTTCCTGACCTATGGAGTGGGAATGCTGATCGGCTCCCTGATTTCGGGTCGAGCCGTTGACTACTTTAGCCACACCGTCGGGACCGAGGTGACCCGCAACTGGCAGGCCTTCTGGGCGAGTTCCGCGGTGAGCGCTTTTGTCATCCTTCTCCTCATCGCGATCTTCTTCCGCAGCCGCGCCAAGATCGTATCGCCGAATGTCGCCTCAGAATCACTCGCAACCTGAGAATGCTACGATGAAGCGGCTCGTGTGCGGGAAAATCGGCACTGAAAACCGAGAACTGAACTCTGAACCACTGGTTCTGTCCGGCTTCGCCTGACTACTTCGTTGAATGCCGGGTTGAGGGAAGGATATTCCAGTCCTTCCGACCGCGGACGAATTTCCTCCCGACGAGTACGAGGCTGACCGTGAGAATTCTGTCGCACATATTGAGACCCTTCAGACATGAAAATGGAGTGGAATCTTCGCAGAATATCGGGACAATGTTCCATCGCGATCAAGAACTCTTGAGCAGATAATCCGGAGCGGGCGCAAATACCTGCTTCGCTGCATCTTCGGCGTGCTCGGCTCCGAGCAGGGGCGCGGCCGGATCTCCGAAGATGCGGTAGTGGCTGAAGAATTCATCCGGAACTTCGGCCAGTCGGAGCGCGTCTCCCAGACTCTGCGCGCGCCCCAGAGCGGAGCATAGCCCACGCGCCAAAATGCGATTGTGCTCATGCAGCGTTCTGGCTGAGGCGCCGAGGGCGGCGGCGCAATATCCTCCCAGCACCAGTTCTTCACAGAAGCTGGGGCGTCCCTCAGGGCGGCGCGCAGTCTCGCAGGCAATTGACACCACCGCCCCCAGAGGTTCCCCGCAGTTTGCGATAAGGGTTTCCGCCGCGACGCCACCGTAGCCCACCCAGCCTCCGGAAAGGGCATGTCCGAAATACAGGGCAACTCCGGGACCGCAGCGAAGTGCACTAAGCAGATCGCGGCGCACCAGCCGTTCCGCCGTCCAACGAAATCTCGACAGATCGACCAGGCCCTCCACCGCATCCACCAGGTTCAGAGTGCGCTCATGCCATTGTCCGAGAAGAACTGCAGGACCGGACTTCAAACCCAGCGCCTGGCGCCTGACTACTCGGGAGGCTGCAGAGGCATACGCGAGAAGGCCATTCTTCCTGTCGGCCGGCAGCCACCCAATCGGCACACGGCGCCCGTTGCGAGTAGTGGCTGTGGGAAGGCTGAGAAAGATACTGGGCGGAGCCGCACCACCGACTTGCATTACGCAAGTTGCCGCCGCTGGAACCTGATCCAGCGATTCCGCCACGCACACCGGACCCAGCCGCCGGCGTTCTTCGATGAGGGCCTCCAGGCCCCCGAGCGCGTCCCCTGCCCCCACGATCGTCCAGATGTTTTCAGGCATGGACGATATTGGCGTAAGGCTGCCACGCACTGTAGTCCAGGGCCTGTTCGTAGCGACGCACGAAGTAATGCATGATGATCTGCGCCTGCTGTTCACGGTTGAATACCGTGAAGTCACCGGCGGCGGCGTTGAGACGATCCTGCGCGCCCTCGCCATTCTCACTGTTGGTGTAGCCGTAGTTGTAACCCTCCGCCGAGGCTTGCGCCTCCAGGGCTTCCACCATGTAGACCGGACCAGCCACCATGCCTTGCCAGACGTGGGTCAACTCATGCATCAGGGTCTCAATCTTGATGTTGGCCCAGGAGGCGAAATTAATCAGGAACATTGTCGTGAAAGGTCGGCCGCCATTTACCCATTCGATGAAGTCAACCGGCAGCGACATGACTGCCAGCCGCACCTGGTCAAGTGGCAAGGCGGCGCCGAAAACTTCGTCTGCGTCCGCGCGCTCGGTCTCCGAGAGCGGACGGTAGCTGCCGGGGAACCACTCCAGCAGCAGCGTGAATACAGTTGCGGCGGCGCTGGCACTGATCTCGAACGCCGCCTGGAGTACCTCCAGGGCACTCCGTCCCATGTCCTTCAACGCCTGCAGCACGCGCCGGAGGGCGTCTTCGGTGGGCTGCACTACGGCGGACTCCACGATGTCCTTCAGCGTTTTGCCTAGATCCTGGAAGGCCTGAACCAGATTGCGGATCGCGTTGCCAGGATTTGCCAGGGTGTCGGCCACCAGTTGAGACAGCGTAACTCCCGCTGCGATCAGCTCGGCGGCGACGTCGCGCATGATTTGCGCCGTGCGGGACGCCGCCCACGCCAGCAAGTCCAGCGCGGTGGCTCCTGCGGCGAGCAGGCCTCTGACCACGGCTCGCAGGCCCGGCAGAGCATCCTGCTCCACCCACAGCAGTATGTCCTCGACCGTGTGACCGGCGCGCATCAGTACCTCGCCCGCCACCGCCAGGGCAGCCTCCCCGGCGATCGCAGCCCATTGGATGACTCGCGAGATCATGCTGCCGGCGGCGTCCATCGCCGCAATGACCGTACGCAGCACGGCATCCGATTGGGCACGCGCCCAATCCAGCACCTCGCGCACGCTGCGACCGGCGAGGTCCAGCGCGTTCATCAGTTCACGCCAGGCCAGTGCCGACACGTCCTGGGCCTGCCGCAACACCCAGTCCACGATGTCTCCGATCGGGCCCATGTGACGCAACACAGCGTAGAGCGTGCGTCGGAAGAAGGCGAAGCCCTGTGAGATCGCGCTGCTCAACAGAGATCCCAGGGTCTTGCCGATCGCCAGCGCCGCATCCACCAGCTTCGCCGCGGCGTCGAGAGTGGAAGCCATGGTAGCCCGAAGGAACTCGACCACGGTCTTGCCCAGGTCGAACATGGCCTGCACTGCCTGCCGTAACAGGTCGCCCGCAACATTCGCGATTCCTCGTATTACCTCCACCAGCGTCTGGCCGAGTTGGAATGCCGCTTCGATCACTTTGCGAACCGCACCCAGAGCGGCCCGCCCCAGATTGACGATCAGATCGCCCAGGCTGCGACCGATATCGATAATACCGCCCAGAATTTCTCGCACCATATCGATGGTCGCGCTGGCGACGTAGGCGGCGAGATCGGCCAGGCTGCCCGCCACGCGCCCGACCGCCGAAGCTACGGCGCGCACGAATTGCAGGCCCCGAGCGCGGATATCGTCGAGTATGGAGGCAAAGGTGCGGCCCAGGCTTCGCAACGTCGAAACCACCGTGTCCAGCAGTCCCGAAGGGTTGGTGATCACAGCCAGCAGAATTTCGCCGACGGCACGTCCAATTGCGACCAGCGCGCGCACCATATCGGAGGCCAGAGCCACGCCAAAGCGCACCGCCTCCACCAGAATGTTGCCTATTTGCTCTCCAATGGCCACCAGCGCCTGGGCGAAGCGAGTGAGGATGTCAAGAGCTTTGCCCGCAAGAAATCCGACAATCGAGGTCAGCGTCTTGCCGATCTCCTTAAGAGCGCGCAGCACGGTGCCCAGCGTATCGACCACGAAATTCGCCGCGGCGGAAAGCACTTCCCCAATCGCGCGCCCGGCCGCCTCAATGCCCTTGATCATCTGTTTCAGGGCTTCAAAGGTCGCCTGGGCCGCTCCCGCAACCAGGTCTGCCACTGTCTTGCCGGCTGCCAGCACCGCCTTGACGAAGTCAGCCACCTGCTGGACCGTCCAATTGACGATATCGCCGACCGCCCTGGCGATGGCGCCGATCACATCTCCAACCGCGTTGACGACCGCGTCAAACGCGTTCTTAACCGCGCCCACAAGTGCTGAGGCGGCATCGCCCACCCAGTCAATGAAGTCATCAAAGATCCCGTCGTGAGGAACGTCAAAGTCGGGAACGGGTATGCCCTTTTCTCGCATGACCTGTCCCGCGAGAGAAAGCCAGAGTGCCAGGTCGCGAAAGGCGGCTGCGTCGGCGGTTCCGTCGGGCATGAGAAAGTCGCGCATCAGCACCCGTCCTTGTGCCGCGGGCAGAAATCCTACTGCATGCACGACGGCGCCACCATTACCCGCCTGCTTGTTGGCATCGATGATGGTTCGGCGGTCCGCGTCCGATCCTTGCGCCACGGCGTTAAACAACCGGGTGATCTGGTCCGTGGTCTGTAAGGACTCAGTAAAGGCCGCCGCAAAGGCTCCGGCCTGCGTCCGGTTGGTGGCGGCCAGCTTGGCGAATGCGGGTGCGAAATCTTCGGGTTGCACCCGGGCTGCCTGTAATTCCTTTACGGTAGCCGCACGGTCCTGCAGCGGCAGCGTCGTGACCCGGTCTATCAGCGGCTGCACTGCGGTGACGGGGCCCGCCGCGATGGCGATGGGCCCGGCAGCTACGGACGACATGGAAAGAGTAATTCGGTTGTCTGGCATGGCTGCTCCTCGCCGGTTACGGCTCGATATAGATGTTCACGTCGCCGTTGGGCATGGTCTTCACCGAAAGCACGGCAATCGGCGCGCCCGCGTTCGTATCTTCAATCTGCAGCAGGTCGAGACTGGTCCACAACAGCGGATCCAGCGCGGCGTGCAACTGTCGAATCAGGGGAGGATCGGCAGTGAGGTCGGGCGGAATCGAAGTTGCAATCCAGTCGGTGAAAAACGCCCGTACGCTGCGCTCCTCAGGTTCGAAACTGACTTCTACCTGCACTTCGAATATCACTGGAAGAGGTATGGGAAAGCTGAAAATCCCCGATTGCATGCGAGTGCCCATCAGCGTGAACAGGATACGATGCCGCCGGTTGTGCGCCGCCAACCCGTCATACCAATAGGAGGTCGTGCCGGCAAATGCGTTGCCGGCAAAGGAAGCGCCGGACAGATGTGCGATCGCGGCCTGAACCTGGGGAGCCGCCGCGGCGATGACATCATTCGCGCTGAGGTGCATGTTCGTACCGTCCGCCGCCGACATCCAGGGAGTCAGTTGCCTGGCAGCGGTATCGCCTCGCGTCCAGAATACGACCCCGCTTTCGAAGTCCTCGAAACGGTTGCGGCTTACCTCGGCCCCGGGCGTCGAAGCCGGACCCACCAACGTGGGCAGCCCCGGGTTCAACACCACTGCAGTTGGCAGCGTGGTCAGCCGTGAGGCCGTAGCCACCGGCGCAGTGCTGGTGGCCGCGGTGCTTGTGGCTACCGTGTTCGCCGCTGCCGCCACCGTGGTTGCTCCAGTCGCCGCCGCGCTCACCCGCGACGGGGTATTCACCACCGTGCGCGCAAATCCCAGGTCCAGCGCCTCCGCCGGCAACTTGACCACATCGAGCGGCAGGTTGAGAACCGGTTTGCGACGCGACTCCGGACGGCGGTGGCCGATGCGACGGTCCGGAATCAGTTCGTCACTGATCGGATACCCGAGATTGGGATTGCGCTCCCACCCATTGGCTGCCCAGAACTCGCGAATCAGGCCGTGTACGTCATAGGCTCCGGTGTTGGGCGTCCAGTAAATCGACCCCGCCTGGAAATGGTTATAGCGCCCGATGCCGTCCGGCGTTCCCGTCTCGTCCGTCGTGGGATAACCCAGGATGCTGGTTTCCGCCCCCAGCGCCAGGTACTTGGCGTGGATTGCCCCATGCACTTCATGCGTATTGCCGCTGTCAGCGCTGACCCCTGGAAGGGGAAGGCGCAATCTCGATTCATCGATCGCAACCACACGAGCGCTGTCCACCACGGCGGCAGAACTCAATACGGATGTCGTAACCGGTGTCCTGACGGCGGAGGTCACACTCGCGAGCGGCGTCGTCATAGCGACCGCCCGCGCGGATGCGGTCAGGGGAACTGCGGCCGTCAGCGGCACTGCCACCGGCGCATCTCCTCCCGCAAACCAGTAGATGGAACCACCCTGAAAGTGATTGAAGAGCCCGATGTGATTGAGGTCCTCGCCTTGCGTCTGGTCGCTGGTGGGATACCCCAGGAAGCTGCGCTCCCAACCCAGAGAAGACCACTTGGTGCGGATAACACCGTGCACTTCGTGCGCACCCACGGCCGGATGCCAGTAGATCGAGCCGCCGTTAAAGTGCCGGAAAAAGCCTTCGCCATCCGGGCAAGCCGTGATCGACGTAGTTGGGCTTCCCAGGAAGCCCGCCGCCCCGCCCAAATCCGTGTACTTAAGGCCGATGAAGAACGTGGCGGCCTCAAGTGGAGTTTGGAAGCGCCCAATCGCACCGACCAGAGTGGCATCGGCGATCAAACCCCGGCTCACGTCTCTGAATGCTTCCACCACTCCTGATCCCGAGAAGACGGATTGGCCGGCTTCCGCTGCGGCGGCAACAACCGTTTCCGGCAAGCCACGGCTGAGCAGATCGTCGGTGGTCACTCGCAAGACTTGTGGAGATGCCATGGTAGGTGCCTCCCAGATGTTCAGAAAAAAGTATCTACGAACGTTTCAGACAATCCTGGATACTGACGCGTGGAGTGGTCAGGGTTCGGGGGTCCCATCAGGCAGCTCGAACAGGGTGCCTGTCTGAATCTTCAGCGTTGAGCAACCAGTCGATTTACGCGCATGCAAGCGAGAGGCCAAAACAGGGAACTTGCATCTGCTTGAGAAAAAGAGCAGTCAGGAAGTGTGGCGAGATATTTTGTAACCAAATGGATAGCGGACTATCCGACTGGATAGACTTCGGTGCCGATCTCAGATCGTTCGCAGACCCGTGTGGACCTCGAATACTTCCAAATTACGTCTGGCTGGAACGAACTCCCGTGGCCTGATTTTCTCCGAAAACGCGGGCGATAGATCGCGACGAAGGATGATGAGGAGCGAGTCTCCATCACTGCCGGCCGGTGACCTGACCGGTGCCTGTCAGAAGGTCGGGCATGCGACCGAATCAAAAACCATACCTCGTTCGCATGCCCGCGGCTTTCTCGCTAAAACGCCGCTTCCGCCGGCTCAAGCATCCTCTCCGGCTCCGCAACCTCTTCGGAAGTTCGGGTGTGCGTCTTTGCCACCAGCATGTAAATCGATGGCACGATGAACAATGTAAACATCGTTCCAATGATCATCCCGCTGACCAGCATGATACCGATGCTGTTGCGCGCTCCGGCTCCCGGTCCCTTGGCCAGCACGAGTGGGAAGTGTCCGATCACCGTAGCCGCAGTCGTCATGAGAATGGGCCGCAACCGGGTCTCAGCCGCCTCGATAATCGCAGCCAGCTTGTCCTTCCCCGTTTCTTGCAAATGGTTGGCGAACTCGACGATCAGGATGCCATTCTTTGACACCAGGCCGACCAACGTGATCAACCCCACCTGACTGTATATGTTGAGCGTCGTCAACCCCACGAACGAAAACAACAGCGCTCCTGAAATGGCCAGTGGGACCGACCCCGCGAGGATGATAAAAGGATCGCGGAAGCTCTCGAACTGCGCCGCCAGAACCAGATAGATCAGGATTCCAGACAATAGGAAAGTTCCCAGGAACTTGCTGCCCTCGGTCCTGAGCTGACGCGACTCACCGGCGTAGTCAACCGTGAAGCCCTGCGGCAGGATCGTCTTCGCCTCAGCTTCGAGCACCTTGAGTGCCTGATCCAGGGGCACTCCCGGAGGAACCACTCCCTGAATTCGTACCGCGTTGAGCTGCTGAAACTTCTTCAGGTCGCGCGGCTCGGTCGTCGTCTTCAAGGTCGCGAAGGTGGAAAGCGGCACCAGCTTGTTCTGCGATCCGGTGACGTATATCTGCGACAGCTGCTCGGGCGTCAAACGCTCCGCGCGTTCGATTTGCGGAATGACTTTGTAACTCCGGCCCTGAATGCTGAACCGGTTGACATAATTTCCACCCAGCATGGTGGATAGGTCCTGTCCAGCCTGGCTCAGGTCCACTCCCTGGGAGCGCAGCTTGTCGCGGTCGAAGACAACCTCAGTCTGCGGCTGGTCGTATTTCAAATCGGAGTCGGCGTAGATGAATTTGCCGCTGCCAAAGGCTGTCCCCACCAGCCGCTTCGCGATGTCAACCAGCTGCTGCGGCTCGCCCGGCGAGGCGATCACGAAGTCAACCGGAAAGTTTCCTCCTCCGGGCAGTGCCGGCGGAGTCAGCGGAATGACACGGATGCCCGCGATCTTCGAAAGCGGCCCAGTGGATTCGAGCAGCAGTTGCTGCGCTGTCTGCTTGCGCTCGCTCCACGGCTTGGTCACCATGCCGCCAAAGCCGCCGGTCGGAGAAGTGATCTGGAAAATACTCTGGCTCTCCGGTAAAGAATGATAGACGTCGTATACCTGATTGGTGAACAACCGGGTCTGATCGATCGTTGAATTAGGCGACGCCTGGATCACCCCGAAAACCACTCCCTGGTCTTCGGCCGGCGCCAGTTCCCGCTGCGAGAACATGTAGAACGGAATCATCAGTACGGCCACGATCGCCCACAACGTGAGCACCACCGGCCGGTAGCGCAGTGTGCCGGTCAGGGTGTGTTCATAAGCGCGGCGTACCCGTTCGAAGCGACGGTTGATCCATCCCGCGAACCCTCGCTCGGTGTCTCCCGCGCGCAGCAATTTCGATCCCATCATCGGAGAAAGCGTCAGTGCCACCACTCCGGAGACGATCACAGCGCCCGCGAGCGTAAATGCGAACTCGCGGAATAAGGCGCCGGTAAGTCCGCCCTGAATGCCGATGGGCGCATACACTGCGGCCAACGTGATAGTCATCGAAATGATCGGGCCCACCAGTTCACGGGCGGCATCCAGGGCAGCCTGTTGCGGTGACTTGCCCATTTGCAGATGGCGCTCGACATTCTCCACCATGACGATCGCGTCATCCACCACCAGGCCGACCGAGAGCACGATGGCCAACAGGGTCAGCAGGTTGATGGTGAAGCCAAACGCGAGCATCAGGAAGACAGCGCCAATAAGCGAAATCGGGATGGCCACGACTGGGATGAGCACCGAGCGCATCGACCCGAGAAACAGGAATATGACCACGATTACGATGAGCAACGTCTCGGTGAGAGTGCGGAGCACTTCGTTGATCGCGTCCTGGATGTAGGCCGTCGAGTCGTAGGGAATGCCAACCTTCATCCCCGTCGGCAACTGCGCCTGAATGCCGGGGATCGCCTCGCGAACTCGCTTGATCACTTCCAGTGAATTGGCTGTCGGAAGCACCCAGACGCCCATGAAGGTCGCGGTCTCGCCGTTGAAGCGGACTTCCGAGTCGTAATTCTGGGCGCCCAGCACCACGTCCGCGATCTCGCCGAGTCGCACTACCACGCCGTTGTCGTTCTTCACCACCAACTGGCGAAATTCATCTGCGGTGCGCAGGTCAGTGTTCGCGACCAGGTTGACCGATACCATCGAACCCTTGGTGCTTCCCAGCGCAGACAGGTAGTTGTTCTTCGCTAATGCGTCGTGCACAGCGGAGGGAGAAATCCCCAGCGCCGCCATCTTGTCCGGCTTCAGCCAGACTCGCATCGCGAAAGTACGATCGCCCAGGATATCGGCCCGCTGCACTCCACTGATGGCGCTCAGCTTGGGCTGTACGACTCGCGTCAGATAATCGGTGATCTGGTTTTGGTCCAGGTCGGCTGACGAGAAGCCGATGTACATAGCGGCAAATTGATTGTCCGCCGTTTGCAGGTCAATGACCGGCGCCTCGGCTTCAGGTGGCAGGTCGTTGCGGACCTGGGCCACTTTCGCCTGGATCTGGGTGAGCGCCGCGTTGGTATCGTAATTGAGCTTCAGGTGCACCGTGATCGTGCTGAGCCCCTGCGCACTCGACGATTCCATGTAGTCGATACCATCAGCGCTCGCTATGACCCGCTCGAGCGGAGTGGTAATAAATCCGCGCACCAGGTCGGCATTCGCGCCCACGTAAGTCGTCGAAACCGACACCACCGCAATGTCGCTTCGCGGGTACTGACGCACACTGAGCGAGCGAATGGACTGCAGCCCGGCAATCAGGATAACCAGACTGACAACCATCGCGAGGACGGGTCGTTTAATGAACAGGTCCGTAAACTTCATGTTTAGCTGTCCTCGGGCTTGGGAGCGGGACTATTTCCCGGCTGAACTTTGTTGTTGACCTGGACGGCGGCGCCATTGCGCAGCTTGAACACGCCCGACGTCACAACCTCGTCACCCGGGTTCAGGCCCGAAACAACTGCCACCTGGTCGCCACGCGATCCTTCGACCTTTACGAACTGTTGTCGCACTCCACGGTAGGTCTGACCTTTCGGGTCTTTCAGGTCAGTGATCACATAAACCGAGTCGCCGTACGGGGCATAGCTGATGGCAGACGCCGGCAGCGTGATCACGGGCCGGCTTGCGCCCAGGACCACTTCCACCTGTACGAACATGCCGGGCTGCAACTTGCCCTCCGGATTGGCCAGGGTCGCCTGCACCTGAACGTTCCGCGTAGCCTCGTCTACCACCGAGTCCAGAGCCGTCACCCGGCCGGTAAAGGACTTGCCTCCGAGATCGTCGGAGGTCACGAGCAGGTTGCGACCGACTCGCACTTGCCCCAAGGCCTGCTGCGGCAAACCAAAGTCGACATAAATAGGATTGAGGGCCTGCAGTTGAACCACCGGACTGCCCGCGGACAGATACTGCCCGAGGTTCACCTTGCGGATCCCCAGCGTGCCCGAGAACGGCGCCCGGATCGTCTTGCGCTCAATCGTGGCCCGTATTTCCCCCACGTTCGCTTCGGTCTGTCGCTGCTGCGCCGTGGCCTGGTCGTACTCCATCCGCGAAATCACGCCCTGTTTTACCAACTGCTCCATGCGGCCGAAATTCAACTTCGCAAGATCACGCTGTGCTTCAAGCGCGGCTAACTGGGCCCGTTCCTGACGCGTATCAAGCTCAACTAGGACGTCTCCCGCCCGAACCGACTTGCCGGAATCAAAATTAATCCGCGCCACTGAACCGGGAAGGTCCGCGCTCACCATGACACCGCGAACCGCTTCCACGGTGCCGATTACAGCTGTTGTCGAAGGCCACACTTCCCTCTTAACCACCAAGCTGGTAACTGCTTCGGGAGGTGGCTGAAAGCTGGCAGCCTGCACCGCGGACTGAACCTGTTTGAATTTGATGAAGCCCAGGGCCGTGAGCAGCACTGCCGTCACGCCCAACATCAGGAACATTCTTTTCGCCATGACTTCCCCTTTAGTCCGAAACCAAATAATTACCTTCATCGCCGGCGACTGACCCGCAAGTCCCAGCTAACGCCATCACTTACGTCGGGATACCGTAATGAGAGCCCCAAACCTCGGGTCCCGAGCCAATCTGATTCATCTTTGATTCAGCACAAGCTGGCCAGGATTCGAGCAAATTCAATCGAAAAGGTCATTCCTGACAAGACACCGCAGATTTGTGCAGTTTGACGCCTCTTGTGCTCATTAATCTTGCATACAGATAAATTGCCCTCCTGTGTAAGTCGAATGAGGAAACTCCAAATCGACACTCCAGAGAAAGAAATATTGGGGGGGGAGGCAAAGTCAAAGTGCTGTTTATCTCGAATGCGCTGGACTTCAAGCCCGAAACCGTCGTCTTAGATGTCAGCAGAACTCCGCAAAAAATGGCGAATGACTATCTGGATCTTCCCCGGTGGCACGCCCCCACCGACTTCCTCAAGAAGATCGGCGTCGACTTCGGGATGCGCGACATGACCCTGGAGCCCAGCCAGGAGGCAAGGCGGGTGGTTCTAGACCGGCAACGGCCAGGGCAAGCCCCAGCCGCCGTGCCCGGAGAGGGTGTGAATGGTTGCGCGGATTTCCCGTGTGCGGCAACAAGCCTCAATGATGATTGAAAGGCGTCCTGCCTCGCTCGCGAGGTAACATTACTGTGACCTGCTATAGCTGAAACATTCTCTGTAACTCGATCGCCCTGCAACAGGGCGCGAAATCCTGGGAGTCGCGACTGCTTGCCAGTATGGAACATCTCCGGCAGGCAAGACCAGCGATCCGCCTGCGGCAATCACTTGAATAGCACGTCCTCATGATGCCGGAGAACGCACACCGTCTTGATGCACGTACTTGATCACTTCTACGTCAGACACGGCGATTAGGCCCTCGTCCACCATCTGATCCAAGGCAGGCAGAAGCCTGCTGATGTTCTCTTGCGTATCCACAACCGACACCATGATGGGACGATCGGAGGATTTGAGCAGGTGAGCGCGGTGAATCAGCGTACTGGCTCCGTAGCCTTCAATGCCGCGATAAACTGTGGCCCCGGCAATGTCGAGTTCTCTGCACTTTTCGACAATGGCTTGATACAGCGGCTTCCCATGCCACTTGTCATCTTCGCCGAAGTGAATTCGGAGCATCTTGGCCTTGCCTTCGAGTTTCATACGCCTGTCTCCTGACGCCGCCCGGTTTTCTCGTAGTCGTGCGTGTACTTGATGACATCCACGTCGGAAAGCACAACCAACCCCTGCTTCACCATTTCGTCCAGGATGGGCATGAAAGCTTTGATTTTCTCTTCCGTATCGACGATGGAAAGCAGGATCGGCCGGTCGTGAGAGAGGCTGAGCGCGGCGTCTTTGTGGATTCTCCGGTTCGCACCGTAGCCCAGGATTCCGCGGTAAACTGTCACGCCGGCAATATCGTGGGCCCGCAACCCTCCCACGATCGCTTCGTACAAAGGCTTGCCGTTCCACTTGTCGTTCTCACCCACGTAAATGCGCATCAATTTGGCCTTGCTCTCGCTTTTGAGTGCGGGTTTCCCAGGCGGAGCCGCTTGTTCTTTCGTCGTCTCGGCTGGTTTTACGATGGTAGTGTCGTGCATTTCAATCAAGCCAGTGCCTACCATCGCTTGAAGCTTGGGGAGCAGTTCCTCAACTTTCTGCGCAGTTTCGATGAACTCCACTTTGATAGGCAAATGGGTTGCCAGATCTACGAGCCGGGTCGTGTGTAGATGGTGATCGGCGCCAAAGCCTCCAATACCGCGCGTCACGGTTGCCCCCGCAACGCCCCGGAAGAAGAGAAAATCCAGGATGGCCGCATAGGCCGCGCCCCCGTGATACTGCTGGTCCTCTGCGACGTAGATGGCGACCTTCTTAGCAGGTCCAGATGTGAGCACTTTTCTTCCTCCTCGTATAGCCCTCGCCAGCTGACAGGAAATTCAGCCGCACGCCCAGGTATTCCACCGCCGGTATGAGCTGCCTGGTGTGTTCCAGGATGTCCACGCAGCAGTTGGGACCCGCTCCTCTGACTAGTGTCGGGCCTACGCTGACTTCCTGCACTGCTGTATCCGCCTTCATGGCATTGCCCTCCCTGCTGCAGCACCCGCCCAAACCGCCACGAAACCGGTCACCACACTCAACGTGATATTAAGAAATGCAGTCAGGAATTGTCCGTCCTGCACGGTGCGCAGCGTCTCATATTCGAATGTCGAAAACGTTGTATAAGCGCCGATGAAACCAATTGGGACCAGATAAATCCAATTCGGGTTCCAGCGCATCTTCTCTGCTAACAGGCTCATGATCAGGCCGATCAGGAAGGACCCCGAAATGTTGATCACGAAAGTTCCGTATGGGAAACGCGTTCCCATCTTTTCTCCGATGTAACTCCCCAACCAGTAGCGGGCAATCGATCCCGCGAACCCGCCGATTCCAACCATCACATATTTAACCAAGTTGTCGTGTTCCTTTCTGCTTCACAGACTCACGCCGCAGAATCCTGACGGCCTTGCGACGCTACGAAGCGGCCTGCACTGGCTCCCTTGCCCGCTTGTCCTGCACTTTTCTGGCATAAAGCTCCAGCGGGCGCACATACACACGCGCCGCTTCACTATGCTCAGTACTTCCAGGAATCTCTTGGAATCAGAATGGAGGGGAAAGATTCTGCAACTAACCCCTACCAAGAGAATTCCTTCTTCTTCGTAGGAGTCATCTGCCTGGTTAGGGCGGTTAAAGGTGAACTCCAACACCCAGGCAAATTATGACAACCTGCGGACGCGAAGTCAATTTGTCAGCCGAGCGCTGCGAAGTTGAGCAGCGACGAACTCATCGACCCACCTGGCAGAAGCAGCGCGATCCGCGCGTTTCGCGCTCCTGTTACACACTGTTACCGGAATTTCTGTTTGGCGACGATCCCCGCGCCTTGTCGAAAGGTGACCATTCAGTGGATGGGCCCATACAAGAAGTGCGTTCCAACCCGAGGTTTATACCTGGTTAGTCAACGTACCCGAAGAGGGGCCTGTAAGGTGAGTCATTTGCGAGATGTCTATCGATCCACCGCTGGAGTATCACGCGGTCACAGCCCTAGTCACGTTGGCTCCTCGCCTGAGGTGGGGCTGGGAATCGATTGGCGAGGTTTCCCCGCATCTTTTCTATCTCGTTTGCCTCCTTCTGGAGGCGCGAGAACGAATCTAGTGCCTTGCGTTGTTCCTCCGTCTTTCCCAGACGCTTATAGATATTTGCGAGAACGTAATAATACGAAGACGCTCGTGGATTCAGCGAAATGGCTCGGTTCAGCGCATCGACCGCATCGCTTAGCTGCCCCTGGGTCGCACTGGCTTTGGCTTGCTGGAACCAGGCACCGTCCGATTTAGGATTAAGCTTCAGTGCTGCGCGGGCATATTCGAGAGCCTTTTCGGAATCACCCTTGCGATTGTAATAGGCGCTCAGGTTTACATGGGCCGAGACGAAAGATCCCTCCCGGGACTCATTGATGGCAATGGCTTTCTTATAGCTAGAGACGGCTTCGTCATCATCACCCAGAGCCTCTTGAGCAAAACCCAGAGCATCCAGACCCTCCATATACAAAGGGTCGATGGCGAGTGCCGCTTCGAACTCTTTTCGCGCGAAGGTCCATTCATCCTGGATGGACCAGAGTTTGCCCAAGTTGAAATGCATCTCAGCGGATTGTGGGTTGTAGCGGATTCCCTGCTCGAACTCCGCCCGGGCGGCGTCGAACTTTCCAACGATCATGAGATCGCGGCCGAGAATCTTGTGCGCCTCCGCGTTCTTGATGTCCAGTTGGAGCGACTTGGCAAGCGCCTGAATGGATTCACCGATCTTCTTTTGAGCGAACATGCTGTATCCCAAGGCGTACCAACCCCACGAAGATTTCGCATGTTCTTTGACATAAGCAGCCAGGAGAGGCTCGACCTCCTGAAACCTCCCCGACTGGATGTAGGCATTGAATTCACTGATGCGTCCGGGATCATCCGCGCCGCCTTTTTCGGCAGAAAGGGTCGTAATCTTCTCTCTGGCGGACACGTCACCGGGATTGAGTTCCAATGTTCGGCGATAGGCGGCTAATGCGCCCTCAGCATCCCCCTGCTTTTCAAGCACCATTCCCAGCAAATGTTCAGCGTCGGAAGACTTGGGCTGGAGCGTAAGCGCGTGCCTGAATTTCGCAGTCGCCTCGTCCAACTCACCCTTATCGAGCGCAACCCGGCCTTCGGCGATATCCAAGTCAGAATTCTGCTTCTGGTCATCGGACGACGCAAAGGCGCGGCTCTTCTGCAACTCAGTCGCAGCTTCATCTTTCCGCCCGGCTCGCGCCAGAGCCAGCCCCAACTGATAGTGAGCCCTGGTCCCCTGTGGGTCAAGCCGTACCGCTTCCTGGAGTTCCTCGACAGATTCTTCCACCTTCCCGTCGCTGAGCAGCGCCTTACCCAGAGCCAGGCGTGCACTCCGGAAGCTTGGGTCGGTAGCGATTACCTTACGCAACTGATCGATTTCTTTGGAACGGCCGTAGCTCGGGTTTGCACCGTAGGCTTCCGCCAGGTTGAACTGCGCTTTCAGAGATGTGGGTGCTAGTGCTACGGCCTTCTCTAGCACGCGGACCGCCTCTCCGCTGTCGGCAGAGGTGGAGATAAGTGCAGCGCCCAGATTCGTCAAGGCATCCACATAATCGGGTTGGATGCGCAGAGCCTCTCGAAACTCCGTGATAGCACCTTGGCCATCGTCGGTCTGTGCCAGCACGAGCCCCATATTGTTGTGCGCCTCTGCGAAATCCGGGCGCAACCGAACCGCCTCGCCAAACTCCGCCAGAACCTGGTTGCTTCCTGCGCCCGTGTGCCCAAGGATTAATCCGAGCAGGTTGTGCCATTCGGCACGGTCCGGCTTTGCCAGCAAGGCTTTCTGGAGGCCCGCGATTGCTGCCTCCCAATCCGGTGCGGGACCCAACGCAGAAGAGAAATTCAACCCAGTCTCAAATTGCCCTGGGGCTCGATCGAGATCGCCCGCGCGAAGATAGACAAGACCGAGATCGACGTACAAGGCAGAAAATGACGGCTGAAGTGCGATGGCGCGTTGCAGGTTCCGTCTAGCGTCGTCTAATTGGCCCGTCTCACGCAAGGCGGTTCCGAGAAAGGCATACCCCGGGCCTGCGGCGGGATCAAGTCGGACAGCTTCTCGCAGTTCCGATATTGCTTTCGTTTTCGAACCGCTATACCACAACGCTACGCCAAAATTGTAATGCATGTCAGAAACGTCCGGCCGGAGCGCCACGGCGCGTTCCAGATGAACCAGCGCTGAAATCAGATCTCCCTGCTGGCCCAGTATGAAACCGAGCAGATTCTGCGCGTTGGCATGGCTATCGTCTTTACTTACGGCTTCGTTGAGCAATCGCTCGGCTTCCTTCAAATTGCCCTGTGCCGCCGCTGCCTCTCCGCGCTTGTAGAGGTCGTCAGCGGGACTCGGCGGAGCTTGCCGCGGCTTGCGCTGTGCAGCAGCCTGCTGCTTCAATGCCGAGCCCAGTGCATAGTAGCCCTCGCGAAACTCCGGATCGATCCGCACTGCGTTCTCGAATGCCTCGATGGCCCCGGAAAGGTCTCCGCTCTGCTGCAACGTCTGGCCGAGCACGAACCGAACATTGCTGTCGTCGGGCTCGTGTTCAGCGACAAACCGCAAATGGACAAGAGCACCCTTGGCGTCGCCCTTTGCCCGGAGAGCGACACCTAGGTTCATATGAGCGACCGGACTCTTCGGCTCGAGCGCGACGGCCTTTTCAAAGACCTTGACCGCTTCAGCCAACTCACCGTTCTTGGTTAACGCTGATCCCAGGTTCGCGTAGACACGCGTATATTTCGGGTCGAGCGCAATGGCTCTGCGGAACTCGGCGATGGAACCGGTGAAATCACCTTTTTCCAGTATCGCGACCCCCAGCCAGTTATGTGCTTCCGCGGAGCCGGGGCCTAGTTTCACCGCGCGCTGGAAAGCTTCGAGAGCATGGGGGTAATCGTTGCGCTGCCAATACGCCAAGCCAAGCGCTACGAAAAGTCTTGGTCTGTCAGGATGCTGCTTGATCTGGTCTTCAATCTGGCTAACCGATACGGGCGCCCTCTCATTCACCTGTGCCCGGCCAAGCAGTACCGAACCCACAACGAAAACGACGAAGCCGAAGGTCCAAGTCATTCTCGTGCAACTGCTCATTGGTCTGGGTCCCCTGATCGAAGCTGTAAATGAGAGCTGGCTTGCGCCGAATTCGGCGCGCGATTTCCAGCCCCTTTCCCCCCTTCGTTCTTCGACTCGCTGCGAGCACGGAGCCGACACCCGGATGGAAGGGAACGGCGCGCATGAGTCGGTTTTCCGCGGGGGAAGGCCGACAACACTCATGATCGCGTTCCTCAAGTATTCGTATGATAACGTACGATTCGGATAGGGCCGAAGCAAATCCTCCAGTGTTTGCATGAGCTCTTAAGCTGTCAGCAACTCTGCTCGTAGCAGAGTGCAACTAGTTCGGTGGCAAACGATATACAACGATATACTCTGTTTCAGGGGCAGACAACCCCTACCGGCAAGGGGTTACCTGGGACCACAGACTGCCCCCTCGTACAAACTGAAACTGTGCCTTCGCTTCCCGATTCTTCGGGTAGTTTGGCAGCTCTTTTCAGCAAGATGCGAGTCGCTTCGAACGGTGCGCACCGGAACTTTGGCGGTCCCGTCCAAGGGCCCTGGATTCTTTCCCTAGCTAGAGGATCTTCTTGACTTCGAATAGTAAAAGCTCTGACCATTGTTCGGGAAAGGTTTACCGAGCTTGCCCAGACGATCTTTTTCCCGAAGATGTAGCTCTAGGGATGCTCGAACTCTGTTCCATTGGCAGAACCGAATCTGCGTAAGAATGACCGATCGGTCTTGAGACTAGAGGGTCAGAGATTTTAATAGCTCAAGGCTTTTTGATGATGCTGTCGCCCCCGCATTTGTGCCTAGCGGAATTTCTGCTTGCGGATGATACCGCCGCCCTCTCGAATGACCACCAACTGATCGGCGCCTACTTTGGGAAAGCTCTCCGTGGTGCCATTGGTCCAGCGAACAGTCAGGTCGGCGGTAGTTTCTGAACCCAGTCCGAAGTGTAGACGGCGGTCGTTCGCGGAGTAGAAACTCGACTGCGCCGTGACCTCCTGTGCCTGACGCCGGCTGCCGTATTGCGCGACTACACGCGAGCCGATGGCGCTACGATTGGTTTTCACGCCTACCAGCTGCACTTTCAGCCAGTGATTTTTGCCGGAAACATCATTGCGTAGAAGGGACGGCAGCTCATTCATGTTCATCACGAGAACATCCATATCGCCGTCGTTGTCGAAGTCCCCGAAGGCGCAGCCGCGGCTGGCGTGCGGAGCCGTGACTCCGCTTCCGGCCTCCTCCAGCAATTCCTCGAATCGGCCGTCTCCAAGGTTGCGGAATACAAGGCGAGGCGTCCGGAATGGGTATGCGGGCAGGCGCCGCTCCACTTCGGGATAGACGCTGCCGGTCGCGACGAACAGATCGGGGAAACCGTCGTTATCGAGATCGACCACGCCAGTTCCCCAGGCCACGTACCGTGTCTCAACTCCGAGACCGGCGCGAATGGTGACGTCGTCGAAGTTGCCCTTCCCGTCATTGTGGTAGAGAACATTAGTATCATCGGCGAAATGCGTCTTGAAAATGTCCAGGTTCCCGTCGAGATCGTAGTCGCCGACGCCCACTCCCATGCCGGCCTGCTCCAGACCGTCCTCACTCAAAGCCACACCGCGCTCCAGGCCTTCCTCGCGAAAGGTCCCGTCGTGCTGGTTCCGGAACAACCAGCTGGGCGTGGAATCGCAGGCGACGTAGATGTCGGGCCAGCCATCGTTGTCGTAGTCCGCAGCGACCACGGTCATGGGATAGGCGCCGCTGGCGGCCGACACGCCTGATGCCTTGCTCACGTCTGTAAAGGTCCCATCGCCGTTGTTGTGAAACAACTGGACGTAGCCAGGAGGAAGTCCGCGAGGCCCGCAGTTGACGGGAATACCCTTCCACGTACAGTCGGCGTTCTCACCGGGCTTCGGAAGCCTTTCCAGTGTCGTGCTGAGATAGTTGGCTACGAACAGGTCAAGGCGGCCATCCTGATCGTAGTCGACCCAGCTGCAGCCCGAGCCATAGCGCACCGCAGACTGGTGAAGGCCGGCTTTTTCGGTTACGTCGGAAAAGGTCCCGTCGCCGTTGTTGTGATAGAGCACGTTCTGCCCATAGTAGGTAATGAAAAGATCATCGAAGCCGTCGTTGTCGTAGTCGCCGACCGTTACCGCAGAAGCCCACCCCGTACGTTGTAGTCCAGCTGTGGCAGTGACGTCGGTGAACGTGCCGTCACGATTGTTCTTGTACAGGCGATTGCTGGTGCCGGCGGGTGCACCGTCCAGGCGCGTGCCACTAAGAATGAACAGATCCTGCCAGCCGTCATTGTCGTAGTCGATAAACGCCACGCCACAGCCGACCACCTCGATGATGTACTTCTTGGTGTCCGCATCGCCATAGATGACGGGCTGTGTGAGACCGGCTTGCTGCGCGACATCGGTAAGGCGCGAAAGAAATGGGCGGCCGGAGGGCTTGCCGCGCGGTTGTGCCTTGACCCCGCGCGACGAAACTCCTTGCCCCAAAGCGCCGATTGCACCGCCGGTCAGGGCTGCGCCCGCCGCGCCGGCGATGGTGATGATCATTTTGCGGCGGGTGATCATTGATTGGGTTCGGTGGCTTTCAAGACCTGGTTGGCGTTCACGTTCTCGAATTTCTGCAATATTCCCGAGGGCCAGCGGATCTCGACGAGTTTCGCCGTCCGGTCGCTGCCAAGGCCGACCAGCAACCTCTTGTCACTGGCAGACAGGTAGCCGACCGCAGTGTTGACCGTGAAGTACTGAGTTTGGCCGGAGGCAGACACGACTTTCACGCGGCTGCCGATCCCATCGCGATTCGATTTCTTACCGATCGTCTCGATTCCCAGCCAATGATTGCGGCTCCCGCCATCGTTGCGCAGAACGACAGCCTTTTGACCCACGTTGCTGATCACGATATCGACGTCGCCGTCATTATCGAGATCACCGAAGGCGGCACCGCGACCAGCCCAGTCCGTTTGAAATGCCGGTCCCAGCAAGACTCGCTTGAAATGGCCGGACTCGTTTCGCAAGAGCAGTGGCGGCTGCATATATTTCAGATTGGGCGCGGTTCGCTCGATGGTATCCATCACGTGTCCCTGCGCCACAAAGAGATCCTTCCAGCCGTCGTTGTCGTAGTCGAACAGATGAGCGCTCCAACCCGAGAAGGAGAGGGTCGCGCTACCGATTCCCGAAGAGTTGGTGATATCGCGAAAGCTGCCGTCCCCGTTATTACGAAAGAGCATATAGCGTTCGTTGGAGAGGTCGGTAACAACAACATCGGGATTGCCATCGTTGTCGAAGTCGGTGAAATCCGCGCCCATTCCGGCGAAAGCCTTGCCGTCCTCATTGTATCCAACGCCCGCGAGCAGCCCCACTTCGCTGAATGTGCCGTTGCCGTTGTTGTGGTAGAGGAAACACTGCACGGAATCGTTGGCGACAAAAATGTCCGTGAAACCGTCTCCGTCATAATCGGCAAAAGAAACCCCGAGCCCCTTCCCGTTAGGGCTGGCGATTCCGGCCTTCCTGGAAACATCGGTGAACGTGCCGTCTCCATTGTTGTGATACAGAATGTTAGTCACGCCCTCGTAGTTGTCAGGATGACAGTACGCCCGGTAGCCGGGCCGGTGCTCGCCGCAATAACCGTTTTTCTTGAATGTCCAATCCACGTAGCGCGTGACGAAGAGATCCAGCTTGCCGTCATTGTCGTAGTCGAAGAATCCGGCACTCGCGCTCCAGCCGCCGGCGCCGACTCCGGCTTTTTTCGTGACGTCGGTGAACGTCCCATCTCCATTGTTGTGATAGAGCGTATTGCCGCCATAGTTGGTGACGTAGATGTCCTCGAACCCGTCGTTATCATAGTCACCCACCGCCACGCCCATGCCGTAGTAGTTCTGCGACATTCCGGTGAGGCCAGCTTTTTCGGTGACGTCGGTGAAAGTGCCGTCCGCGTTCTGATGGTAAAACCGGTTCCAGAACTTCTCGTTCGACTTATCGGGAGCTTTGCCGTCCGGCATCGGATCATCGATCTTGGCTCCATTGACGAAGAAGACATCGAGCCGGCCGTCGTTGTCGTAATCGAGCAATGCAACGCCACCTCCCATGGTCTCAACCAGATATTTGTTCGACGTGGCGGAGTTTTCGTTCTTGAAATCGATGCCGGCGGCCTGTGTGATATCGGTGAACTGCACGTCGGGCGTTGGAGTGGCGCCCAGCAAGAAGAAGAGGATCCCGCCGACCATCACCCAGCGCGACAGCTCGAGGCATCTCCGCATAGTTGGCCCTGCCGGAATTTCCGGCTGCTGAGGATTCCCTTCCTTCGTTTCCTGAAGGACAACGAGTTGATTGCTTGCGGCCACCAGTCTGCGGCCAGCTTCGCGCAAGAAGTGGATCAAGGTTGTCGCGGTGCGCTCCCTTGCCCTTCCACGAGAGTGATGTACTGGTCAATGGGAAGATTGGTAAAGCGTTCCACTCGCCCGCTCGGCAGCGGCCACCTCACCTCGACCCAATCGATGTGGGGGCGCTTGCCGATGCCCAGGACCATCCGTGGGTCGTGCGCGGCCAGATAACTTCCTGCACCGGTCTTGAAGCGTGACCGCTTCAGGTCTCCCGCCTGCCAGGTAATCAGGGTGCCCACGGCGTCGGGATTGGTCTTTTTCGCGACCAGCTTCACCCCCAGCCAATGGTTGAGTCGCCCCACCTGGTTCTTGAGCAGCAGGGGCGACCCGTTGTTGACTGCCACGAGCACATCGAGTGCCCCATCATTATTGAAATCGCCGATCGCCATGCCGCGTGCGGCATAGGGCTGTGAGAAAACAGGGCCGCTGGAGGCGGTCACGTCCTCGAATCCCCGGCCCGTGCCGTGAAAAAGCAACATGGGCTCGCGATACTTGACTTCGCTCGTATGTGCCTCGATTTTGTCGTCGGGATGGCCGTCGGCAAGAAAGAGGTCAGGATTGCCGTCGTTGTCGTAATCGAAAAATTTCACTCCCCACCCGCTCATCAGCCGCGTGACCTTGCCGATGCCATAAGGAATGGCCATATCGTCGAAGGTCTCATCACGATTGTTGTGATAGAGCGAATACATCTCCTGGTCGACGTTGGTAACGAACAGGTCCATCCAGCCGTCCTGGTCGTAGTCAGCACCATCCACTCCCATCCCGGACCGAGCCCGGCCTTCGGCGCTGAAGCCCACATTGGCCTGGAGGCCCATCTCTTCAAACTTCCCGTTGCCACGATTGACAAACAGGAAATTCTCGACCGTATCGTTCGCGACGAACAGATCCATGCGCCCATCGTTATTGATATCGCAAGCGACGACACCCCACGCCTTGCCGAGGGACTTCGCGATTCCAGACTCGCGGCTGACGTCTGTAAAGGTACCGTCGCCGTTGTTGTGGAACAGCCAGTTCGGCATCGGCTCGTAAACGCGCGGAATACAGTAGTAGCGGTCGCCGGTTTCGCGTTTGCCGCAGAATTTGTTCTTCGACTTGTCGAAATCCACAAATCGGCAAATAAAGAGGTCGAGTCTCCCGTCATTGTCGTAGTCAAACCAGACCGCACTCGATGCCCAACCGTCCGTCGGTAGGCCTGCCTTCCGAGTCACGTCGGTGAACGTACCGTTCCCGTTGTTGTGGTAGAGAATGACGCCGTTGTACTGTGTCACCAGAAGGTCAGGCAAGCCGTCCCCGTCGTAATCGCCAACCGCCACACCCATCCCATACCCGCCACCCGCAACTCCGGCTTTTTCGGTCACATCTGTAAAGGTTCCGTCACGGTTGTTTCTGTAAAGCGCGTTGCGAAGAGGGGGGTGAGGGTCGAAAAAATCACACTTGCCACTGTTGACCAGGTAGATGTCCATCCAGCCATCATTGTCGTAGTCGAAGAATGCGCAGCCGGCGCCTACGGTCTCCGGCAGGTACATCTCTGGCGAGCGTCCGTTGCTGTGCTCCCATGTGACGCCGCTGACCTCAGGCGGGACGAGTTCAAAGGGGAACTGGCTCCCCCCCTGCGCCATTGCGAAGCAGGGTGATGAGGTGGAGCACAACCAATTGCCGGCGAGGAACCCGCCGAGCAGACCCTTCAGGAAAGTGCGACGCGATCCGATGTCGGCCCCTGTTCTTTTGACCCTCAAGCTGTATGGCCCTCAGTTAGAGCACCCCCCAGTCAACGCATTACCGCCAGCATCTTTGGCAAAACCAATGTGCCCGCACGGATGCGCTCACAACCTTTTCAGCACTCACGGAAGTTGTGCCGGGTGGGCCGGCGGCATGCTATAAAAAGCTAACATGAGTGCCCTTGGCGAGCGCATAAAATACCACCGCTGCGGCATTTATAGGTTGCAGTCAGCGCCCTTATGGCACACGCTACGCCCTTCGCGACTATTCACAATAATAATCCTATCGAGCGTCAGTTTTGCGCAAATCAACCACGTCGAGGCGGCGGCGCGACTTTTGAGCCAGGGGCAATTGGACCAGGCGGAGACTGAAGCGCGTAAGGCTCTGGGAAATATGAGCACGCGCGCATTGGCATTGGCCATGCTGGGTACAATCCGCCTGCAGGAAAGCAAGTATGCTGAAAGTACAAGCTTCCTGACCCAGGCGCTGGCGCTGAATCCTCATCTTGTGGGCGCTCGAACGAGCCTGGGGAGCGCCTACCTCTTCCAGGGCAAACCGGAACTGGCGAGGGAGAACTTCCAGGAGGCCCTGCGACTCGATTCCGGAAACGTCAATGCTCGGTTTAACCTGGCCAAAGTGGAAGCTTCTCTCCATAACTTTCAGCAATCCTTGGACGTGGCTGGGCCGATCGTGCCGCAACTGAGAGAGACCGAGGACGGCCTCCTGTTGCTCGCGACCGACTACGGGGCCCTCGGGAGAAAAGAAAAGCTGAAGAGTCTGGTTGGCGACTGGCAGCGCATGCCCGCGGCGTCCCCCGAATCATCCTTGGACTTCGGCAACGTCCTGGCGACGTATGGAATGGAAGGTGAAGCAAAGGCAGTTTTCGAGAGCCAGGAAGCCCAGGTCGCTGAGCAGCCTACCCTCGCTTTCAAGCTGGGGAGAGGGTACTTAGCCCTTGGCATGCTGGATCCGGCCGAGCACAATCTGGAACACGCTCTTATCCTGAACCCCCAGTGTGTGGCCTGTGAGCAGAGCCTTGCCGAGGTTGCGGAGCGGCAAGGAGATACGGAGAAGGCTTTGGCGCACCTCATTGCCGCCAAACAAAAGGACCCAGAGAATCCTGAAATCCTGTTCGAGTTCGGAAAGATGTGCCTGCAACGAAATCTCCTGGACGATGCTTTGCCTGCGCTGGCGAAGGCAGTCGCCCTGAAGCCCGATTCGGAGCCGTACGTCTACGTTCTGGCTTCCGCGAATGTCGCTCAACACAACCTATCCAAGGCTGCGTCGCTCTTCGGCGAGCTTCTGCAGAAGCATCCACAGGATGCCATCCTGAACTACGCGATGGGGTCTGTGTATTACCTGCAGGGCAAGTACAGTGAGGCCGAGGCTTCGCTGAAGGAAAGCCTCCGAGTACAGCACGAGCAGGTTGCGGCGTCCTACTACCTGGGCCTGACTTATGACTCGGAAGGTCAGGACGATCAGGCGGTCGAAATCTTTCGTGATCTGCTCAAAAGCTATCCCAAGCATGCCCCTTCTTATGTGAAGCTGGGGGGCATACTGTTGAGACAGCATCAATATGACGAAGCGCAACAGGCTCTCGAACGCGCGGTTGCCCTCGATCCGGGCTCCGTGGAGGCCCATTATCAAATGGGTTTGCTGCTTCGCCGCCTGGGCAAGACCGCGGAGTCCGACCAGGAACTCGCAGAGTCACGAAAGCTTGAAGGAGAACGCCGTGCACAGACCGACGTGCATCTCCGATTGCTGCTGCCGGAGTGATCAAAAAGCGCTTGGCTATCTTTCCCGAGGGTGGAGGTTCAGGCCAATCCATGGCATTCAGCCGTTTCTCACGACGTGAGTTTTTTCGTGAAGTGGCGAGGTGGGGCAAGATCGTACCGGCGTCAATTCTTCTGCCAGGCATCGGGGAGGCGGCGGCCCTTCAAAAACCGGCAGCTTCAGCCCCCACCGGGAGATCCGAGAAAGCTCTTGCCCCTGAAGCCGGATTTTCTTTCACCGACATTGCCGCTCAGGCTGGTTTGAGCGGAGCGATCAACGTCTTTGGTGGCGTCGAACGCAAGCGATACCTGCTGGAGGAAATCGGCTGTGGCGTGGCTCTTTTCGACTACGACAACGATGGCTGGCCGGACATCTTCTTTGTAAATGGGACACGATTTGAAGGCATCTCGCCAGAACATCAGCCTGCCAACTTCTTGTTTCACAATAACCGCGACGGGTCTTTTACCAACATAACGGAAAAAGCTGGACTGCTTCGATCAGGATGGGGGCAGGGGTGCTGTGTTGGAGATTATGACAACGACGGATATGACGATCTGGTCGTGACTTATTGGGGCGGAATCGTCCTTTACCACAACAACGGAGATGGGACGTTCACCGATGTTACGGAGAAGGCCGGCCTGATGCAAAAGGGTCCAAAACCGCGATGGAATACCGGTTGCTGTCTTGTGGACTACGACCGTGACGGACATCTGGACCTGTTTGTAGCAAACTATGTGAACTTCGATCCTCGTGTAGCGCCTCAACCCGGCGAGAACCAGTTCTGTCGGTACTACGGCCTTGCCGTGGGTTGTGGGCCACAAGGGATGGGTGGCGGGACCAACCTTTTGTACCACAATCGCGGGGACGGAACCTTTGAGGATGTTTCCGAGAGATCCGGCGTGGCGATCCCGCGCGGGCCGGCAGCACCCACATTCAACAGCGTTCAATGGCTTCCGGCGGGTTCTTATGGACTTGGTGTATGTGCCGCGGACTTTGACAACGACGGCTGGCCCGACATTTATGTAGCGTGTGACTCTGTGCCCAGTCGCTTCTATCACAACAAGCAGGATGGGACGTTCGAAGAGATCGGCAGCGACATCGGTTGCGCTCTCAACGAGAATGGGACGGCCCAGGGAGGCATGGGAGTGGGAGTCGGCGACTACGACTGCGACGGCTGGCTCGATATCGTCAAGACAAACTACTCCGACCAGACCGCGAATTTATACCACAACAACGGCGACGGCACCTTCTACGACGCTGTCTACCAGGCTGGGATGGGCACCAATACCAAGTATCTAGGATGGGGGGTTGGCCTGTTCGATTTCGATAATGACGGCTGGCCCGACATCTTTATGTCGAACGGCCACGTCTTCCCGGAGGTCGACACGCGCAGGCTGCACGTGACATTCAAGCAGAGAAAAATTGTATACAAGAACCTGAGGAACGGGCGCTTTGTCGACGTTACCTCGGGTGCCGGAGCGGCGGTAGCGCAGTTACACAGCAGCCGCGGCACGGCATTCGGCGACTTCGATAACGACGGGGATGTCGACGTCGTGATTATCAACATGAACGAGCCTCCGTCCCTTCTCCGCAACGATTGCCGTTCGAAGAACAACTGGCTGAAGGTCAAGTGCATCGGTACCAAGTCCAATCGCAGTGCCGTCGGCGCTCGCGTGCGAGTCATGGTTGGCCGCCATTCCCAAATCAATGAGGTAATGAGCGGCTCCAGTTTTATGTCGCAAAATGACCTGCGCCTGCACTTTGGCCTTGGTAGAGCCGTGCAGGCGGACCTTGTGGAAGTCCGCTGGCCGTTAGGTCTGCTGGAGTCGTTTAAGAACGTCGACGCGAATCAACTGCTCGTGGTGCAAGAGGGGCACGGCATAGTCCGCAGAGAGAAACTAGGCAAGCGATAGGAACGTTCCGCTGCCCGGCGACCGCCGAACACACATCCTCGTAACAGATTCGAGGCTAGCCTTGCCTGCCGGAAGCGGGCCACCCGCCGCGCCTTACGCGCGGCGGGTAAGGCCGTCTAGAAGAAGATCTGCAGCCCGAACTGCACTCGCCTCGGGATATTGCACTGGCTGCCGGTATGACCAAAGTTGCCGTTCGCGTTATTCGGCTGCCAGTTCGTATCCACGGGGCAGAAGAAGACCCGGTTGAAGACATTGCCTAGGTCGGATTCGAAGCGAACGTACCTGCCCTCTCCGAAGTAGGTGTCCTTGAAGATAGAGAAATCTTCGTTGAAGTACTTGAACCCGCGGACGCTTGCATCCTCCCTCGGAGCGTTTCCGAAGGCAAGTGCGTCGGCGCTTCCCCCCGGCGCACTCCACCCGGATTGGTTGAGATAGCTGTCATTGTAGGGGTTGCTGAATGTCCCGCTCAACCCCTTCCCGCCTTTGTCAGGGAACTTGCCCGCGTTGAACAGGAAGCCGCCAAGGTTGTTTGGCATTGTGATGGATAGTGGCCTGCCCGACGAGTACGACTGAACCACGGAGACCTGCCAATTACCGATCACTTTGTTCACAAACCCGGAGCTGCTCCCTCCGATCTTCTTGCCACTGCCGAAGGGCAACTGGTAAACCCATCCCAACGACAGAATCTGCGGAACGTCGTCGGAGCTGACCGTGTAGAGGTCTCTCATGTCGCTGGGGTTCTGCACGGGAGGCCCACCGGAGCCTAGCCCGGTCTCGGCGCCATTGTTCATCAGTCTCGAGTATGTGTACGCAACCTTGGCCTGCAGACCAGCGCTCAAGCGCCGTTCAAAGCTGGCCTGGAGCGCATTGTAGTGACTCGAGCCGTAATTGAAAAAGCGCCAGTTAATCTGCTGGTATTGTGGCCATGGTCGAAGCGCCTGGGCCACTGAGCCGGAGAAGGTGGGGTAGGGGCTTGTTATTCCAGCGGCCGCCGCCGTCGCGTCAGGGACACCGTTGATGATTTGAGCCCCGAGAACGGCCGACCCCAAATCAAGCACGCTGCCAGGGTTCATATTGGACCGCACGCCGCCGGAGGTCCGGCCATCGATCAACCGCGTTCCATGGTTGCCCACGTACGCGATGTCGACCGACATGTTGTTGCTCAACTGACGCTGGAACGAGATCGACCAGTTCTGGTACCTCGGCATGGTGTAAGTATGGGGATCAACCCCGACGGGATTTCCACCATTCGACACGTCGGCTTTCAGTTGGGGCGGGAGGATGATTGCGCCTGCCGGCCAACCACAGGAAATACTAGTCCCGCTGAGTTGGGTGAGGTTAGACGGGCATGCCCCGGTGCCGTTGAAATAAAACGCTGGTGCCAGGCCGTTGGTCGTGTTGGGCGCGACTGGATTGGTCTGGTAGCCGTCCACCGGGTAAGGATCCCACGAGTCGGCCTGCACACCGGCATAGTAGATCCCGTATCCGCCCCGAATCACCGTCCGCTCATTTAGAGCATAGGCGAACCCGACGCGCGGTCCGACGCTCCAACTGCTTTTGCCGGTCGCCTGGTGGCCATTAAATACGGTCGCTCCAACATGGCCGACAGGATTGGGGGCGGTCGGATCGAAGGTGGAAAAGCGGTTGTACTTCTCCGACAGCCCCGATTGCCAGTCGAAGCGTATGCCAAGGGTCACATTGAGCTTCTTCGTCAGCTTGATGTCGTCGTTGACCCATGGAGAAGCATATTTCATAACGGGCGTGTACTTGAAAGGTACGGAGAAATTGGCGCTGTCCACCTGACCCAGAATGAACGAGGCGAATTCGTTTCCAGTCGACCCGTTCAAGTTGTTGCCATTTGCGTCGTAGGCCGCAGTCTCGTTGGCGTTAAAATTGAAGTTACCTCCGGTGTTCACCGCCCAGCCAGTCTGTGGAAAGTCCATGTAGCGGTATTCGAAACCGGCCTTTATTGTGTGCTTGCCGGTTACCCAAGAAACGTCGTCAAGGAACTGGAAACGATTGTTGATGTCGGCTCCGTCGCTCGCCCAGGGTGTGCCGTAGTGGGTGTAACCGACCGGGCCATTGAAGTTCAGTTGAGGAAAGCCGGCTTCGTTAAATATGGGTTGATCCGGGAGGCCAAGGCCCAGCTTCTGGTTCCAGCCTACTCCTCCAGATAACATGTGGCCCTTCATGAGCCAACGGTCATAGGCTAGCGTGGTGTGGTTAAACAGGTTCGGCTTGATCACGTAATTTATCTGGACGTGGTCGAAATGGTTGGTGATCCGCTGAAAGAATCCCTGGCCAATGTAGGCGTCGTTGGCGGATGGGTTCGTTTGTCCGTTATTCTCAGTCTGGCAGCCTTGCGGTCCGCCACAGTGCGCGGTGCGCGGCCGGATGTTTTCGTAATATGTGTTACTGATCGAGAACTTCTGGTTGAAGGTGTGGTCGAATCTCAGCAGCCAGGTTCTGACGTTGATCTTGTCGTTGTCGTCCGAGTTCCCGCCAAAGCCGTTTTGGCGCAGCGTATTGCGGTCTAGCCCCGGCATAAGGGGAATGACAGCCGTCGCCATGGGACTCCACAGGGGGTCGGTGCTGGGGATGATATTTGCCTGTCCCGCGATGGGGAGGCCGGTGGTGGGGTCAAAGCCATAGCCGTCTCGAACCGGCACTCCGCCGACCTGTCGCGTAGAGGCCGGGTTGAAGATTTCACCCTGGTAAATGGGCCGGTTCAACGCGTCCTGTGCCACGATGTTCGTCGTGTCCAGAAACTCCGAGAAGTCGCCCTGCTTCTGTAACGGTGTGGCAAGAGTATTCACGAAGCCGGTGTTGACCGTGCTGTGGTAGTCCATGCCATCGAGGTTGAAGAACCAGAAAGTCTTGCCTAGCTTGGGAACCGGGCCCCCTAATGCAAAGCCCCAGTTATTCTGGCCGAGAGGCAGTTTGTTGTTCAAGCCTTGGGCCTTGAGCTGTGGCCCGACGAAATAATTCGAGGCGTCGAACTTATCCGAACCGTAGAAATCGTACAAGTTGCCGTGGAGTTTATCGGTCCCTGACTTGGTGGTGTAGGTAACAAATCCGCCGCTAGTGTGCCCATATTGCGCGGAAAACGTGTTCTCTACAACTGTCATCTCCTGCACGGAGGGATAAGGAACAGAGCTTTCCTGCGTCCCCTGGTGACCCTCCGCGTAACCAAAGGCCGCGCCGTCAAACCAGTTCTCGGTGGCCATGGTCTGGCCGCCGTTAATGCGGGAAGTGAACTGGCTGCCGCGGAAGATCGCATCCCCATTGGGCTGCATGGGCACAAAACCAGGCTGCAACTGGAGCAGGGATTCTGCCAGACGGATGTCGGCGCCCATCACTGCCGGCATATCGCGATAGTAGGTCTCCCCGACCGTATGAGACACCGTCGGGTTTTCGGTGTTGATCTGCCCGGCGACAGCCTGGACCTCGACGCTCTCAGTTACCGCGCCGACTTCGAGCTTCACATCCTCCCGGTAAGTCTGTCCGCCGCTCAGCGCAATCCCCGTGCGGGAGTAGGTTTTAAAGCCCTCTTTACGAACCTCGACCGTATAGGTTCCCAACTGGAGGGGTGGCGTACTGTAGTTACCGGCATCGTTCGTGCCCACCGCCGTTGCCACGCCGGTACTCTGATCGATGATTCTGACCTGAGCTGCGGGCACCGCGGCCCCGGTAGTGTCGGTGACTATACCTGTAATCACCGCCCGGTCAGCAAACTGGGCGTATGCACCGAACACGCTGAAGGTGACGAAAAGACACAGCAGAAACACGCAGGAAGAAACCGGTCGTTTCATATGCACACCCCCGCAGACTTAATTGTTTTGCCTTAACCCACGTGAAACCGAGAACACACTCGACTCGCGGCCCAAGGTTGAGCAATCGTTTACTTACCTGATTCGCGGAAAGTACGCCCTTCCCTTATATAGTGTCAAGAAAAATCTAATATCTTTGTACTACTACCCCGGCTCCTCCCACATCCAGCGTGTATAAGTTCGGCGAATTTCCAAGTTCTCCTTGTGACAGGCCGGTTCTTTGAGGAAGGCCCAAGCCGGGGGCAGTGGGCAAGGAAACGCTTACCAAAAATCATAGAAAGCGTGTACTCCGCCCTCCCTGCGGGTGGACCGGCAAGGCTGCCCGGGGTGACCGCCGTCACCGTGGCCGAGGTCGATCCTCCCGACGCGGGCGCGAAGCCAAGAGTCAGATGACCGGGGATTTCGGGACTGCCCGCCGCTCCGCCCTACTCCCTCAGGGTGGGCAGAATCGCGGTGTTCGCTATCGACGGGTCATCTCGCAGTTTGAGGGGCCCCGGCGCTTCTCTTGCCCTGCAGGGCTCTGGGGACGACGTTTACTCCGGCGACGAGTCACCACGGCCCAACCAGGCGCACTCCAGCTTCTTCGCTGGGAGCGCGGCAGGTCATCCTCCCCATTGAATTACGGCGTAGGAGCGCGCCGGCACTTCGAAATGCCGTGAGCCTTGACCAGATCGCGATTGAGAATGAAGAGAGAGACCTTGCCGTCCCCCGGGCTGATCGTCGCGGCAACGTCAACATACGGCACCTGACCCATGCCGGAAACTTCGTAGGTGGGAGAATTCACCATAAGATTCAGCACCGAGCCACGCGCAAACTGCAGCGCCCAGGCGTAAGGATAGTAGATCGTCTGCCGCAGCAGGCCGTCCGGATTTGTCATGATTGGAGCAATCACGTTGATCAGTTGAGCCAGGCAGGCGACTTTCACGCGGTCTGCGCTCCGAATCAGTGAATTGATCACTCCTCCGACCAGCAATGCGTCCTCCAGGTTGTACACTTCTTCCAGCAAGTGAGGCGCTTCCCGCCCGTGGCCGTTGGCAAACTCTCCCCCTCGCGCCCGATACCAGACGTTCCATTCATCGAACGAGAGCCATAGTTTCTTCGCCGACCGCTTATGCCCTTGCACCATGTCGCAAACCGCAATGGTTTCGGCAATCTGCTTTTCCATGCTCAGGTTCAGGGCGAGAAACTTCGAACTGTCGCCGCCGGTGTCCGCCGGAGTATTGCGGAAATAGCGATGCAGCGAAAGGGCGTCCACGTAGTCGTAACACTGTTCCAGGACTTCGCGGTCCCACTCCAGATAAGTGGGCACGAACGGGTTGCTCGATCCACAGGCAATGAGTTGAAGTGACGGATCCACATAGCGCATCTGGCGCGCGGCATCCTGGGCCTTCAATCCATACTCGGTGGCCGTCATGTGTCCGATCTGCCAGGGGCCGTCCATTTCGTTGCCCAGGCACCAGCGCTTCACCTTGTAGGGCTCCGCAACGCCGTGCTGGCGGCGTAGATCGCTCCATCGCGTGCCTTTCTCCACGTTGCAGTATTCGACCAGATCAGCCGCCTCCTCTGCAGTTCCGGTGCCCAGATTCAGGCCCATCAAAGGTTCCGTGCCTACCGCCTTGCACCACGCCATGAATTCATTGGTGCCAAACTGGTTCGTGTTGAGCGTATTCCAGGCCTTGTCCAGCACCCGCGGACGATCTTGCTTGGGGCCGACACCGTTAAGCCAGTTGTATCCGGAAACAAAATTTCCGCCGGGATAGCGGACGATCGGGACGCCCATCCGGTGTATTTCGTCCGCCACATCTTTGCGAAATCCACTGGAGTCCGCCAGCTTCGAGCCCGGTTCGAAGATGCCCTCGTAAATCGCGCGCCCCAGGTGCTCCAGAAATGAGCCGAAGAGATTTCGATCCAGCGGCGCAATCGTGCGTCGTGAGTCAACGTAAACCCGCGTGACATCGCTTGAGCTGAGGGGTGGCGTCTGAGCCCGTGCAAACCGGCCCAGCAGGAGACTGGCCGAACAGCCTATTCCAGCATTTGCGGCTTGCCGCAGAAAGTGTCGTCGCTTGTCGGAAAACATGTTTGCATTCTCCTGGACTGTCCTCGCGGAACGCAGAGTCGCTTCACCGATTCAGCGGAGTAAAGTAGAGAACGATTTAGTCTTTGTCAATTCCATGTATGATTTGCATCGCCGTGTGCCGCGCTCGAGGTGCCCAATGCGATCCTGGACTTACCGGTGTTTGTGGATGATTGTGCTGCTGCTGGGTAGTCCTGCACTCGCTCCGGCCCAGGCAACTGCAGAAACAACTATCCTCATCGACGCCACAAAAATCGGAAGCCACGCAGTCCCGCGAACAATTTTCGGCACATTCCTGGAACCGATCGGCAACTCCACTTACAACGGGCTTTGGGCGGAGATCTTGCAGAATCCCAGTTTTGAAAACAATCTCTGGGACGTAAAACACATCGCCGACATGGTCAGGGACGATCCGGAACTCAACCGCGCTTCGGAAATGTCGTTGCCCTTGCCCTGGGAGCCGCTCCGCTATTCGCAGGGATCGCGCTATGCTCCGCAGTGGAACGACGCCGCGAATTCGCAACGCTCATTGTTGCTGATGGCTTTGCCGGACCAGCAGACCGGTATTCGCCAGAAAGTTTATCTTCCCGTCCGCCGCGTTTCGCACTATGTCGGAAGCGTTTATCTGAGGCACGTGGGTGGCCCGGCTATCGTTGAAGTTTCTCTACGCGAGCGCAACCATCCGGACCATATCTTCAATAGTCGTGAAATCAAGCTCAGCACCTCGGGGTGGCAACGTTACGAATTCACGCTCGATGTTCCTCCCCATCAACTGCAATCTCTTGAGCCTGCGGATTTCGTCATCGCCGCCAGTGGCGAAACTCGCGTTGCTGGTCGATCAGGCGTCCCTGCTTCCAGGCGACAACGTGGATGGCATGGACCCGGAAATGATCGCGATGTCGCGAGATCTCAAGACGCCAATCGTGCGTTTCGGTGGAAATTTCACCTCGGCTTACCACTGGCGAGACGGCGTCGGGCCGCGCGACCAACGCGTCAGCATGTTGAATGCCGCCTGGGGCATTCCCGAGTACAACCAGTTCGGACGGATGAGTTCTTGCGCTTTTGCCAATTGATTGGAGCGGACCCTCAGATCGCCCTGAATCTCGGTACCGGCACTCCACAAGAGGCCGCCGATTGGGTGCAATATGTAAACGCTCATTGGGCAGATCATTCGGGAGGGTTGCTCTGGGAACTCGGGAACGAACTCTGGGGAGACTTTCAAATCGGGTATCCAACTCTTCCTCGCGTGGCAGAAAGAACGAAATTATTCAGCGCGGCGGTTCGAAGGTAGATCCAAAGGCCCGTCTGATTGCGACCGGCGGCGATCCGGATTCGTTTGCGAAGTGGAATGACGCGCAACTCGTTAATGCTCCCGACGCCTTCAACTACCTTTCCACGCATTTTGTCGTGACCACGAACTCGGTGCAGGCGCCTCACCCTTCCCCCGATTTCATCGCCCAGGCCACCTTTGCGCTCCCCGTCGAACTCGAGCGCCGCCTGCAGCAAATGCATCAGCAGATTCAGGACTCTCCCGGACGCGACCAAGTGAAGACCGCCTTCACCGAATGGCTCTATTGGTCGTCGGAAGATGTGTTCTCCCCGCGCTACGACAACATGGGCGGGGCCATAGGAACCGGGGGCTTCCTGAATATGCTGTTGAGAAACGCCGACATCGTTCCGGTTTCTGACATGACCGGGATCATCGAGTTTGGGGGGATCTGGAAGAAACGCGGCCGGGTTTTTGGCGTCCCGGCGTATTGGGTTTTTCAGCTTTACTCGAATGCCGATCTCAATCGCCTGGTCGAAACTCACAGCAATGTCCCGACCTACGACATCCAAGAGGGATCCACTCGCCTGCCCAGGATTGCCGGCGTACCCTATCTCGACGTGGTTGCGGCGCTGAATAGTTCCGCGACCAAACTGACTCTGTTCTGCGTGAATCGTCACCTGACACAGGACGTCGAAACCAGAATAGAGATCAGCGGCTTCCGGCCAACCCAGGCCAGGGCGCGATCAGTGTTTGCGGAAAGCATTTATGAAAAGAATGACGAAAACCAGCCCCAGCACATCTATCCGCGGGAAACCTCTCTAACGGGAGTGTCGGCCGATTTCAAGTACACTTTCAGACACGAAAGCGTGACTGTAATCGAATTGAACTGACCGCCGGCGGCATTACTTTTCAGCATCAACGATTTCACCTGAACCTATGCAGCGTTGATTTCTGGATCGCCGATCGGGACGCGTGCGCCTCTCACTATCAGAGTGCGGAGGAAGGAGTGGCGCATTTTTGTGGTCCTCAGGAAAGAATCAATCAGTTGCCGGCAACTGCAGATTTGCAAGCGCCCTTTCTTACCTATCGGCGGGTTTCGGCATTACGTTGTCGGTCGAAATGTCAGCTCCAAACTATGCAGGGATAGTCCTTCACGGTTCGGCTTTTAGCCCAGCGAGTCGCTCACCGTCGAACTGGCCTCTGGTCCTGAGGGCGGCAAACAACAGGCGACTGCCCCCAGCGGCCACATGTACTGCAGCGATTTTCCCAGCGATCCGCCGAAAAAGACCGCTTTCGCACTGTGGGCTTCAACAGGTCGCGGCTAAGAACAAACAGCAGAATGACCAACAGTGGCGGGATGAATACCCAACACAAGACTAGGCCCCACGCAGATCGGTGAAAAAGAAAAGAAAAAGCGCGACAACACCTGGAAGCAGTGAATCCTCACACAGCCTGAAAGTCACTTCAAAGACCGCTGGGGGCCAGAAATTACCTCACGAGCGACTGCGCGAATCGACGATGCCAGGAATGCGACCGGAGTAGTTTAGACTGTCTCGCTGTCCAAGCGCGATGCCTAGGAGAGAAGCCGTCATGCGAATTACTGCAATTTCCCAACATGAATGTAGTGAGCTATTGAAACGCCTATATATCGGCAGGCTGGGGTGTGCGTTGGACAACCAACCACATATAGTACCTGTTTACTTTTCGTATGAGCCTGACTCCATCTACATTTTTTCAACTGTCGGGAAGAAGATTGAGTGGATGCGGCAAAATCCCAAGGTTTGTCTGCAAGCCGACGAGATAGTAGATGGATTGGAATGGCTTAGCGTAATAGTGACTGGAACGTACTTGGAGCTGACGGGGCCGCAATACGACGCTCAGCGGGAGCATGCGCAGGAACGACTCGCCGAGTATTCTGAATGGTGGCGAATTCCTCTGGCGGAAAGGCGCGAACAAACCGCCGATCTGTCGATTCAGACTTTGTTCTTTCGCATCGATATTAATTCGATGAGCGGGCTCCGTGCTATGTATGAAGCCGAGGACACCGCTCGGACGTGGAGGTCAAATTGAGAAGGAGTGAAGATAGATTTCCTCACTGCCAGAACCGCGCGGCTGGCTCGATCGGTTGTCCCGGCTTGTGCTCAAGCTTCTTGCGAGGTTCGCAACCCTCCGCTCGCGTGATCGAGGCTCGGTCTGTTCATTTCTTCCTGTTTCGCGGCCTTTGAGATCGGGGCCAACTCCTTCTTCATCTGGTCGACGGCGAAGGTCTGAACAACCATCTCCGGCTTGTCGGGCAGGAACATGATCTCCCGCCTGTTATTCCGTTTCGAATGGTACGAAATGCGAGCACAAATCTGGCCCTGCTCGAGGATGTGAGCAACGTATTGAGTGCAAGTTAGTCCACGCTGTACCTGATGTGGATTCCACGTTTGGACATTTCGTCCAGAAACAGGTCAGCGGGGACGTCTCGTTCCTGCAGCACGCCACCGCGTTTGGTGAGGGCGCCGGAAGCGATCATTTGTACGACAATCGAGGCCGGAAATGCGGTGGTGCGCATCATAGCGCTCATGTCGGTCTTAGGATCGTAGTGATCGACCAGGGTGAAGCTGGCGACGCGGCCCTTGAGGCGTCCGCCCAGCAAGCCGCGCACGCCCGGCGAACTCACTGACTCGTGCGCTTCTAGGCGCATGATGCAGACATCCGGGCCCTTTCCGGCAAATTTACCCTCGAAGATTTTTGACATCACGGCTCGGGGCGTGATCTCAGCTCCGTTGACACGCATCTTGTCGCTGGAAAAAAGGCCGAGCGCCTTTAATTCGCAGAGCAGATCGTAATGGCCCGGGTAGCGAAGCGTTTTCTCGAAACACTCGCCGACCCTTCCTTCGAAACTTTCGGGCAGAGTTGACGTGCCGCCGGAAGTGTGGAAGGCAACAAGGGGCGCGAAGCCCGGCATATGAAATTCCTCGGGTTCTGTGAGCGGTTCAATTGTGACCAGTTTGCCTTTGCGGAGAATACGAGCTGGTTCCACGTACTCGTTGATGAGGCCTTCCACCGAGAAAACCAGCTGGTAGTGGAACGGCGGCATGGGCTTTTCGGGGAGGCCGCCGACGTAGAGTTTGAGGGCGTCGGCGCGGCCGCCGAGGCGGCGGACGAGTTCGCCGCCGAGAATGGAAGCCATGCCGGGAGAAAGGCCGCAGTCGGGAGCGAGAGCGACATCACGCTTCTCAGCTTCGCTGGCGAGCGCAAGTTCCTGGCGGACGACGGTGTTGTTTCCGCCGAGGTCGGCAAAGTGGCACCGCGCTTCTATGGCAGCTTTCGCGAGGCCGAGATTCAGAAAATAGGGGACGGCCGAGAGCGCAGCGTCATGGCCACGCATAAGCTTGGCGGCAGCCTTCTTACTACTGGCGTCGAGCGCGAGAGCGCGGACTTTCTTATCGCCGGTAATCCTGTTTACGCGGGCGGCTACTTCGCGAGCGCGTTTGAGGTCGCTATCGGCGAGGGAGACTGACTCAACCTGCGATTGGCGCGCCATGTCGAAGGCGGCCGCCGAACCCATCATGCCAGAACCGATGACTAAGAGCTTCAAGCGTTCACCTCGTGAAACGGTGTTCAAGATTTCAATCTACACCGGCTGCGAAATGCCCGCCAGTTTCGCCGAAGTCTGCCACCCTACGGTGAAGGGTCGGTGGCCCTCTGTTTTCCCCTGGAACCCATCGTCGTTGCCCGTATGGGGTCGGCACAGATCCGGCAGATCGCTTCAGCCATCGTGAGTACGTCGGCCAGAGTGACTATCCGACCCATATACGTGCGGCCGCTTCGCCTTTAGGCCGGATGTGAACAGACTCCGGGGTAGGTTGTTCCCCGAGCCTCCCCAGACTCAACCGAATCTGGGGTTTTCTGCTTGTTGGCTGCCACGTCGCTCCATCCCACTTCCCGCGACCGAGACACTCTATAAACTGCGGAGAACCGAGCACCCTACAATCATTTCCTCGGCCAGCCGGGGCAGCCCCACACCGAAACCATCGCAAGAATCGAAGAAGTCTGTGAAATCACGTTGATCCGTGACCTGAGTCACAGCACTGGATGGGAGATCTCTGATATTCAGGTCGAAATAATTGGCACCGGGGAAGTCTTCTAGGCTCGCTTTCCGGTGATCGCCTTGGTTGGCTCCCCGGGTAAGACACGAAAAAGAGGTGAGCCCATGTTCCCGTCGAATCAGACCTTCACCAGGGCCCTGCAGCAGAAGGGTATCAACCGCCGCCGGTTTATCAAATTCTGCACCGCGATGACCGCCACTCTTGCGCTTCCTCCGCGATATGTAGCGCAGGTGGCAGCTGCGCTGGAAAAAGCGCGAAAGCCCGTGCTGGTGTGGCTGCAGTTTCAGGATTGCGCGGGAAACTCCGAATCCATCCTCCGCTCCAGCCATCCTTCGGTGCTGGAAGTCGTGCTGGATCTCTTCTCCTGGGAATATCACGAACTCGTCATGGCAGGCGCCGGGCACCAGGCCGAGGCCGCACTGGAACGGGTGGTGCGGGAGGAAAAGGGCAAATTCCTCGCCGTAGTGGAAGGTGCAGTTCCTCTGGCTGATGACGGCGTGTATTGCACGGTAGGTGGTCGAACCGCACTCGACATCGCTCGACACGTTTGCCCCAATGCCGCCGCTACCATTGCGGCGGGAGCCTGCGCCTGGGACGGCGGGCTGGTTCGTGCCCATCCCAACCCCACCGGTGCAGTAGGGATCTCGGAGGCTGTGCCTGAGGCCAACGTGATCAACCTAGGCGGTTGTCCGCAGAATCCGGCTAACACCGCGGCCGTGCTGGTGCATTACCTCACTTTCGGCCAGTTGCCTGCCATGGATCAATATCACCGGCCCTTGTTTGCTTATGGACGGATCATCCACGACCAGTGCGAGCGTCGCGCCCACTACGATGCCGGCCGGTTCGTGCAGGAATGGGGCGACGAAGGCCATCGCAAGGGATGGTGCCTGTACAAGATGGGGTGCAAAGGACCCGAGGCCACTTTCAACTGCCCCTCGGTGCGGTGGAACGACGGTACAAGCTGGCCGGTCAAAGCCGGCCACGGCTGCCTGGCTTGCGCCTCTCACCGTTTCTGGGACGTTCGCTCTCCCTTCTACGAGCGGCTGCCGCAGGTTCCGGGCTTCGGCGCAGACGTGACCGCCGGCGAGATCGGAATGGGTGTCACGGCGGCCGTGGCCGGCGCCACGATTGTCCATGGAATCGCCAGCGCCATTCGTGACCGCATGAGAACCCAGCCGGAAGCAGTTCCACCGCAGGCGAGCAACCAGCCGCCGAAAGCATAGGAGGATCGTATGGCACGCATCGTGGTTGACCCGGTGACCCGCATTGAGGGCCACCTGCGCATCGAGGCTGAGCTCAACGGAGGCGCGATATCGGACGCTTGGAGCTCAGGAACCATGTTTCGTGGGATTGAGCTGATCCTGCGCGGCCGCGATCCTCGCGAAGCCTGGATCTGGGCACAACGGATCTGCGGGGTGTGCACGACCGTTCACGCCCTGACGTCGGTGCGTGCCGTCGAAGACGCGCTCGGCATCGAGGTTCCAGAGAATGCCAACCTGATCCGCAATATCATCGGCGCCAGCCAGTATGTGCAGGACCATGTGATCCATTTCTATCACCTGCACGCGCTCGACTGGGTTGATGTGACTCTGGCGCTGAAAGCCGATCCTGCCAAGACGGAGCAGTTGGCTGAGTCCATTTCACCCTGGCCGAAGTCCAGCCGGACTTACTTCAAGGGCATCCAGGACCGTGTTAAGGCGCTGGTCGAGAGCAAGCAGTTGAGCCTGTTCAGCAGCGGATATTGGGGCCATCCTGCATATCATCTGCCGCCCGAGGCCAATCTGCTGGCCGTTGCCCACTACATCGAGGCCCTGGAATTTCAGAGGGACTACATCCGTATCCACGCGGTGCTGGGCGGGAAGAACCCGCACCTGCAGACCTACCTGGTCGGTGGTATGTCCACCGCCATGGATCCAAACGAGCCGCAGGCCACGATCAATCCCGAGAGAATTACGTTCCTGGCGGAGCTGGCGAGTAAAGCGCAGACCTTCGTTGACCAGGTCTATATTCCGGATGTGCTGGCCGTCGCCAGCTTTTATCGCGACTGGTTCGGGCGTGGCGAGGGACTGGGAAATTTCCTCTCGTATGGCGACTTTCCCCAGGGCAGCGTCAAGGATTCCGCCCGCTTCTACCTGCCCCGTGGCGCCATCTTCAACCGTGATCTTTCCAAGGTGCAACCGGTCGATCCAGCCAATGTGGCGGAATACGTGACTCATTCCTGGTATCAGTATTCCGACGGAGATCAGAACCCGAAGCATCCCTACCAGGGCGAAACCAACCCCAAGTACACCGGACCGAAACCACCGTTTGAGAATCTGCAGACCGACCAGAAGTACTCCTGGCTTAAAGCGCCGCGCTACCAGGACCATCCGATGGAAGTCGGCCCTCTGTCCCGCATGCTGGTGGCCTATGCCTCCGGACATCAGGAGGTCAAAGACTTGGTAAACGGCGCCTTGGCCAAGCTGAACGCGCAGCCTAGCGCCCTGTTCTCAACTCTGGGACGCATCGCTGCTCGCGCCATCGAAGCCCAACTCATGGCGCGCCAGGTCAGCAAGTGGGTTGCGGAACTCGGCGACAAACTCGGGCACGGAGACTTGCGTGTGCACAACGGCGAGAAATGGGATCCCGACTCATGGCCGAAGGAAGCGCAGGGCTTCGGCTTCCACGAGGCGCCTCGTGGCGCGCTTGCCCATTGGGTCCATATCGAGGACAAGAAGATCAAGAACTACCAGGCGGTGGTGCCCACAACCTGGAACGCAGGACCACGTGACGCAAAAGGCCAGCGAGGTGCGTACGAGGCCTCGCTGCTGAAGACTCCTATCGCTGATCCGGAGCGTCCGCTGGAGATCCTGCGTACGGTTCACTCGTTCGACCCTTGTCTGGCTTGTGCCGTCCACGTGGTGGATGCCCAGGGGCGGTGCCATTCCGTGCTCAAGGCGAGTTGAAAGGAGGCCGGCGATGACTGAGTTAACGAAGCATGGGTGGGGTGAGGCCCACCGGCCGGAACCCGCGTTTCCTCCGCTGCGGGTTTATGTGTGGGAACAGCCGGTGCGGGTCTCGCACTGGTTCATATTTCTTGCTGTGGTCGTGCTTTCCTTCACCGGTTACTACATCCACAATCCGTTCATTGTCGCCAAGAGCAGCACCCCCTTCCTGATGGCGACGATACGGTTCATTCACGTGGTCACGGGCTTTGTGTTCATCAGTGCGTTTCTGCTGCGGATTTATTGGTTTTTCAAGGGGAACGAGTGGTCGAACTGGCGGGCATTCGTGCCCGTCCATCGCCGCCAGTGGCGAGGTATGGGCAGGATGGTCGCCTATTACAGCTTCCTACGCAAAGATCTCGTGCATCAGGTCGGACACAATGCCCTGGCCGCCGTGACCTACCTGGTAATGTTCACCCTGATGTTCGTCGAGATCATTACCGGACTGACCCTGTATACCCAGGTGCGCGGAGGCTGGCTGCTGGCTCCCCTGTTCAGTTGGCTGCCTCGGGTTATCGACATCCAGTACATCCGGCTGACCCATTTCTGCATTATGTTCGCCTTCTTCGCATTTGTGATTCACCACGTTTACAGCGCAGTGCTGGTGTCCTGGGAAGAGCGCAATGGACTGATCGAGAGCATCTTCACAGGATACAAATTTGTTCCCAGGGATGAACTGGCAGAAGATTCAGCGCGGCGCGAGGCGGACTGAATGCCAACGCCCCCGAAATACGTTGTGCTCGGCCTGGGCAACACCCTGCACTCGGACGACGGTGTGGGCCCGCAGGCGGTAGAGAGATTGAGAAGCGATGCCAGAGTGCCTGAGGATGTCGCGTTGATTGAGGGTGGTACGCTGGGTCTGGAGTTGCTCACCTACATCTGGGATTGTTCCTACCTGCTGGTGCTGGATGCGGTAGATGTCGGACAGCCACCAGGGACGCTGGTTCGCATGTCGAGCCAGGAGTTGCAAACCTTGCCGGGCAGGGGGAGCGTGCACCAACTCGGTGTTGCCGATCTGCTGGTGGCGCTGCGAGTGCTTGCGCGGCAGCCGCCCACAGTCGTACTGCTGGGCGTACAACCGGCCACAACCAAGTGGGGAACGGAGTTGTCCCCTGCGGTCGGAGCCGTAATGGGATCTTTGATTGAAGCATCGGTCGCTGAGCTGATGAGAGTTGCAGCAATCACGTCTGCGTAAGGCTCAAAGCGAAGGAGAGCACGTCATGTGTCTGGCCATCCCCGGGAAAATCGTTGCGGAGGAGTTGCGCAACGGCTTGCGCATTGGCCGGGTGCAGTTCGGCGGCACTGTCCGGGAGGCCAGCCTGGATTATGTCCCGGAAGCCGGGGTAGACGACTACGTCATGGTGCACGTTGGATTTGCCATCAGTAAAGTGGACGCAGAAGAGGCCGAGCGGACCTACGACCTGCTGGAGCAGATGGGCGCCTTGGAGGGTAAAGAGCCTCCTGCGTGACACTCAGGACGACAGCTGATCCGTTGCCGCGCATCTGCTGAGGGGTCTATGCACGAGATGGGTATTGCAAATTCGGTCTTGGAGGCGGTTCGGGTTGAAGCCGCGCGCCATCCGGGGTCTTACCCGTGCAGAGTTGGAGTGCGTATCGGCGAACTGGCTGCTGTGGATCCCTCGGCACTGGAATTCTGCTTCGATGCATTGACCCGCGAAACCGACCTCGAGTCGCTGCAGTTGGAAATCGAGATTTGCCCGCGCCGCCACCGTTGTCTGGACTGCGCCACCGAATTCCGCGTCAAGGATTTCAACTTCGAGTGCCCACGTTGCCGCAGCTTGCGCAGCGAATGCCTTAGCGGCGATGAATTGGAACTGGCCTATTTGGAGGTAGAAGAAAATGGAACGGTTACCGCTGGAAAAGAAAGTCCTGAGCGAGAATGACCGCCTTGCGGCTGGCCTGCGTGCGCGGTTCCGCGAGCATGGAATCCTCTGCTTCAACCTGATCAGCTCTCCCGGCTCAGGTAAGACGAGCCTGCTGGAAAGGACGCTGGAGAGTCTTCCGCAGAACGAGCGCGTGGGCATTCTCACCGGCGACATTCAAACCGACAACGACGCCCGGCGTCTTGCCCGCTTCGGCTTTCCGGTGAAACAGATCACGACGGGTGGCACTTGTCATCTGGACGCGCGCATGATCGAGCGCGGTCTTGAAGGCTGGCGTTTGCTAGACATTGATCTTCTGCTGATTGAAAATGTGGGAAATCTGGTGTGCCCGGCCAGCTACGATCTGGGAGAAGCTGCGAAGATCGTCGTGCTCAGCGTCACCGAAGGCGAAGACAAGCCGCTCAAGTATCCCTCCATCTTTTTCAAAGCCAAGTTGCTGGTGCTGAATAAGGTCGACCTGTTGCCCTATGTTCCTTTCGACATCGACGCCGCGGAAGAAAATGCCCGCTGCATTCATCCGGGAATGGATATCGTGAGAGTCTCCTGCACAACGGGTGATGGCATACAGCCGTGGCTTGCATGGCTGGAGCAGCGCAGACACCTACAACTGGCTGCAAGAGCCGAATCTGTAGTGCCAGAGCGTGCGCGGGCCGCCTTACGCTGATTTACCCACCACGGTAGCTGGATCAGTCATCTCGGCTAGCGCCAAAACTTCGTAGGTTGCGAAGTTGTACACAGGCGACATGGCCAGCAGGCGATCTAGTTCTTCATTGGAATCCACCGTGTAGATCCACGCACCGCCGTGCTTTCCGATCAAATGGTACCGGCATTCGAGTTTACCGTCAGCCTCGAGTTTCTCGGCGTACTCCGGCTGCCTCAGCACAGCTCGTACCACGTCTGGAGTCAACCGCGCGGGCTCTAGGTGCCACAGCACTAAAAATTTCATAGCCACCTCCTTGCGCTGGAACGAGATTATAGAGATTGGCGGAAACAAGGAAGGGGCCCGATTAAAGCCCTCATCGTTGTTCCGGCGTCCGCCAGGCGCCTCCATCCCCGCTTACGCCCCAGAATTCCATTCGTTGCCAGGTACAGCGAGAAATGTGCAATTTAGACGTCATGGCGGCCGCGACTCTCTCTTAGTAGTCACTGATGAGGAGACGGGGAATTTCACAAAAGTAATCAGCCTAAAATCAGCCTTTGCCGGGCCCCCTTTTAAATCTGGTAATCGATTTCGTGGATGATTTGCTCCAGCGAGGCGGCGGAGTCTCCGTTCGTGGCGGTTTCACCTTCGAGCTTGTGGACTCGCTCGCGCAGTTTGCTGACCTCCGTCGCGACGGCAGCGAGGGCCTCGGAGAGGGGATCGTTGATCTGCTTGGGATCGGTGATCACAACGCGCTTGCCGTTGCGGAAGACAATGTGGCCGGGAACGCCTACAACGGTGGAGTCGTCCGGGACATTTCTCAAGACAACCGAGCCTGCCCCGATGCGGCAGTTCTTGCCGACTGTCACATTGCCGAGAATCTTAGCCCCAACACCGATAACAACGTTGTCGCCAATGGTAGGATGGCGCTTGCCGTGTTCTTTGCCGGTGCCTCCGAGCGTGACTCCCTGATACATCGTGACATCGTCTCCGATGACGGCGGTCTCGCCGATTACCACTCCCACTCCGTGGTCAATGAACAAGCGCCGGCCGATGCGGGCTCCCGGATGAACTTCGATTCCCGTGAGGAAACGCGCGCACTGCGAAAGCCAGCGGCCGAGCAGGAAAAAACCGCGGTTCCAGAGCCAGTGATTGATTCGATAGAACCAAAGCGCATGCAGCCCGGAATAGCACAAGAACACCTCGAGGCGCGACTTTGCCGCGGGATCACGCTCGAGGACAGTGGCGACGTCTTCGCGAATCCAGGAAATAAGCTTTGGCATATCACGTTGCGGCGGTCGCCATCTGTAACGACTCGTTGCGAAGCGTGTCGAACAGCACGCTGGTCAGGTAGCGCTCGCCGAAGTCCGGCAGAACAACGATGATCAGCTTACCCGTATTTTCCGGGCAGTGGGCAACTTTCAGCGCCGCGACCACTGCCGCTCCCGAAGAGATGCCGACGAGCAGACCTTCTTCTTTGGCGAGGCGTCGGGCCATCACGATGGCATCATCGTTTGTGACAGTCACGATCTCGTCGATGTAATCGGTGCGCAGGATGCTAGGCACAAAGCCGGCCCCGATGCCCTGGATCTTGTGGGGAGAAGGCGCTCCGCCGGAGAGAACCGGGCTATCGGCGGGTTCGACGGCAACTGCTGTAAATGACGGCTTCTTGGGCTTGATGTACTGGCAGACGCCGGTGATGGTACCGCCGGTGCCGACCCCGCAGACCAGGATATCGGCGGCGCCGTCAGTATCGTTCCAGATTTCAGGGCCGGTGGTTTCCAGGTGAATCTTAGGATTGGCCGGGTTGTCGAATTGCTGCAGCATGAAGCCGTTCGGAGTCTTGGCCAGGATTTCCTCAGCTTTGGCGATAGCGCCCTTCATTCCCTTTGGGCCGGGGGTGAGCACAATGTCCGCACCGAAGGCACGGAGCAGGACGCGGCGCTCAAGGCTCATGGTGTCGGGCATGGTGAGCAGGAGCTTGTATCCCTTCACTGCCGCAACGAAAGCCAGTCCAATGCCGGTGTTGCCGCTGGTAGGCTCAATGAGGACGGTGCGCCCGGGCTGAATCTTGCCGGCGCGCTCGGCCTCCACGATCATGCTTACGCCGATGCGGTCTTTGACGCTGGCGCAGGGGTTAAAGCCCTCGAGTTTGGCCGCCACGGTGGCGGCACAGCCCTCGGTAACTTTGTTCAAATAAACCAGCGGTGTGTTTCCGATCAATTCGGTTACGTCATTGGCGATTTTCACAATTGGCTCCGAGTCTCTCCGGCGAGTTTTCAACCGGAATCCCCTTTTTGACTTTCAAAAACGGTGTCATCTCCTCAGCCCGCGTCCAGAAACCTTTCAAGGGTCTTCAACACCGCATTACTGCCCTTAACAAAGACTGCGAGTTCCCACTCCTCGGCCCACCATCCAAGATTTCGGTGCCGACAGGCACATCTGCTTTGGGGTGAAAGCCTTTCCGAGTGAGATGCACAGCCCGTTGATATGTGAACGAAGGCTATGTCACCCGCTCGGCTAGAGCAATGGTAATGTAACGAAGCACGAGCACGCCTTCGAAGGAATTGAGGGCTCGGTTTCGCGTTTGCATGACTATGCGACCGCAGAGAAACGGGCAGAACTCTGCCGTCGGCAGCGTACGACAGTCGCATGGTTGCTCAGATCGGCTGCTTGGTCCCTAATCTGTCAGGCCGCCGTAACCATTTCGGTCGGCTCTGTAATTCCGTGGATGGGCTCACGGATTGTCTGTAGTGCTGTGACAATCTCGCAGCTACTGATGCTCCCTTTGCCCACCAGGTCGCTGAGTGACAATATACCCGCGACTTCATGTTTCGCATTTAGCACCGGAAGGCGGCGGACCCGATGCTCTTCCATCAGCTCCAGTGCGTACCGAACATCATCCTCTACAGCGCAGCAAATGGGGTCCTCGTTCATGCACTCCCTGATCCAGACATTCGCAGGATCTCTGCCTCCAGCCACAACATGCAGACAAAGGTCGCGATCGGTTACCACCCCGACCAGCCTGGGAGTGAACGGATCCTGGACGACCGGCAAAACTCCAATACCTCTTTGTTGCATGATGGTGGCGGCGGTCAGGGCCGAACTGGACGGGTAGCAGCATGCTGGATTCCTAGTCAGTACCTCATGGACTTTCATAGCTTACCTCCTAAATCCGATTTGGAGCACACGGAATTCTCAAGTCTGCGCCACCTTCGCAAGATCGTCTCCTGATCTGCTGCCCGTGGCCGATTCGCGCTTGTTTATGCTCTTGGCATCCGTTCGATCTGACGGTGCAGCCTGCAGGCAAGAGCCTCTTCGCGCGCTACCCTCTCTCCTCATGACCACACCTCAAATTTAATTTTCCACTAGTTTCCCACGGACTCACTTCTTCGCCATGACTGTGCTCACGCCAGCGCGTGATATGAATCACATTCCGGAGCTAGCTGTAAACGTCGAGCAGGGGTACGGCGCGTGGCTTTGGGACGACGTCGCTACAAGCATCGCTATCTCGACGGCTGGTAAGGAGAGGATGGCCGACAGCTTGTTCGACCGACTGCTGCGTGTCTGGGTTGCTGGGCGAGCAGATCCGTGGCTCGTTCCACACCGTCGCAGTCGATGACGAGGCTATCGAGGAATGGTAGCCGTGACGACAATGGCAAGCACCGCCCCCTTGTTGTTGAAATATCGCCAGTACACTCTTGACCCGGATTGTTGGTTTAATCGCCTGGCTACAACAGACAAACACTAGGCGACTCGTTTCCCCACCGCGCCTGACGAAGCCGGAATAGCAGAGTAGAGTGCGTCTCTGAGTGCCACATCCCGCGGGTCTCCGGTCAACCGTGTCCCCATCTTGCTGGTCACGTACGCGTAGCCGATCCCAGCCCTCGGATCGGAAAATCCAAGAGCGCCGCCAGCCCCGGGTGACCCGAACGAACCCGCACTGCCGAACCGCAACGCACGACTCGATTTCATAAAGCCCAGTGCGAACTGCACGCCGGCGACCTTCATGCATTCATCGTAAAACCCGCGTGTCGGAGGAATCGCGGGGGCGGCCAGCAGCTCCAGCGTTTCCGCACGCAACCCAAGCTCGCGTCCGCCGGTGGCGAAGACGCTATAGGCATGCGCGATGGCTCGGGCAGTGCCGACGGCGCCGCCGGATGGCACTTCGAAGTTGCGGGCGTAGATGCGCTGCTCATCGTGAGGGAACTGGGAGCCAATAAGTGCCCGGTGGAAGTTGGAGCGACGATTCATCGCTTCCAGTGTGAAGCGAAGTCCGAAGCCGCGCAGCATCTCGAACAGGCTGGGCTGCGCAATGGTGGCCAGTCGCGAGTTTGGGATCGCCTCAGGCAACCGGATATAGACGTCCAACCCGAGCGGCGCGGCGATCTCGTCCTGGAAGAACTGCCCCAGGCTGCGATGCTGTGGATCGACACGGCGCAACAGCTCGCCCTCGTAGAACCCGAGAGTGATCGCGTGATACGCCTGTCGCGTTCCGGGCTCCCACGCAGGTTTCTGACGCGCTAACACGACCGCCAGGCGATCGAGGTCGGCGACGAGATCGCGATCGACAGCCTCGTCGAGCGCGAACAAACCTGCCTGATGTGCGAGGAGCTGGCGGACGGTGATTCGCTCCTTGCCGTTCTGTGCGAACTCCGGCCAGTACGCGCACACCCGCTCTTCGTAGTTGAGCCATCCGCGAGAGTGGGCGATGGCGAGAGTCATCGCGGCCAGGCCCTTGGTGGCCGAATAGATGATGACCATCGTGTCCTGCTCCCAGGGCTCGCTGGTCTGCTTGTTCCGAATGCCGCCCCACAGGTCAACGACCTTCTCGCCGCCGTGAAAGGCACAACACGCCCCGCCCAGCTCGCCTCGCCGAACAAAGTTCTCAGCGAACGCCTCGCGCACGCCCTCAAAGCCGCGGCTGACATGTCCCCGAATATCAAACCCGTCGGATGTTGCCATGGGTAAGCTCCTTCGTGCCTTACGCCTTATCCCACAATTCCGAGAAACCGTCAGTGATGGGAATCACGCCAGTTTCGCTGGGGTGACGAAGCCGTTTTGCTCCCCTCTTGGATTGGGTAGGGGACGTAAGATCGCCGTTAACTCATGGACCCCTGGGTTGTTGGTGTAAACGCCTGCTAAGGAGACTCTGATTAAGTGCTGCCTTTCCACAGCGAGTATAGATAAAGTCGAGCCAGTATGAACTCTCTCGGCAAACAGAGGACACTGGCGATGATGACGGGATTCGAGCGGTACACCAAGA
>JAIQFF010000016.1 GCA_020073395.1 Terriglobia bacterium
AAGAATGTTGATCGAATTGGACCTGCGAATAAAGTATTTGCGGCGGCGTGAGTAAACGTTTACTATTTCACCCGGCCACAACATCCCAGGAGGCAATCCGCAATGTTCTCCGCCAACCGACGTCGTTTCTTGCGTCAAGTTTCTTCCGCCGGAATCGCCTGTTCCGCCAATCTTGCCTTCGGACGTTTTTTATCGGCCCAGACTCCGACCTCAAACTCCGGCGACTTGGCCCGAGTTTACGTGGATACCCGGCGCACCCTGGCCCCCATTGATCGCAATCTGTTTGGCTCGTTTCTGGAACACCTCGGCCGCGCCATCTACGAGGGAATTTACGATCCCGGCTCGAAGCTCGCGGACTCCAACGGTTTCCGCAAGGATGTGATGGACGAAGTACACCACCTTGGAGTTCCCATCATCCGCTATCCTGGAGGAAATTTTGTCTCCGGATACAACTGGCTCGATGGCGTCGGTCCCAAGCAGGACCGCCCGCAGGTGCTCGACAAGGCGTGGAATGCGCTCAACACCAACCAGTTTGGCACCAACGAATTTATGGCCTGGTGCAAGGCGGTGGGCACGGAGCCCCTGATGGGCCTCAACCTGGGCACTGGAACGGCGGAACAAGCCGCCGCTTTGGTGGAATATTGCAATGTGGAGAAGGGCACGCGATGGAGCGACCTGCGGCGCAAGCACGGCTATGCGGAGCCCTACAACGTGAAGCACTGGTGCCTGGGAAACGAGATGGACGGTCCCTGGCAAATCGGCCACATGACGGCCACAGAGTATGGCCTGAAGGCGCAGGACGCGGCGCGGCAGATGCATGCGGTCGATCCATCTCTTCAACTTATCGCCTGCGGCTCGAGCGGGCCATTCATGCCAACATACCTGGAGTGGGACCGCGAAGTCCTGGAGCAGTGTTACGACTATGTGGATGCTCTCTCCTTACATCGTTATGTAGGAAACACTGCCGAGGAAACTGGCAGCGACAGTTCGAAATATCTGGCCATGAATCTGAGCATGGAGAAGCAGATCGGGGAGACACTTGCGGTCTGCGATCTGGTGCGCGGGCACAAGCGGTCTCCCAAAAAACTATGGCTCTCATTCGATGAGTGGAATGTCTGGTATCGCGCACGCAGCGGAGATGCGGTGAATGGCCATGGCCAGGAGGCGCCACATCTTCTGGAAGAGGTTTACAACCTGGAAGACGCCCTGCTGGTGGGCGGGATTCTGAACTCGCTGATCCGCAATGCCGACCGGGTGAAACTGGCTTGCCTGGCCCAGTTGATCAACGTCATTGCTCCCATCATGACCAACCCGAATGGCATGTTCCGGCAGACGATTTACTATCCTTACAGTTGGGCGCTGCAATTTGCCCGCGGATCGGTGCTCAACCTGGTGGTGGAATCTCCCACTTATGACGTTTCGGGAATGGGCCAGGTTCCTTACCTGGATGTTGCTGGAACGGTCAGCCCGGAAGACGGCAAAGTTTCCCTCTTCATTCTCAATCGGGATTTGTCGAAGGCCCACGCCATCGAAGTGAATTGGCAGGACAAGTCGCCGGCGCGAACCCTGTCATCGGTGCTGCTGACCGGTGACGACCTGAAGGCCTTCAACAGTTTCGAAGCGCCGCAAAAGGTGTCTCCGAAAACCCTGGACAAGCCCTCGATCGCGGGAGGACGGGCGAAGTTCGAAGTGCCCGCCCGCTCCTACGCAGTAATTCAGTGGGGAGCGTGACGTGATCAGGCGCCGGGAATTTCTCCGCAACAGCGTAGCGGGCGCAGGTTACTTCTGGCTCAGCCGGGTCGCGCCGTTTGCCGCCGCCGACGCCATCGGTGACGACTCGCGAATTGAGGTCCTCATGGGCGAGCCTCTGGGAACAATTTCGCCCAACATCTACGGTCACTTCGCCGAAAATCTTGGAGGAGTGATCTACGACGGCATCTGGGTGGGCGAGAAGTCCAAAGTTCCAAACGTCAATGGCATCCGCAAAGAACTGGTCGAGGAGATGCGGAAGATCAAAGCCCCGGTGGTGCGCTATCCGGGCGGATGCTTTGCCGATAGCTATGACTGGCGTGATGGCATCGGTCCGGTTGACAAGCGTCCCCGACGCACTAACTTCTGGGAACAGGTGGAGAGTGCGGCCAGCCTGGCCAGCCATAAGTACGATCCCAATCAGTTCGGGACCAATGAGTTCATGCAGTTCTGCAAGCTGATTGGAAGTCAGCCCTATCTCGCGGCCAATGTGCGCAGTCTTCCCGCAGCCGAATTCTACCGCTGGGTGGAATATTGCAATTCGCCCGCAGGCAGCACCACGCTGGCCGACATGCGCGCGTCGGCAGGATACGCAGAGCCCTTCGGAGTGCGGTATTGGGGTGTCGGAAACGAGTCGTGGGGTTGCGGTGGAAACTTTACGGCACAGGAATATGCCGTGGAATTTCGCCGCTATACGGCATGGGTGCCGCAATATGAACAGAAGCTGTCATTCGTCGCTTCCGGGCCCAACGACGACAAATGGGATTGGACGCGCGGGTTTCTGGAAGAGATTGTGCGCCATTCTCCGGGAGACATTCGTTCCATTTTCGGCCTGGCACTTCACTACTATGCCTGGAACCTGAGCCGGGGCCGCACCAACAATTGGTTCGAGGGCAAAGGCGACGCGCTCAAGTTCGATGTACTGGACTGGTACGAACTGCTGCGTCAGGGCGACGTCATGGAGTCCCTGATCAACGGACACTGGCTGGTGATGGGAGAATTCGACCGCGAACATTCCATCAAACTTGTGGTGGACGAATGGGGACCGTGGTACCGCCCCGGCGGCGAGGCTACGCCGGGCGACATCCTCGAACAAACCCCGACCCTGCGGGACGCGGTATTCAGCGGCCTGACGCTCGATACTTTTAATCGTCATCCCGAAAAAGTGGCCATGGCGAACTGCGCTCAGCTGATCAATTGCCTGAACAGTTTGTACCTGGCGCATGAAGACAGATTTTGCGTCACTCCGGTCGGCCACGTTTTTGGAATGTATGCCGCACACCAGGGTGGACAAGCCCTGCGGACGATATTCTCCGCCCCCTCAGTGAACTATGACCGCGATGGGAAGCCCGCGTCATTCTGGGGTTTGCAGGGCTCGGCTTCGCTGCATGACAAGGAGTTGGTACTGACCGTAGTGAATCCCCACGTGAGCGCGACCCGTGAAACGAAGATCGGGATTCGCGGCGCGAGTCTGAAATCAGGTATAGTTACGACCCTGACAAATTCCGATATTCACGCTCACAATACTTTCGCTGAACGGAACGTCATTAGTCCGCAGACCAAAACGCTCGATCTTAAGGGAGTAGTTCTGAGTTACAACTTTCCGCCGGCGTCGGTGACCAGGCTGGCTATGACAGTGGAGTAGCGAGTCGGCGGGCGCTCTCCGTTCGCCAGGGAATGAAGTGGCCCAATACTTCTTCGCCGGTTTTGTTTTTGAGGAGATCGCAGGCTTTCTGTCGAGGCACTCCATTCTCCCAGCCCTGGTGGTTTCCGCACTGTGGTTCTACGCAGGCCACCAGGATTTGATGAAGGACAAAGCAGCAGGCTTCTTGTGGGAGGGCATGGGGTTCTCCTTCTGGTCGCATTTTGCATTCGCGCCATTCTCGCCATGGAGTGGGCGAGCCTCGTGGTGGCCGTGATCGCTATCTGCGAAGAAATGTGGCTAATGCAACGAGTGTTGGCCAAAAACTACAGGTAAAGACTTCAAATTCAACGCTGTTTTTCCACCAACGTCGAGGCTCCCGAAATGAGGGCGGTCGACTCGCGCAACACAAGATTTGTCTTGAGCAAGTAATCGGTCCCGTTGGGTGCTGGTACTTCGCGCTCGACTTCGGCCAGGAGCGCATTGAAAGCCAGTCGCGCCAGTTCGGGTTGGGACATCTGCACCGAGGTGAGTGGAGGAATCACAAACTGAGCGAGGCGGATGTCGTCAAACCCAATCACCGAGAGGTCGCGCGGAATGGAGATGCCGGCGTCATGGCTCTCACGCATCACGCCGATCGCAGTCATATCATTCGAACAAAGTACGGCGGTGGGGCGGATGGGGCCGGCAAGTAGTCGGGTGAAGGCCGTCATGCCTCCTTCCATGGTGTGGTCGCCTTCGACCACCAGTCGCGGATCCGCTTCGAGGCCGATTTCCTGCATGGAGCGCAGGAACGCCTGTTTTCTGGCCATCGCGGATTTCAACCGCAAAGGGCCTGTAATGAATGCGATTTTCTCGTGGCGTAGCGCCGCCAGATGTTGCACCGCCTGGCGGATGCCGTTGAGATAATCGATTCGTATGTTGCTGACCCGGGGGCGCGGGGGCCCGACATCGACAAAGACCAGGGGCACTTTCCGCAGCTTCAGGTCTTCGAGCAGCACCTCTTCCATACCGAAGGTCAGAATGGCGACGCCCTCCACGCGGCGCTCGATCATGCGGCGGACCGCGCTTTCCATGCGTGTTGGATCATTTCCAGTCGAGGTGAGAAGGATCTCGTAGCGGTGCTGGACCGCGATGGTTTCGAAGACTTGAACAATTTCCGGAAAGAAGGGGTTGGTAATTTCGGAAATGATGAGGCCAAAAATCCTGCTGCGGCCGGAAACCAGGGCCCGCGCCTGAGTATTCGGATAATATCCTAGTTCTTCGATTACGCTCCAAACGCGCTTGGCCAAGGCGGGACTGACGGTAGGGACCCGGTTGATGGTGCGGGAGACCGTGGCGGTTGACACCTTGGCCCGTCTCGCGATTTCCCGTATGTCCATAGGTTCAGCGGGTCAGGTGGAGCGATGGCGGAATTCTAGCACGGCAAACGTTATCCCATCAGGGTTGGGGAAGGAGAGTGGGAGAGTGGGATGTAGCGGAATAATGGAGCATGCTAACCAGTGGTCGAGGGGAAGAACTGGAAAACGTTTTCCCTCAGCCCGGAAAATAGCCCCGGAAGGGTAGTCTGAATATAGCTTTCGGCCTGAAATTTCAGCACTAGCCAGCCGGACCGAGAGAAATCGGGGAGGGTGGACATTCGGTGATTGACAAAAGCGGTTACGTACACTATTTTGACTTTTCGCATAGTAAACGATTACTTATCAAGGCGGCGCATTCCTCGGGACAAAAGCTCACGATTTCGGATAAAAGCTCACTATGCTGTTGCCTCGGCTGCGCGAAGAGGTGCTGGAAGCGAACCTGGAGTTGGTGCGAAGGGGATTAGTTCTTTACACCTTCGGCAACGCCAGCGGCATCTCCCGGGACCACAAGCTGGTCGTCATCAAACCCAGTGGCGTTCCCTACGAGGCCATGAAACCAGAGCACCTGGTGGTCACCGATCTCGAGGGCAAGATAGTGGAAGGCAATTTGCGGCCCTCCTCCGACCTTCCTACTCATCTTGTCCTCTATCGGGCCTTTCCGGGAATCGGCGGCGTGGCCCATACTCATTCCGAATATGCGACTTCGTGGGCGCAGGCGCGGCGCGCGATTCCATGCTTCGGCACCACCCATGCCGACTACTTCCATGGCCCGGTTCCAGTCACCGGGGTGATGGCGGACGGCGAGATCGCCTCCGAGTATGAGAAAAACACCGGACATGCTATCGTTCGTGCCTTTGAGAAGGTGGGGTACGCCTCGGTGCCAGCCGTTCTGGTGGCCAACCATGGCCCCTTTGCCTGGGGTCTGGACCCGGCCGGAGCGGCGCATAACGCCGTGATCCTGGAAGCGGTGGCACGAATGGCGTATTTTACTGTGACTCTTAATACGGACGCCGAACCGGTCGGCAGCGGCTTGCACGACAAGCATTACTTGAGGAAGCACGGGTCCAGCGCGTATTACGGGCAGACAAAGGAAAAGAAATGATGCCAGCATTAGCGATGTTGGTCACCACGCAGCTTGTGCATTTGTCCCCGGTGGATTTCGTCATCATCGCTTTTTACTTCGCCCTGGTTCTGGCCATCGGATTCTACCTGCGCGGAAGGGCGAATACCGGCGAAGACTTCTTCATGGCCGGACGCGAGATGACGGCCTGGGTGGCCGGCCTCAGCTTTCTGTCCGCCAACCTCGGCGCACTGGAGTTGATGGGCTGGGCGGGCTCGGCCTACCAGTACGGCATTCTGGCCACCCACTGGTACTGGATCGGCGCCATCCCCGCCATGCTTTTCCTGGCGCTGGTGATGATGCCGTTCTACTACATTTCCAAGACCCATTCGGTCCCGGGATATCTGAAGCTGCGTTTTGGCGAACCCAGCCGCGCCCTGTCCGCGATTTCCTTCGCATTCATGACCGTGCTGATGAGCGGCGTCAACATGTTCGCCATGGCCAAGGTCATGCAGATCGTGCTGGGCTGGGACATCAATTTCAGCATCTGGGTTTCGTCTCTCACGGTGGCGATTTACGTCACGCTGGGTGGACTGCGCTCAGCCATCTTCAACGAGGTGCTGCAATTCTTTCTGATCTGTGCGGGCGCGCTGCTCATTCCGATCCTGGGATTGTATGAAGCCGGCGGATGGGGCAATCTCAAGGTACAGATTGCACAGAGAGCTTCGGAACAGTACGTCCATCTCTGGTCGGGTTTGGGCTCATTCACCTCCAACCCGATGGGCATCCACTGGACGGGTATTGTGTTCGGACTTGGCTCCGTGATCTCGATGGGCTACTGGACCACGGACTTCCTGGTGGTACAGCGCATCCTGGCTGCGAAAGACATTCGCAGCGCGGAAATAGCTCCGATTATCGGGGCCGGATTCAAGATGCTGGTTCCGATCATCGTGATCCTTCCCGGATTGCTGGGCCTGGCCGTTCTGCCGGTGAAGCTGGTTCCGGAATCAGTGGCCGCGGTCACCGGAGGTCACAGCTATAACGACGTGCTGCCCCTCATGCTGGCCCGCTACTGCGGTCCCGGGTTGCTCGGGCTGGGGATTACGGCGCTGATTGCGGGATTCATGTCGGGCATGGCCGGCAACGTCAGCGCGTTCACCACGGTCTGGACTTATGACATCTACCGACCGCTGATCAATAGCCAAGGGACCGACCATCACTACGTGAACATGGGCCGCTGGACCACCGTGATCGGCGTGCTGATCAGCGTAGGCACCGCGTATCTCGTGATGCAATTCGCCAGCATCATGGATTACGTGCAGGCGCTGTTCAGTTTCTTCATTGCCCCGCTGTTTGGCACGGTCCTCCTGGGGATGCTCTGGAAGCGGGCGACCGGTCCTGCAGGGTTTTGGGGATTGCTTTGCGGAACCCTTTCTTCGATTGGTATGTGGACGTGGGTGAAGCTCGATCCCACTGCCCTGCGTTATGTGGCGCTCTCGCCCCACGCCAAGGCCCTCGCCCAGGATATGTACCAGGCGCTCTGGTCGTTTGTGGTTTGCGTAGTCGTCACCGTAGCGGTGAGTATGGTAACGGAACCTGTGCCTGACAGCCAATTAAGAGGTCTGGTGTACGGGCAGACGGAAATTCCCTCGGTTGGGAACGTCCCCCTCCACCAGAGGCCGCTTTTCTGGGCGGGCGTGGTGGTCGTCGTGTTTTTCATACTGAATATTATTTTCTGGTAAGCAGGGATGAGATGTGGGTAGCGCCGCCGTCCCGGCGGCTGTCTGGCGGGCGTCCCGTCCGCCGAACCGAGGGCGAGACGCCCTCGGGACAGCCGGCAAAATGCCGGCGCTACGGTAGGACCGTAAGAAGTCTAAAAGCAGGGGTGCACAGCATGATTTCCATCTGGTTCTTTATCGGTATCTCGCTGGCTGTAAATGGCGCCTTGATCATGGGCGCGGGAATTTACCAGGTCGTAAATCCTCCAGCGGATCCGGGCGTGGTTTTGTTCCACCTGCACGCCAACGTGTGGTGGGGCGCCGTGCTCTTCGTCCTAGGATTGATCTATTGCGTGAAATTCGCCCCGAAGCGGCACGCGTAAGGCATTTGGTCTCATAAAGGCTAAGTATGGCGACGAAAAAAATGACGATGGGCCTGATCGTGGGCAACCGTGGCTTCTTCCCCGATCATCTGGCGAAAAGCGGCCGCGAAGAAATGCTGCGGGTGTTGACCACGGCCGGCATGGATGTGGTCGCGCTGACTCCGGAAGAAAGCAAATACGGCGCGGTCGAAACCCGGGAAGAGTCCCGGCGCTGTGCTGACCTGTTCAAACGTAACCGCGATCGCATCGACGGGGTTATCGTGACGCTGCCAAACTTCGGGGAAGAGCGTGCGATTGCCGATGCCTTGCGCCTGGCCGACCTGCACGTGCCGGTGCTGATCCAGGCCACACCCGATGATCCCGGGAAGATGACCATCGCATTCCGCCGGGACAGCTTCTGCGGCAAGATGTCCGCCTGTAACAATTTGCGGCAGTACGGCATTCCATACACCATCACCACGCTGCACACCGAAAGTCCGGATTCTCCCGAGTTCGCCAGAGACCTGCAATGGTTCGCCGGAGTTTGTCGCGTGGTAAATGGATTCCGCAACTTACGTGTGGGAGCGATTGGGGCGCGTCCCACCGCTTTCAATACGGTTCGCTACAGCGAGAAGATCCTCGAATCGCAGGGCATTTCGATTGAGACGCTTGACCTCTCCGAGGTCCTGGGCCGCATCGAGCGCATGAAGGACAACGACGACGCGGCGCAGGCCAAACTGGCTTCAATCAAGAAATACGTGGATTCAAGCGGAGTACCCGCAGCCGCCTTGATGAAGATGGCGAAGCTTGGCGCCGTGGTCGATCACTGGATGGCATCGACGGAAGTGGCCATCAGCGCGGTGCAATGCTGGACTTCCATTGAGGAGAATCTGGGTGTTGTACCCTGTACGGTCATGAGCATGATGAGCGATGGATTGCTGTCGAGCGCCTGCGAAGTGGACATCTGCGGCGTGCTGGGCATGCATGCGTTGCGGCTGGCGTCAGAAACGCCTTCAGCACTGCTTGACTGGAACAACAACTACGGTTCCGATCCCAACAAGGCGGTCTGCTTTCACTGCTCCAACCTGCCCAAGCACTTCTTCCGCTCGGTGAAGATGGATTTCCAGGAGATCATTGCGGGCACCGTGGGCAAAGAAAACACTTTCGGCACCTGCGTGGGATTGATCAAGCCCGAAAAGATGAGCTTTGCCCGTTTCTCCACCGACGACACCGCGGGTAAGATGCGCGGCTACGTGGGCGAAGGCAGGTTTACCGATGACCCGCTGAATACTTTCGGAGGCGCCGGCGTGGTCGAGATCCCACAGATGCAGAAGCTGCTGCACTATATCTGCGAAAACGGCTTCGAGCATCACGTGGCCGCCAATCTGTCGAGTGTGGCGCCGGCCGTTTACGAAGCCACCACCCGGTATCTGCAGTGGGACATGTACCAGCATCCGGGGAATAACGGGGCCTGCTGATGGCCATCGTGGCGGGAGTTGACTTCGGCACGCTCAGCGTGCGTGTCTCCATCGTGGACAGCGAGCGCGGCCTGCTCGAATCCGCCGTCGCCGAATATCCTCTGCACCGCAAGCGCGAAGATCCTGAATACGCCACCCAGGCGCACGAAGATCACATGCGCGCTCTTGCCGCGGCCACTCGCGAGGCGGTAAAGAAAGCCGGCATCCCGGGCGACAAGGTGGAGGCCATTGCGCTCGACACCACCGGCTCCTCGGTGATTCCCGTAGGCAAAGACCTGCAGCCTCTCGGCGAATACTACTTGTGGTGCGATCATCGGGCCAAAGGTGAGGCGGCGGAGATTACGGCGGTCGCGCATCGTGAAGGCCTGGAAGCCATCAATTGGTGTGGCGGCGTGTATTCGTCGGAGTGGGGATTTTCGAAACTCCTGCATTGGCTTCGTCACAACCCGGCGAAGCGTTCGGAGTTTGTCTCCGCCTTCGAACACTGCGACATGGTGGCGGCGACGCTGTGCGGCATCACCGATCCCCAAAAAGTAAAGCGCAGCGTTTGCGCCATGGGCCACAAATGGCTCTGGAACCGGGCTCTCGGAGGCCTTCCTCCCGAACAGTTTCTGGTCAAGGTCGATCCGATCCTTGCGGGTGTGCGCGAAAAGTTGGACGGCGAATACGTAGCCTCCGACCAGATCGCGGGAACGCTTTCAAAGGAATGGGCGGAAAAGCTTGGCCTGAAAGCCGGCATTCCGATTCCGGTGGGCGCATTCGACGCGCATTGGGACGCGATCGGAGCGGGCTGCGGCACCGATGACATGGTGAACGTGGTCGGGACCTCCACATGCATCATCGGGATTACGCCTTCGGTCAATCTTGTTCCGGGCGTGTGTGGCGTGGTGCAGGGAAGCGTGCACCCCGGCCGCACCGGGATCGAAGCCGGCCTCTCCGCGGTTGGGGACATCTTCAACGCGATTGCCACCCGCGCCGGGACCGATGTCAAAACCCTGAGCCAGGGCCTCGAGAACTATCGCGCCGGACAAACCGGGCTGCTGCGCATGACCTGGGACAATGGCGACCGCACCGTGCTGGTCAATCCCAACTTGCGCGGCATCACCCTGGGTTGGAATCTGCAAAGCACTGCCCAGGACGAATTGTTCGCTGCCATCGAAGGCACGGCGTTCCACACCCGGGTGATTCTCGACCGCATGGCCGTGAACGGGGTAAATATCAAGCGCGTCATCAACGCGGGCGGCATTCCGCAAAAGAATGAGGTGCTGAACCGGGTGTACGCCAATGTGCTCGGCCGGCCGGTACTGGTGCCGAGCAAGAGCGTGACCAGCCTGGGTTCGGCGATTTTTGCGTTTCTGGCAGCGGGAGTTTTCAAAACCATTGAGGATGCGCAGAAAAAGATTTGCCCCTCTCACCGGGTGTTTGAGCCCGATCAATCCGAGCAGCAGGTTTACGAAGAGCTGTATCCGCTCTACAGCAAGCTCTATTTCGCCTTCGGCGATCCCCAAAGGGATGGCTTCGGCACGGTGCTTCCTACCTTGATTCGCGTGGCCGAGTCCGTGCATAAAGCACAAGCGTAGTTGGCCCGCCGGAAATTTCTATCCCATACTCGTGTCATCCTGAGCGAAGCGTTTACTTTCGTTTTGGAAAGCAAACGCGAAGTCGAAGGACCCCTATATGCGCATCACCGCCGGATCCGGACAGCCGCCCACGGGCTGTCCGGTGGAGCAAGACACCGCTGTTTTCCCATCCTGCAAAAACTGGTCGAGCTGCGCTCGACTGGGCGGGTGAGGGCACCCGCCCCTACGTGGTTTGAGCGAGGACGCTCGCGGCTACATTAGAATAAGCTTTCTTGCCTGGCTCCCTTGAACTCGACCGTCTGCGTGTTGTGCTGGTGTCGTCGCGCAACCCGCTCAACATCGGCGCTGCGGCTCGAGCCATGAGCAATTTTGGTTTTTCCCGCCTGCGGGTGGTGAATCCGTACGAGAAAGCGTTCCGTGCGGCGCGTTCCGCGGTTGGTGCCGCGGAACTGCTGAGCAGCGCCGAGGAATACGGGAGCGTTGCCGACGCCGTGGCCGACTGCACCCTGGTGGTCGGCACAACCGCGGTGCGGCACCGGGAAGTGCAGCACCCCCTGCGACGTCTGGAATATGGAGCGCGGCTGATTCGCAAACACATGACCTCCGGCCCGGTGGCCCTCTTGTTTGGTTCCGAGAGGTACGGGCTCTCCAAGGATGACCTCAGCTATTGCCACTGGCTGATCCGCATTCCCACCCGGGAACAGCACATCTCGATGAACCTGGGCCAGGCGGTCGCGGTGTGTATGTACGAATTGATTCGCAACAGCCGGGCGACAGGGACAGCGGAGAAACAGGCGCTCGCCACTGCAGGCGACATCGCGCGCATTACACCTGTGCTGGCCGATCTGCTGAGCACTAGCAGTTACATGCTTCCGCAGCGGGCGGCCGATACGGAGCAAAGAATTCGCCGCATGGTGCGCCGCCTCAAGCTTTCAACTCGGGATGTCGAAGCATGGTTGGGCATTCTGCGCCATGTCCAATGGCGAATGCGGTCCGGGAAAAAGAAGGCTGAGTGACCTGTCCCTTCGGGATTCGCTGAAAGGCAAAATCATTTACACTAAGGGCAAATGTCTGATCGGATCGTGTGTTCGTGCATCACTTGTCCCAAGTGTGGAACCTGGGTGGTCGTCGAACGGGAAATGACGCGAGAAACCAACAAGGAAAAGGTGAACGCAACTTGCCCGGACCCCGAGTGTGGTAAGCAATTTTCCTTTTCCCCCGGGGAGACCAAGGTCTTCGAATTGCCGATGAATCTTTTTGAGCGGCGCCACTTCTACCGCTCCGAGCTGTCGTAGCTCCCGCCTTTCAGTTAACGGCTCGATTCGCCACCCTGTTTCTGCGCCAGTGTCACGCTGAGCCTGCAAAGCATCTTGCGCAAAGCGGATTCGCATTGGCCGCAATTGTGCTGATGCACGCCAGACCTCGGGACGAAGGTCCCTCAGGGTGACGCCGGCGTCGGAGCGTTGTTCAACTGGGCTACTATCCTCTGCCAATGCCGATGGTTCTGCCGCCGGTCAGGCGTAAACTTAGTTTGCAGTGTCGCGTACACCAACCACAACCGAGGTTCCGTCCACCAGCGCCGGGTCACGTCCGCGCATTGGATCCTTTCTGCTTCTTGCCATCTGGTTTGCGGTCGTTGCCGGCCTGGTGGAGGGCGCCGGCCTGCTGCTGTTCCAGAGAATCAACTGGGCGCGATGGGGGCCCACCCTTCACGTTTCAGAACCAATCATCTGGATTTCGGCCATCGTCGATCTTGTTCTGTTTTGTGTTTTGACGCTGGCTCTGTGGGCCGCGGGACGGCTGATTCCGAATCTTCGAAGGTTGCAGCCCGCCATAGCCCTGTTGACCGCGCTTACTCTGTATGACTGGCTTACGGTCACGGCCCGTCTTTCCCACTTCAGCTGCCTGCTGCTGGCGGCCGGCGTGGGAATTGCCTTCAGCCGCTGGGTGGCAAAACACGAAGTTGCCACACTGCAATTTGTGAGGCTCACGTTCCCCTTGGTTGTTGCGGCCGGGGTCCTGGCGTTCGCCGGAATTCAGGGCGGCCACTGGCTGCTTGAAACCAGAGCCGTGGCCAAGCTGCCGGCGGCGGCTGCGGATGAGCCCAACGTGCTCGTCATCGTGGTGGACACGTTGCGCGCCGACCATCTCTCCTCTTATGGGTATGACCGGCCCACCAGTACGAATATTGATCGCATCGCCACCCAGGGCGTGCTGTTTCAGAATGCCGTCGCCACGTCCTCCTGGACGTTTCCCTCGCACGCTTCGTTGTTGACCGGCCGCTATCAATATGAGCATGGCATGGACAAGGTAAAGCAGATGTCGGTGATTGGTGTGGAGGCGTTCAGTCCCAACGGCTTGCCCACGTTGGGAGAAGCGTTGCTGCAAAAGGGATATCGTACGGGAGCCTTCTCCGCGAATCGCACTTACTTTACCCGCGACCTCGGTTTCGGCCGGGGCTTCATGCACTTCGAAGACTATTTTCATTCGTCCAGCGACATGTTTGTGCGCACTTTGTATGGCCGGGAGTTTGCCCGTATCTATCTCAAGCGTAGTGACCGGAGCCTGGTCAAACGTGTGCTCCGAAAGCTGGGATTTGCGGCGCTCCTCGATCAGGGGGCGGAAGGCTCGGGCAGCTATGGCGGCGCTTTCGGCATCCGCAAACGTGCCGACGTGGTCAATCAGGAAACACTGGACTGGATTGACCGCGATCGAAGGCGGCCCTTCTTTGCCTTCCTTAACTATTTCGATGTGCACGATCCTTACGGCGGACCGCGCAGCTATGCCAAACCTTCGTGGCCGCAGCAAACCAACGTGGACGCGTATGACGCTGGAGTGAAGTATGTAGATGACTCCATCGGGCGACTGATGGAGGAGCTGGACCGGCGCGGCCTGAGCAAGAATACTCTCGTCGTCATCACCGGCGATCATGGGGAATCGCTGGGCCAGCACCACCTGAGGACCCACGGCAAAGCGCTTTACTGGGAGCTGATTCACGTTCCCCTGGTGCTCCGGTATCCGGGGCGTGTTCCGGCGGGCGTTCGCCTGGATGTGCCGGTAAGCAACTCAGCCCTTCCCGCCACGATCATGGAGTTGCTGGGCGAGGGCGGACAGGGAACATTTCCCGGACCGCCATTGAGTGCGTTTTGGAAAGCCCCGGCGGCGCCGCCGGTCTGGCCCGATGCTCTTTCCGAAGTCGCAAAACACAACATCGTTACTGATGAGAGCCAGGCGGTCGGAAAACTGGTGGCTACCACCGCCGATGGTCCGATGAAGTCCGTAGTCACGACGCGCTGGCATCTGATCGTGCACAAGGAACTGGGAGACCAACTCTATGACTGGGTGCATGATCCCGGCGAGTCGAACGACATGATCTACACTCCGTTAGGCCAGCGGGTGGCGCGTGAGCTGAACGCTCGGCTGGAGGCATTGCTGGACCGGTCCGCAGCGCAGGATAGGACACCAACCTCGATCGCTTTGCGCGACGGTCGGGTCAACATCCAGGAGAGTAGTGTTCATGCCAACAAGCTACAACCCGGACCGTCCCGAGCGATTGACGATTACTACCGTATGGAAGCGCAGGCTGGATCCACGCTGGTCGTCGAGGTCCGCGCCCAGCAACTTGTCCCGTCGATCCGGCTGGATCCGGTGATCGCGATTGTGGACGAGCACGGGCAGCCCTACCAAAGCTGCCGGAATCCAGGCGACGATCACACCCCGGCGCCTGGCATCGCCGATCCGACCCCTGACGCGTTCGACGATATCTGCGTGAATGACGATATCAATCCCGGCGTGAATACCGACGCTAGGCTGGAGATTTTGGTGCCGGAAGGCGCTAAGTCTCTAGTACAATTGAACATCCGCGTATCCGACTGGAACGGACAGTCTGGGGCGCGCTTGCCCTACCAGATGCAGGTCCAGGAAGCAGGTACCCGGCCGGAGTCGGCCAGGGCGGCGAATCCCTGAACCTCGGCGAACCATGTTCCGTGACCCTTGTTCCGCAACCCGGGAGCTACTCTGCCAATGGGGAGCGCAATGCGGGGGATGGTAAAATCATAAGAAACACTCACAGACAGTGTGAACCCAAGACCGGATCAGAGGAGCATTCATGAGACTTGAACTACTGGCGCTTTACGGTGGTCCCGACCAGGTCATGACGGTGACTTCCGGCTTGGCCAGTCTGCTCGGCCTCTTGCTCATCTTCTGGAACAAGGTTGTAGGAATTTTTTTCAAGATCGTACGGAAGTTCAGTCGCTCCGAGACGCCTGCCGTGGTTGATGCTCCCAAAGACATTCCCAAAGGAACTCCTTAATTTCGGGTCCGCTGCTTGCGCAGAAAAGTTATCGTCATCGGTTTGGACGGGCTCGAACCCGGCATTGTGGAAGCGATGCTGGAACGCGGAGAACTTCCCAACCTGGCAAAAATTCGAGCCTCCGGCAGCTACTCCCGCCTGAAAACGACTTATCCCGCGCAAACTCCCGTGGCCTGGTCATCGTTTGCGACCGGCACAAATCCGGGCGGACACGGAATCTTTGATTTCATCTCGCGCGATCCCGAAACCTATTTGCCCGATGTCGCCCTGACCCGGTTTGAGCGGCCGAAAAATATGCTGGCCCAGCCGCGGGTGGTAAACCGGCGAAGCGGCGTGCCGGTGTGGCAGACACTTTCGGCGGCAGGTATTCCGAGCACCATCTTGCGCTGTCCATGCACCTTTCCTCCCGAAGCCATGCAAGGCCGAATGTTGGCCGGCGTCGGCGTTCCCGATCTGCGCGGCAGCCAGAGTAAGGGTACGTTTTACACTCAGGACAGAACGGTCGTCGCGCAAGAGAACGAGCAGCTCATTCTTCTCGATTCCGGGGCTGAGATTGCGACGCGCGTTATTGGGCCGCGCAATACGAAATCTTCACCGCCAGGGGACACTTCCTGCGAAATACGCGTTCAAGTGGACCAGGCGGCGCGCAAGCTGGCGATCCAAACTGGCGGCTCGCCCGCAAAGATTGAAGTTCCGGAAAAAGGCTGGAGCGATTGGGTAAGATTCAAGTTCAAATTCTCTATGCTGCAATCGGTGACCGGAATCGCGCGCTTCTACGTCCGGCAACTCGAGCCGCATCTCGAGTTCTACGTTTCTGCTGTCAACTTCGATCCCGCCGCTCCCATGTTTCCGGTTTCCGCTCCGGCAGATTATGCCCGAGAGTTGGCCGACAAGATCGGGCTGTTTTCCACGCTCGGCATGGCGGAAGATCATAACGGCTTGAACAATGGCCGGTTGGACGAAGCTGCCTACCTGCAGCATTGTGAACTAGTGCTGGGCGAGCGGGAGCGGGCCATGCGTTTCGAACTGGACCGCTTCAGCGAAGGGCTTTTCTTCATGCTGTTCGACACTCCGGACCGGGTGCAGCATATGTTGTGGCGCTTCCGCGATCGCGAACATCCAGGATTTGAGCCGGACCTCTCGCCTGAACTCGCCACCCGAATCGAAGAACACTATCGACGTTGCGACGATTTGCTCAGTGCAGTGCTCGACAAGGTGGACGAGAATACTCTGCTGATCGTGCTTTCCGATCACGGCTTCGGAACTTTCCGGCGCGCTTTCGACACCAATACCTGGCTGTGGCAAAACGGTCTGCTTGCGCTCAAAGGCAGTCGCAAGCCGGGAGAGGACCTGGGAGAAGGATTTGTTTCGGTTGACTGGTCGAAGACTTACGCCTACGCGGTCGGACTGGGCGGCATTTATCTCAACCTCAAAGGGCGAGAGAGCGGCGGGGTTCTGGAAGAGGGAAGCGAAGCCGAGCGGGTGCGCCACGCAATTCAGACCGGCCTGGCTGACTTTCCGGACGCGCAGACGCAACGGGCGGCCATTCGCAGTGTGTCGCGCCGTGAAGAGTTATACTCGGGGGCGTTTGTGGGCAATTCGCCGGACCTGCTGGTTAATTTTCATCGTGGATTCCGAGTGTCCTGGCAGAGCGCGGTGGGTGGTTTTTCGCATTCCGTGCTGGAAGACAACATGCGCCGCTGGAGTGGGGACCACATTGTCGATCCGGAATCGGTTCCAGGCATCCTGTTCATGAATCGCGCGGCGTTGCACAATCATGCGCGAATTATCGATCTGGCGCCCACGATCCTGAAACACCTCGGCGTGGAAGTACCCGGCACCATGGAAGGCAAATCGTTGCTCTGACAACAAGACTCTGACAACCAACATTCTGACGACATGAAAATCTGCGTACTCGGACTGGATTGCGCCGCACCCGAAATCATCTTTGGCGATGAGCACCTGGTGAACCTGCGCCGGCTGATGGATCTCGGCGTCTACGGACGGTTGGAGAGTGTGGTTCCTCCTATCACCGTCCCCGCCTGGATGTGCATGAGCACCAGCCAGGACCCGGGTTCGCTCGGCGTGTATGGGTTCCGCAATCGTTCCGACCATTCTTACGACAAGCTCGCCTTCGCCAACTCGGCTTCCATCAAAGCGCTTGCCATCTGGGACCAACTGGCGCGCGAAGGCAAGAAGTCGATCATCGTCGGAGTGCCGCCGAACTATCCGCCACGGCGGGTGAACGGCATCAGCATCGGCTGTTTTCTTACGCCCGACACGGTCAAGAATGACTTCACTCATCCACCAGCCCTCAAAGCGAAGATCAACGAGTTAGTGGGAGAATATCCCGTCGACGTAAAGAACTTCCGTACTGATAAGAAAGACTGGCTCAAGGAAGAGATCTTCAATATGAGCCGCAAACAGTGGACGGTCGTGCGCTGGTTGTTGGCCGAACAGGAGTGGGACTACTTCCACTTTGTCGATATTGGCCTCGACCGCATGCATCACGGCTTCTGGAACTATTTCGATCCCAAGCATGTGCAGTTTGAGCCCGGAAACCCTTATCAGGACGCGATACCGGAGTACTACCGCTGGCTCGACGAGCAGATCGGCGAAGTCCTCGAACTGCTGGACAACGACACCATCCTGCTGCTGGTTTCGGACCACGGTGCGCAGCGCCTCGACGGTGGGTTCGCCATCAACGAGTGGCTGATTCGTGAAGGACTCCTGGTCCTGAATGAATATCCGAAAACGTTGACGCCCTTTGAAAAGCTGAATGTGAACTGGAGTCAGACCAAAGTTTGGAGCGAAGGGGGATATTACGCCCGCGTGTTCTTCAACGTGCAGGGACGTGAACCGCAAGGCGTGGTTCCGGCGTCGAGCTACGAGTCTTTTCGGGACGAGATGAAGGCCCGACTCCAGGCCCTGCCGGGTGAAGACGGCCAGCCGATGAAGTCGCTGGTGTTTAAGCCCCAGGAAATTTATCGCCACGTTCGCAATGTTTCTCCCGATTTGATTGTCCATTTCGGCGAACTCTACTGGCGTTCCATCGGAACGGTCGGACATGCAAAGCTTCATGTTCAGGAAAACGATACGGGCCCCGACGGCTGCAACCACGCCCAGTACGGAATGTTCATTCTGACGGCGCCGAATTGTCCGCTGAGCGGCGAGTATGAGGGCGCCCGCCTGCTGGATATTGCACCTACTCTGTTGGACCTCGCCGGGTACGAAATTCCCGAGACCATGCAAGGGCGTTCGCTGGTGGTGGGGAAGGAAAAGAAAAGCTCCGGCGGTGGTTCGGATGAAGAGTCGGCAAGAATAGTTCACGACCGCCTGGCGGGATTAGGGTACGTTTAGTCGTCCCGCCAGAACTCAGTGGAGATGCAGCTTCAGCCGCTGCGGTTAGCTTTTGCGGAGCAGTCTTTTCGGAGGAACAATGCTGAGAAATTTGCTGTTGTCCCTATGGATCGCTGTCTTTCTGGTTCCTGCGTTCGCGCAGCAGGACAATCCGCCCTCATTCGATGGAAAATCGTGGTGGGAGCACATCAGGGTGCTGGCTGCCGACAACATGGAAGGCCGCGATACGGGAAGCCCGGGGCTGAAAAAAGCAGAAGCGTACGTCGTGGATCAATTAAAGGCCGCCGGTCTCGAACCGGCCGGCCTAAAGGGTTATTACCAGCCGGTGAAGTTTGTCTCGCTGCAACTGGTGGAGCAGGAGTCGAGCGCTGCGCTGGTTCGCGACGGCAAGTCGGAGGCGCTGACTCTGGGAGAAGATGCAATCTTCAGTACACGCCCGGATCTGGCTTCTGAAGTGGAAGCTCCGCTGGTGTTTGTGGGTTACGGCTTGAGCATTCCGGAAAACGACTTCGACGATCTTGCCGGCTCGGATCTTAAGGGAAAGGTCGCGGTCCTGATCAGCGGCTCCCCTTCGCAGATTCCCTCGGCGGTTTCGGCCCACCATCAGACTCTAGCGGAACGCTGGAAGACTTTTCGCGCGGCGGGAGCGATAGGCATCGTTACCATCCCGAATCCCGCAGCCATGGATGTGCCCTGGTCCCGCATTGCCTTGAACCGGTTGCGTCCCAGCATGGAGCTGGCAGATGCAGAATTCAACGAGGCGGAAGGCGAGAAGCTTGCGCTCTATTTCAATCCTGCGCACGCGGACAAGCTGTTCGCGGGATCGGGCCATACTTTCCAGGAGCTTGCAGAATTGGCCAAAGACCGTAAGCCGTTGCCACACTTTTCCCTGACCGCTTCCATCCACGCCAAAGCTAGGATGAAGAAAAAGGCGGTGGAGTCGGCAAATCTGGTGGCCCGGCTGCCGGGGAATGACCCGCAGCTGAAGAACGAATTCGTGGTGCTCTCGGCGCACATCGATCACGTGGGAATCGGCGAGCCGGTCAATGGCGACCGCATTTATAACGGCGCCATGGACAACGCGGCGGGTGTCGCCGTACTGCTCGACGTCGCGGCTTCTCTAAAAAAGCATCCCGAAGAATTGAAACGTTCGCTTCTGTTCGTGTTCGTCACCGGGGAAGAGAAGGGATTGCTCGGGTCGAAATATTTTGCGGCCCATCCCACGGTGGACCCGAAAACCATGGTGGCGGACATCAACGTTGACATGTTTCGCCCTCTGGTTCCCCTGAAGTTGCTCACCGTTCTGGGATTGGCGGAATCGGATTTGGGAGAGGTGGCACGCCAGGTGGCGGAGTCGGATGGTGTTTCCGTTCAACCTGATCCGCAGCCGTTAAGAAATGTATTTGTCCGCAGCGATCAGTACAGCTTCATTCGGCACGGCATTCCGGCGCTGGCGCTGGATGTTGCCCCAACCACGCCGGAGCAGAAGCAGATTTACCAGGACTGGCTCACCAAACGCTATCATGCGCCCTCTGACGATCTGGATCAGCCGGTTGACCTGGCCGCGGCGGGCAAGTACGAAGCGATCATCCGGCAGCTCATGGTCAAGGTGGCGGACGATCCGCAGCGTCCGCAATGGAAAGCCGACAGCTTCTTCCGCCGCTATGCGAAAAACTAAAGTGCAAAAGTGTGGGTCGGACACTCTTGTCCGACGTTTTTGACTTTGATTTTTTAGAAACTCGGCGAGCCCCGCGCTAAGCACCGGACCAAACCAGGATCAAAATCAAGATCGGGTGGACAAGAGTGTCCTCCCCACACGGGTTGGGTGCTATCCTGTTGCACCCATGGCAAGCGTTTCCCTCCTCGCCAAGTTTTTTGCGCTGGCCTTCAGCGCTCTGCTGCCGCTCATTAACCCGCTGGGATCGGCATTGGTCTTACTCGGCCTGGTAGGGGATGCGCCCGCACCTGTTTTTCGAGATCTGGCGCGCAAGATTGCCATCCGCACCACCCTTTTCCTGGCCGTCGTGGAGCTGGTGGGAACCGCACTGCTGGAATTTTTTGGGATTTCTCTTCCCGTAGTACAGGTTGCCGGAGGACTGGTGCTGGCTTCCATGGGCTGGGGCCTGTTGAACGAGCATGAAGCCAAGGCTGATCCCGACCGGACCGCGGTTGCGGAGGCGGGCCTCGGGTCCCTGGATGAGAAGGTTTTCTATCCGCTGACCTTTCCCGTCACCGCAGGACCGGGCTGCATCGTGGTGATGTTGACTCTGAGCGCGCATGCCTCGGTGAAGGGCGTGCTGAACGATGCTATGGCTCACGTGGGAGTTTTTCTGGCGGTGGTGGCTTTGAGCCTGCTGGTCTTTCTCTGCTACGCCTATGCTCCCAAGATCACGGCGCGCATTTCGGCTCAGACGGCACACGGTATTCTGCGCGTGATTGCGTTTGTGCTCTTGTGTATCGGAGTACAGATCACGTGGAATGGTGTCGAAGCCCTGCTGAAGACACTGCTGAAATCCTAGCGCCCGGAACTCGCCGGCAGATATTCCTTCACCAGGGAGAACAGTTCATCGCGCAAGAAACCCCCACCCGCCAAGAGCCCTGGGAGCAGTGGCGACTTGCGGTTACAAAGCAGTTGCGAACTCTCCAGTGTGCTGATGAAACCACCGGCGCTAGCCACCAGGGCCGCTCCGGCCGCAATGTCCCACTCATGCTTCGGGGTGAGTGTGAAGGTGATGTCAGCGAGGCCTGCCGAAACCAGCGCCAGTTTGTAGGCCACCGACCCCATGGGACGCAGTTTTACCGCGGCGGTCTCGAAACGCTTCCACTCCCCCCGGTTGATCTCGCTGCGGCTAGCCAGGATTACGGCGCCCTCAAGGCTGGTCCGCTGGCTGGCGCGGGCGGGCTTTCCGTTGTAGGTCACGCCCGCTTCCAAAGAACCCAGAAAAATCTCGCTGGTGGCAGGATTGCAGATTCCGCCTGCCACGGGAATTCCGTCTTCCACCATTGCCACCGAAACGCAAAACTCAGGAATGCCGGCCACAAACTCACGGGTACCATCCAGGGGATCGACGATCCAGACGCGTTTCTTCTGGAGGCGAGACAGGTCGTCCACGCTTTCCTCCGAGAGCCAGCCTTCGCCTTCGCGCAGCAATTCCTGGCGCAGCACGGCGTCAACTGCCTTGTCGGCCTCGGTGACCGGATCGTGGCCCGCCTTGTATTCCGCTTCGATGGCGCCCAGGCTGAAGCGGGCGAAGATCTGACCGGCGGACTCCAGCGCCAAGTGGATTCGTTGCAGAGTTTCGGAGCTGTCTGATTCTTTCAACGGCATCTCCTTTGCGTTCTTTGCGGCGTCTTTGCGAACTTCGCGGTTAAAGATCTTGACCGCAAAGTTCGCGAAAGAACTCGCAAAGGTCGCAAAAAAACCACGAAGCTCTTGTCTTCCAGACAGCCGGGGGCGGCTGTCCCACGTGGTCTGTATTAAGCCCGTTCTCCGATCGCTCCGAAGAAGCCCTCGCGTTCGAGATGCAGAATGATCTCCTGTGCCGACTCCTCAGGAGTCAAGTCGGCCGTGTCGATGACGACCTCGGCATCCTTCGGCTCTTCGTAGGGATCTGAAATGCCGGTAAATTCCTTGAGAATTCCCGCCCGGGCTTTAGCGTAAAGGCCCTTGCGATCGCGTTGCTCGCACACCTCGACCGAGGTAGATACATGCACCAGGATGAATCCGCCCAGAGGCTCGATCAAACCGCGCACGTGTTTGCGAGTCGCGTCGTAAGGAGCGATGGGGGCGCAGATCGCGATGCCACCATTCTTGGTGATTTCCGATGCCACGTAGCCGATGCGGCGAATGTTGATGTCGCGATGCTCCTTGGAGAATCCGAGTTCGGACGACAAATGCTTGCGCACCAGGTCGCCATCCAGCAGCGTGACCGGACGCCCGCCAGCCTCCAGGAACTTGGTCAGCAGTACATTAGCGATGGTTGACTTGCCAGAGCCCGAGAGCCCGGTGAAGAAAATAGTCACGCCCTGCTTGTGCCGCGCCGGATAGCTGCGCCGCAACTCCTGCACCACTTCCGGATAAGTAAACCAGTTGGGGATGTCGCGGCCCTCGTTCAGTCGCTGGCGCAGCTCCGTGCCTGAGATGTCCAGGACGCGCGCTCCGGTGGGCACCTCGTCCGTGGGGAAATATTTGTCCTGATCTTCGAGGTAAACCATCATGTTGAACGGCACCATGGTGACGCCGATGTCGGCCTGGTGCTTCTTGAAGACTTCCTGGGCTTCGTACGGGCCATAGAAAGGCTTGCCATCGGTGTCCTTGCCGGGGCCGGCGTGATCGCGGCCCACGATGAGGTGGGAGCAACCGTGGTTTTTGCGAATCAGGGCGTGCCAGATGGCCTCGCGTGGTCCGCCCATGCGCATGGCCAGCGGCAGCAGGGAAAGTTTCACGGTTCCCGGCGGGTACTTCGACGTCAGCAACTGGTAGCAGCGGACGCGAGTGAAGTAGTCCACGTCGCCGGGCTTAGTCATGCCCACCACCGGGTGAATCAAAAGGCTCGCCTCGACCTGCTTGGCGGCGCGGAACGTAAGTTCCTGGTGGGCGCGATGCATGGGATTGCGGGTCTGGAAGGCGACGATCCGGCGCCATCCCAGGCGGGCGAATTCGGCCCGAAGTTCTGCGGGAGTCAGGCGCAACGAACGAAAATCATAGTGGGACGGAGACTGGGTGCCTTCGAGGCGGCCGCCCACATACCAGGGATTGGCTTTGTGGATCACATAGTCCGCGCCGGGATGGGCCGCGCTCGTGCTGTTGAAGACTGCCTTGGCCTCAGCTTTGCGGTCGGGCTGCCAGACATCTTCGACCTGCAGCACAGCGAGCATGACGCCTTCAGGGTCGCGCAGCGCGATTTTGCTGCTGCCCGGCTTCAGGGATTTGGCGAACTCTTCGCTGACGTCCAGGGTGATGGGCATGGGCCAAAGAAGCCCGCTGGCCAGCTTCATGTTGTGACAGACGCCATCGTAGTCGGCGCGATTCATGAATCCGTGCAGGGGAGAAAAGCCACCACTCAGGAGCAACTCAAGATCGCAGAGCTGGCGTGCGCTGAGGTCCCACGAAGGCCACTCGCGAGAGTGGGCTTTCAATTCGTTGACGGTTTCCGGTTGGGCGATAAGATCGACAAGTTCTCCACCGTGCGGCGGTATGAGGTGACTACTCGAAGTGCTCAAACTCTTTGGCCTCCTGAAATTTTGTGAGATTTCGATGTCGGCAATTGTGCGGTTTTCGGGCAGGTGAAGAAATCCTGCCACTTATTGATGTGGGGAAGGCTGCAATAGTTGTTCTATATCTCGCAGCCGCTCCTTGACCGCGCTGGAACTCTGGAGCGAAGATCGCCGACAAACATCCGAAATCGAATGCGCTGTAGGACGCCCTGTCAGGGGCGCGACACTTCATAACGGGAAACTCTTTCCAGTTTAGAACAAAATAGGCCCAACCCTATGCCAACCATGGCGAAAATGCCGATCAAAGGCCATGAATCGGCCGCCCTGAACCGGCCGTCGCCAGCGGATGGAATCGCGCGCGACTTGACGCCTAGTCTGTCTTGGCGACGTTACAGAAAAGATATCCTCGAATGTGACCTCGGGTTGCTTATTCCGTCATCGGGTAAAAGATGTAATTAGTTCCAATTTCTCGGGTACTCGGGGGAAAATTTTTCTCGCCGGTCATTGTCGTTAGCTTGAAGATAAAGCACTTAGCCTTGTCGGAGCCATTATCAAATCGTGCCGAAAGGTCGGCGCGACGGCAATGAGAAGCCGAAATTCTGCTCTTCTTTAGGAGAATTCTTCGGCAAATGGGGCGTCCCGGGTGCGGTCCCGTATTTATTCTTCCTCCCGAATGTGGAAGGGTTCGTCAGCAAATTTCAATTTGTATCACTATGATACAGAAAACAAATAACTTGCTATGGCTCCTACGGGCACGCGGCACGCCCTGCGACGCAGAGGTCAGGCCCAAGGAAATGTCACATTTTCCTCTGAAAATGGAAATCCACGGTCAGCTTGGCAGCGTGCATGCTATGAATTTTGGGAGAAACCATAATCCTGGGGAGTACGTCAGTGATTCGGAGGCCGCAAAGCGGCTCCGGACACAAGCTACTTCTATTCACAACTGCCCGAATCGGGCTTGAATCACTAAACCAAGGGGGAAGCCGGAATGAACGAAAGCTCTATTCGGCTGGGTCCGCGCGAACAGCAGATTGCCGAGTTGCTGCTTCAGGGTTGCGACAATGCGGAGATTGCCCGACAGCTCAAGATGGCCCGGCGCACCGTGAAGGCACACTTTAATCGTCTTTTCCTACGCTTTGCAATTACTGGTGGTATCAAGCGAGTCAAACTCGCAACTATTCTCTATCGGAGGCAATTATGTTCGGAGAACAGCGTTACGGAAACCGGATTCCCAGCGAGCGAGAACATCAAGTCATCGAACTCGTCGCCCAAGGGCTCAAAAACCGCGAGGTCGCGGACGCCATCGGGACCACGGAGCACGTCGTCAAGAACTACCTGCGAATCATCTACGACAAGCTCGGACTCTGGAACCGCGTCGAGTTGGCTCTCTGGTACGAAGCCCGCCGCCAGCAAGTCCCGGCGCACGCCTGAGGTTCTGGAAAGCTGGGAGCAGAATATTCTCAGTCTCCATCAACCCGGCCTTCGCCGCAATCATCTCCAACGCTGAATCTGAAACTAACTCCGACACCACAACAAAGCAGAAGACCCTCGCAACCCGAGGGTCTTCTGCTTTTCGATGCTTTTAGGATTGCTTATCGGCAGCCCTGCGATTCCAAATTGCGCAACTGTTGCGCCGCCCGTGCGGCTCCCCGCTTGGCGGCAGCGACAAGGAGAAGGCGCGCCTGATCGCAGCTGCGGGGAACGCCGTCTCCGCGCAGATAGAGGTCCGACAGCAAGACCGCTGCGGTGGCATTTTGTTTGCTGACCGCCTTCCACAAGAGCTTGGCGGCTTCAGAGGAATCCCGCGCTCCCATGCTTCCTCCAAGATAACGCTGGGCGAGCCGCAAATCGGAAACGCCACTCTCCTCGCCTGCCAGGGCCGGGTGCGAGGGTTGGGCACCGATTAACGGAGATCTCTGAGAAGCGGCCTGAACTCCCGCCAGCGCGGCGGCACGATCACGTGCCTCGGTGGTTGCGGTGTTCTGAGCCTCGGGTTCTTTGGATTCCGGCGAAATCGCTTCCGCAGGAAGCTTGGGTTCGGCCGGCGATGAATTTTCCAGCGAGGGCGAAGCCGCCGGGGCCCTCACCTGCGGCGCGCTGGTGTTGGAGGATGCCACTCCGGGCCGGGGCTTCGGAGCCCACTGCAGATAGGCAAAACCGGCCAATAGAAGCACGAACGCCCCTACAAGATATTTCCATGCGCGCCTTGGTGAACCATCTGATCCATCCAGGCCGCTGAACGCGCGGTCGCGCAGCCACTGTACATCGTTCTCGGACCGCGGCGGCGGTGCCGCCTCGTCCACTCCGGTTGCGCCCAGACTGTCCGTCGAACCGGCCTGAACCGAATTGAGAGCTTGGCCGCAGCGGCTGCAGAACTTGTGGCCCGGCGGATTCTGGTGTTGGCACGCAGAACAAACGGTGCCCTGGAATCTTTCATCCCTGGCAAAATAGGGGCGAACCGCTGGATCCGCGGGGCCCTGACCCGTTTCCCGTTGGATTTCTTCCAATAGCTTGCTCACTGCCTGTTGGCGTTTTGCCGGAGGATTGCTGAAGTAAACCTGCGCCCAGCGTCCAAGATTTCGCTCCAGGGCCGGGTTGGTCAGCGGATTCAGTTCGGACGGAGACAGCGGTTCTTGCGATTTCTCCCGGAGATTCGGCACAGGTCACCTCCAACGGACAGAATATCAAACATCACACTCTGAGTTGGAGGTTGTCAATCCTGAGATGCGGGAAAAAATTACTGTAGATTGGCTGACGAGGTTTACGGGCAGGCCTTGCCTTTAGCCGGCTCAAACTGGTCCTGTTGAGCGTCCCGCTGGGTGGCGAACTTTCCATCAGCGGTCTTACCATACAGGTCGCCACCGGGACAGTAGTACAGGGCGGTGTGGACATCGACCCAGACTTGAGTGTCAGGGTTTCCCATGTCAACCGGTGGAGGCGGGGCCTCTGCCAGTCCGAGATTTACCAGAAGTTTTTCAAACAAAGTCAGCTGCGGTTGTGGCGGCGCCTGATGCTGACTGGTTCGCGCCGGAGGCGGGCTTCCCGTCGCCGTGCTCCCGGCCGGTCGAATGCCCCAACCGGAGATCACAATCAACAGGATCACGACCGCGACGACCACGTAGATGTTGGCCCGCCGCTTTTGCCACTGCTGCGCCAGCCATTCTGCCCGAGGACCATGGTGCGTTTTTACTGTCTCCAACCACTTCTGAGTTTTTCTCGCCGAACCCCAGGGATAGGGCGCAACTTTGCTCGCCACCGGATCGGGCGGAGCCGGAACCAGATCTGCCGGAACAATGCGAAGCGAATCCGGGCCCGGAACTTCGGCTGGCGGTGCGAAAGGATCTGGTGGGAGGGGCACAGGGTTGGCCAACACGGAAGCCGTCTCCGAGGCTAGCTTTGAATCCGGTTCGGCTGGTTTCGCAGGTTGCAATTCAACGGCGCTCTGAGTTACAGGTGCCGGCGGCGTCCCTCGAAATGCGGGCGCATCGATTCCGGGCTGAGATGTTGGAACGGGACTGTCCTTCAGCACCGTGCTTGCGGCCTGAGGCACACCTGCTCCCGAATTCCCGTTCGTGGGATTCTCTTGCCCATACGGTATCAGCCACGGAGGGGCCTTCTTGTTTGGGACATCTACGTTGGGGACATCGCGTGAGGTGGGCGATGTGGGACGCGGGGCCCCACAAATTCCGCAGAAAGACTCACTCTCATCAAAAAAATCACTGCCACAGGCGGAGCATACGTCCGCGCTACGAACCGCTGGAGGTTCGCGCCTGGTCACCGGTTGCTCCATCGGTGGCGCGAGCGGCCTGGACGTCGCTGCGGTCTCGAATGGCGTGGATTCGCTTCCCAGACGTTCGATCTGGGGCTTGATTCTTTCCAGAGCTTCCAGCATGCTCTGTCGCTCCGACGCGAGCGCGTCCTTCCACTTCATCCGGGCCGCGGTCACCATGGCTTCGCTTAACAGGCCAGCCATGAGTTCAGCAGTTCGGAGGTCTGCTTCGCGAAAGGAATTGGCACGAGCAAAGCGCAGCTCGAGTACGCCGGCAACCTGGCCCGCGTGGTACACGGGCACGGCGATAAAGGCTTTCACATCGCGAGTGCGGAAAAGTTCGGCGTGCACGTGCAGGTTCGAAGTGACATCGGGATAGTTCAGCGCAGATCCTTTGCTCAGGCAGTCTCCCGAGAGCGCAGAATCAAGGGCCACGTGAGTTCCCGCGTCAAGCGCGGCGCTGCCCGTGGCGGCGCGATAAAAAAGCTGGTCCTTCTCGACAATCCCGATGGCCGTGCCCGACGCGTGGGTGATCTTCTGCACTCTCTCGGCAACCAGTTCGGCTGCGGCCGCCAGGTCCAGTTGCAGGGTCTGGATAAGTTTTTGGGTTTCAACAATCGCAGTCAGATTTTCTGCGAAATCTGCCTGCTGTCCCTTCGCGCGCAAGCGATCATTGTGCTCCTGGAGCACATAGGCCGCGGAGAGAAGTTGTTGAAACGAAGCCTCGTCAAGTAGAGGCTTGCGTTGCGGGCTGGTAGCAGTTTGGGTCACGAGCGAATTAACCGCCAGCCGGTGGGGGACCCCGGAAATCCTATTGTAATGCAATCCACAAACCAAACCGGCTTACCAAGGCGTGCACCAAAGTTCCCATTGGTCTGATGACGGGAGGGGCGCCCCGGTTCGAGGGCGATGGTAAGTCGCTGCAAAGTATACGCGATAGTGCCCTCAGTTCGATCAGTTTACGGCCTAACGATGCTTACCCCATGAGGTCGATGTGAAACGCTATGTTCTCTTCTGGGCAAGTATGCAAAGTTATGCACTTTGCCGCCAGTGAGGTAGGGTCCTAGTTCAAGAAGGGCCGCAAAGCTCGCCTATGAAATCCGCACACTTGAACTTTCTAACAACTTAGGACAGGCTCGATCTGACGGTCGCGCAGATAGAAATGGACTGCAGGCGTGATGATCAGCGACAACGCCATGGAGATCAAAACCCCTCCGATCACGGCGATGGCCAGGGGCTGCAGCATCTGCGCCCCAGCTCCGAGCGCGAACGCCAGGGGCAACATTCCTGCGACTGTGGCCAGAGCGGTCATGACGATGGGACGCAGGCGGCGACGGGCGGCCTGTAGCATGGCATCTTCCGCGGGGAGTCCTAGGGCGCGAAATTTCTGGTCCGCATCGAGCAGAAGGATTCCATTCTTCGCCACAATTCCCACCACCATGATCATTCCCATGAAGGAAGACACGTTGAACGTAGTGCGAGTGATCATCAGCGCGATGAACACTCCAGACGTCGATAACAGTGCGGAAGCCAGAATGGCCAACGGAGCGGCGAACGATCCGAATTCAAACAGCAGAACGATGAACACCATAACGATGGCAAGAAGGAGCACGAGCATCAGATCAGCGAACGATTTCTGTTGCTGCCTGTAGGTGCCACCGTACTCCACACGAATACTGGATGGCAGATGTAAAGCAGCCACCGCCTTCTGTACCGCGGCGACGGCGGATCCCAGATCTGTGCCTTCGAGACGTGCCGTCACCGAGACATCGCGCTGCAAGTTTTCCCGCCGAATTTCGGTTTGCGGGGGAAGTTCGGTGATCGTGGCCAGGGCTCCGAGAGTCGCGGTCTTGCCTGTGCTGCTGGTCAGGAGGGTGTCGCGAATGGCCTCGAGTGACGCCCGATTTCCAGCGGGAAAGCGAACCCGCACGGTGTAGGGACGATCGGCGCTGACCACGGGCGCAGCGGCTGGTTCGCCGCCCAGAATCGCCGCGGCGTCAGTGGCAGTTTCCTCGGGCGTGAATCCGGCGCGGGCAGCTACACTCGGGTTGATCTGAAACGTGGTGGCCGGTCCGCTGATAGTGTTTTCGATTCCATCGAGCACGTCCACTACGCCGTCAATCTTGACGATGGCAGCTGCGACTCTTGGAGCCCAGGCTTCGAGCAGCGCCGGGTCCTGCGAAAACAACTTTATCTGGACCGGCTCCGGTTCGCTGGTCAAATCGCCGATCATGTCCTGCAGGACCTGCACGAACTCGACCCGCACCGCCGGCTCCTGCGCTGTCACTTTACTCCGAACTTCTTCCATTATGTCGTCGATGGTGCGGTTGCGATCTTCTTTCAGTTTGACCAGGATGTCGCCGCGATTGGCTTCGGTCACGGCCGCCAGACCCAGTTCCAGGCCGGTACGCCGCGAAGTGCTCTCGACCTCGGGAACAGAATTCAGGATCTGCTCCATGTGGCTCACCATGCGGTCGGTTTCCGCAAGCGAGGTGCCGGCGGGGGTCCAGTAGTCCAGAGTGAAGCCGCCTTCGTCCATTTCCGGCATCAGGTCGGAACCGGAATAGCGATAGCAAACGTACGAGCCGGCGACCAGAAGCAGGCTCAAACCTGCCAGCCAGAGGGGATGGGCCAAGGCCCGTCGCAGCCACTGGGCGTGGAAGTCCACGATCTTTCTGAAGGATCTTCCGAGAGAATCCTCTTCGGCGGCGAGCAATTGCGCCATGGAGGCTTCTTCCGTTCCCTCCGTTGCTTCGCTCTTGCGGTTCTGATTGCGCCAACCGATGAAGTACTGGCTCAGACTCGGCGTCCAGGTCAGGGCCAACGCCAGAGAGGTGAACAGGGACACGCCCATGGTCACGGCCAGGGCGCGGAAGAATGTTCCGGTAACTCCAGTGATGGAAATCAAGGGCAGGAAAACCACGACCGGAGTGACGGTCGAGCCGATCAGGGGAATCGTGATCTCCTGCAGCGCACCATGGATGGCTTGCAGCCGTCCTTCGCCGGCGTCGCGGTGAAGCACGATGTTTTCCACGACCACGATGGCATCGTCAATCACCAGCCCCACGGCCGCGGCCAGTCCGCCCAGCGTCATCAGATTGAAACTTTGATTGAGCAGCTTAAGAGCGATGAAGGTCACCAGTACCGTCACCGGAATCACAAGTCCGGCGACAATGGATGTTCCCCAGTCACGCAGGAAAACCACCAGGATGATGGAGGCCAGAACCAGGCCCAGCAGAATCGCATCGCGTACGCTCTTGATTGAATCGCCCACGATGATGGACTGGTCATAGAACGGCCTGATTTCAATTCCGGGCGGAAGCGACTTGCGAATCTCCGCGACTTGACGGTGAACTTCGTCCGCAACCTGGACTGTGTTGCTGTCCGGCTGCCGGTTAATGTTGAGCAGCACCGCGGGCTTGCCGTTGGCCGTGACAATCGTATATACGGGCTTGACTCCGGGCGCGACGGTGGCCACGTCGCCGATGCGCACGGGAATTCCCGCGGGCGTGTTTTTGATGACCGTGTCCGCGATCTGTTGCGGCGTTCGCACCTGCCCGCTCACCAGCGCCAGCACCAGTTGATGGTTGCGTTCGAAAAGCCCCGGGGAATCGATGAGGTTAGTTCGCCGCATGGTGTCCAGGATGTCGGTGACGGTGACGTTCGCGGTCAGCAGCTTCGCGGGGTCGGGGGTGATGTGGAATTCCGGCTGCTGTCCGCCCTGCACCAGGACCGTGGACACTCCGTCCAGCCGGTTCAATCGCGGCTTGATTTCGTAGGTTGCCATCTCCCAGAGTTGGGTTTGCGGAACGGTTGCAGAAGTCAGGCTGTACCCGATGATGGGAAAGCTGGCGAAGGTCATCCGGTTAGCCACCACACTCGCTGTCGGCGGGAGGTCCGCCTGGACGCGCGACAGGGCGGCGTTTACGTATTGCAGGGTCAGGATGGTATCCACCTTCCAGTCGAAGAACAGATCGATTTCGGCGGAGCCGCGGCTGGTGATCGAGCGCACCTCCTGCAGTCCGGGAACGCTGTTCACGGCTTCTTCGATCGGGCGGGTGATGGTGACCATCATCTGATCGGTGGGCATGACTCCGTTGTCCACTGCGATCAGAATGCGAGGAAAGTTGGTGGCGGGGAAGACCGCAACTGGAATGCTGAAGGCCAGGTAGCCACCGACCAGTGCCAGGGTGAGGATCACGAAGATCAGCGGCTTGGAATGACGCCAAAACCAGTAGGCCGAGTCTGGCGAATTCGCTTCCCGGCTACTTTTCATTCTGGCTTTCCACTTTGATCTTGCTCTTGTCCGGCAGGCCGTAGGCCCCGGAAGCGACCACGCGGTCTCCAGAGTGCAGACCTTCGATGATCTGCACCGTATCGCCTTGACGAATGCCCACGCGCACGTTCTTGTGGTACGCGTGATCGTCGCCGCTGACCTGCATCGCCGAGGTGTTGCCGTCCTGCGCGGTTAGCAGCGCCGCAGCGGGAATGACCAGGGCATCGGGAATAGTCTGCGCCAGCATGGACACCTGCACGCTGGTGCCGGGCTTCAGACGCTGATCGGCGTTCTTGATTTGCACCCAGATCTCGACCGTGGTGCTGTTGGGATCCAGCGCCGGGCTGACCACCGTAATCTTGCCCTCAATCGGATTCTCCTGCCCGGGAACGGTGACTGTCGCCTTGTCGCCAACTTTGAGCAGCGCGGCTTCGGGCTGCGGAATATGGGCGCGGGCGATGACTTGCGAAATGTCCATCACGGTCAGGAGCGGCGCCCCGGCTGCAGCCATCTCACCGGGATAGAGCGGACGGTCGGCGACCACGCCATCCATAGGGCTGCGGATTTCGGAATAGCTGAGTTGTGCTGCCGAGCCCAGATACTTGCCCTTGGCGGACTCCAGCTGTCCCGCCGCGGATTTGAGCTGCTGCTGTTTCCCTACTTTCATCAGCGCGTCGAGATGCTGCTGTGCGATCTCATACTGGTTTCGCGCGTTGGTCAGGTCCACTCCCGCCTGGTCGAGTTCCTTGCGCGGCATCGCTCCTTGCTGAAAGAGCTCCTGCCGGCTGTCGTAAATTTTCTGCTGGGCGGCCAGGAGTTGTTTAGCGGCTTGCGCGTCGAGTTGCGCCTTATGAACTTCCTGGGGGAGGTCGGAGGCGGTGGTGGTTTCGTAGGCGGCCTGGGCCTGATCATAGGAGCCCTTGTTCTCCTGGGCTGCGGCTGCGAGGTCGCTATTCTCAAGCACTGCCAGTAACTGGCCTTTGTGTACCTTGTTGCCGCGCTTGATGTAGAAGGCCTTGACCGGCGCGCTGATCTTTGGAGTGATGGCTGCCTGCTGCAAGGGAAACAGAACGGCCTCGGCCGTCACCGTGCGCTGGAGTGTTTCCTTTTTTACGGTGACCACCTGCACCGGGACCGCAGCCTCTTTCTCGCCGGAATTGCTGGAGCAGCTCAGCAGGAACAGTAAGGGGAGGACGGCCAAGGTGATTGCGCGGCGCAGATGCGAAGTCTTGGGGGTGGGGGAGGTGACAGCTTTCACAGCCTGGGAAAAAGCTTTGGTTTCGGTGGAGCAGGGCCTTGGCCCTGCAATGAGCTGCTTCAAATAGGTGGGGGTTTCAGTCCCTGAGGTACTTCTGTCTTTTTCGGGGAATACCCCGCCCTGTCTCTCCCAAGGACGGAGAGACGAGGACGGGGCACCCTCACGGTTTTTCATCTCTGGTTTCAGAAAGTTCCTGTCAAGGTTTGCAGGTTCGCCAGCGCTACGCGAAAGCGCGACTGGCCGTCACTGAAAGCGTTGCGCGTCAGGGTGGAGGTATTTTGCGCGTCCACCACTTCCAGCACGGTGGCTTCTCCCGACTGATAACGCAGCGTGGTCAGGCGCAGGCTCTCCGCCGCCAGTTCCGCCGACTGACTAAGAGAATCTAGTTCCGAGCGGGCGGTTTGGGCCTCGTTGTACAACGCGCGCAACTGTGCCAGCAACTGGCGCTGGGTGAACGTCAGCTCCAGTTGCGCCTGCTGGCGCCGCAGATCGGCCTGCTTCAACCGGCTGCGATTGGCTCCCCAGTTCCAGACCGGCAACTGTAGTGTCGCGGTCGCCGCATATCCGAGATTGCGCACCGACAGCTGCGAGGCTGGATCGAACTGTCGAGTCGCGAAGTGGTTCGCGTCAATGCCGTAGAAGTAATCCAGTTTGAGCGAGGGCAGGAAGCCAGACCACGCCACGCCAACTCCTTGCCGCGCTTCCTGGAGCGCGCCCACGGCGGCCCGCAAATCGGGGTTCTGGCGGGCGGCAGCGGTCTGGACTTCTGTCAAGGATGGAAGCGGCTCGGGAGTCTGCAGGTCGTCCACTACGCTGAATTGTTCGTTGACATCGGGAAAGATCAGCACCGCCAGCTCCAGCCGGCTGCGATTCATCTCCAGCTCCGCTTCCTGGAGGTCGCGCTGCTGCTGTTGAAACTGAATCTGGGCCTTGATCACGTCCGAGTGCGCCACCTCGCCGCCCTGCTCGAGTTTTTGGCTGATATCGAGAAAGCGTTGGCCCTGGGCCGCGGCGCGCTGGGCAGTGTCGTACTTCCGCTGCGCCACCACGAAACGGTAATAGGCCTGTACCACGGTCACCACCAGCCCGCGAGCGGCGATCTCGGAGCGGGCGCGTGCCACTGCCTCCGCGGCTCGCGTGCGCCGGTATTGTGCGATCCCCTGCAAGGAAATATCCTGGTGCACATTGCCCTGGCTGAGGTATTCATGCACACCATTGGCGCCCACAAATCGCCCCGTGGGCGTGCCATTGCCCTGAGTGTAGAGAAGTCCTGCGTCGTAGTTCACACTGGGGAGCAGGGCGGCGCGGCCTTGGACGCGGTCTTCTTTCGCGGAACCGTAGGCGGTCAGGGCGGCGTGATACTCGGGATTATTTTTCCGTGCGCGGATGATGGCATCCTGCAAGGTCACGGTCAGAGGAGCGGCGTTCGTGGCCTGATTCGGATCGCTGCCTGCATCGACCGCAGGCAGCGAGTTCTGGGCGGATGCAATCGTGAGCAGGCCCAACATCGCGAAGACCAACCTCAATCGTTTACCGACGATTCGGTCGCAAAAATAATTTGACATAGGCGTCACCATGGTCCGGGCCGAACCGTAAATACTACCGGAACCTACCTTAAGGGAAGCTGAAGCCGGCTGAGGGGCAGGGCCGGCTATTTACCTGGAAACGGGGAGCTCCACCGTCATGCGGGTGCCCTTACCTGGAGTGCTTTCCGCGGCAATGCTTCCGCCGTAGGCTTCCACCAGGGCCTTGACGATGGGCAGGCCCAGGCCAAAACCGCCTGTGGCGCGGGACCGGGAGCGGTCTCCGCGATAGAAGCGTTCGAAAATCTTGGGCAGATCGCTGGCGGCAATACCGAAGCCATGGTCCTGAAAAGAGATCCGCGCCCGGTCTCCGTCATGGGCCACTGCAACTTCTACCGATGCTCCCTCGGGACTGTAACGGACCGCATTCTCCAGCAGGTTCGTCCACACCAGCTGCAGATCCTCGGGATCAGCGCGGATGGGGACCGGCCCGTTAGTCGCCAGATGAATAGTCGTGTTGCGAGACTGGGCCAGACTCCGAATTCTCTCCACGGCTTCTTCGCAGGTGCAGTTGATGTCGATTACCTCAAGGTTGCGCCCCTGCGCATTCTGTGCCCACTGCTCCGCCCGGGCCAGCCGGAGCATCCACTGCAGCAGTTGTTCCAGCCGGTCCAGATCCTGAAGCGATGCCTGCACGCCGGCGCGATACTCTTCCGAGCTTCGGGGACGCTGCAGCAAGGACTGCAGCGTGGACTTCAGCACCGCAACCGGCGTCTTCAACTCGTGCGCAGCGTTGCCCACGAATTCCCGTTGCTGTTTGAAGGAGTACTCAAGACGCGCCAGCATCTGGGTCATCGATTCGGTCAGGGGACGCAGTTCCTCGATCTCCTCCGCTTCCTTGGGGGGTTGAAGCTTCCAACTCTGGGTGGAGACCAGGGCAGCCTGCCGGGCCAGAATCTGCAAAGGCAGCAGGCCGCGTCGAATCTTCCACGAAGCCAGCCAGGTAGTTGCGCCCAGCAGGAGCAGGCTGGCGAGGGCAATGGACGCTCCCGCGACCTTAACCTGGTGTCGTATCCGGACAGTGGGCGAGGCATAGACAATGGTGAGGGTCTGGGGACGGAAGGCTGCGCCTTCTTCGCGATCCAGCACCGGAACATGAGTGATGCGCAGAGCGTGATACGGGACCCCGGCCCAGGTGAAATTCCAATGTTCGGTGGGGCCGGGCTGGAACTGCAGGCCTTCGGGCCAGTCTTCGGAACGGGTCAGAAATCCGGTGCGGTCGGCCCAGACCGTGAACTGGTCGGGATGATTGGGGTCAATCGACTCGGGCAGCAGGCTGTTGTCAAAGTACACGTGCCCGCTGGCGTCTTCGGTATAGCGAACCAATACCGCCACGCTGATGGCGTGGGCCTGCATGCTGGTGTCGAGGGTGGAGATGAGGCGCCAGTAGGTGACCAGAACCCCTATGACCACCAGCCCCGCGGTCAGGATTATCTGAGACAGCAGGACTGAAGCGATGAGCCGCCGTTGGATGGAGTCGCGCCGCATGTCGGTGATTCCGGAAATCAGTCTTGCAACATATAACCCTGTCCGCGCAGGGTGCGGATCAGTTGTCGCGATGATCCCTGGTTAAGTTTGCGCCGCAGCCCGGAGATATAGACTTCGATCACATTGCTGAATTTTTCCCAGTTGTAATCGTATAGATGCTCGAGCAGTTCGGTTTTTGAGACCACGGCGCGCGGACGGTGCACCAGGTACTCGAGAACGCGATATTCCATGGCAGTCAGCGTGATTGCCTTTCCGCCGCGCTGCACGGTGCGGTTGACGGTATTGAGTTCGAGATCGCCGATGACGACCACCGGGGAGGGCTGTCCCTTGCCGCGACGGATCAAGGCCTTGGTGCGGGCCAGCAGCTCACCCAGATCGAATGGTTTGGTCAGGTAGTCGTCGGCCCCGGCGTTAAGCAGGGCGACGACGGATTCCTTGTCGTCGCGGGCCGTCAGCACCAGGACGGGAGTGTGCTGACCGGACTGGCGGATTCTGCCCAGCAATTCCATCCCGTCGAGTTTGGGCAGCATGAGGTCGAGCAGGACCACGTCGTAGGGATTCGATTCGGCCAGAAACAATCCCTCCTGGCCGTCGGCGGCAATATCGACTGCATAGCCGGCGCTCTCGCGCAAACTGCGGGCGACGTTTTCGGCTAGCCGGAGCTCATCTTCGACCACGAGCACGCGCATGCTGTCCCCCTGCAAGCAATTCTATCCGTGCCCGCGCCCGTTGTGGGACGAGCTGTCCCAGTTCAGGCTTCGCGGACCAGCCCGGACACCATGGGCCATAGACCAAAATGCAGCATTCACAAGGCTTTGTCCCTTTGTGCAAAGCGGCGAAGCTTTGGCGAAGCAGTTGCTTCTGGGTAATCTCGATCGCAACCCAGGAGCAAGCGAAGCCGGCAAAAGCGATCAATAAGGGAACGCTATGCTAAGCCTGAATCACATCAAGATTACACCGCGCGATGAACAAGTCTTGCAGTTGCTGATACAGGGCTGCAGTAACAAAGAGATCGCAACACAACTGAACATCAGCCCCAGAACGGTGAAGCAACATCTGCGGACACTGTTCCTTCGGGCAGGTATTCGGGACGGCAGAAAACGGGTCAAGCTGGCGACCGCGATGTTCGTAAAGGAGCAGATGAAACATGCAACCCCGTGAGCGGCTGACTGTAAAGGAAATGCAAGTCGCGGCCCTGGTCTGGGAAGGCCAGACCAACCGCGAGATTGCTCGCGTCATTGGCACCACTGAACAGGTAGTGAAGAACTACCTGCGTAACACGTTCGACAAGCTGGGCGTATGGAGCCGCCTGGAGCTGGCTATCTATGTCGCAAGGCACGGTGGCGAGAGATGGCAGGAAGAGCTGGCCATGCGGCCGAGAGACGTCTTGTCGGAGACGATTGCTTCTTGAGCGGATGCGCCCGGGATGGCGGTGGTGGCTCGGCCTGACCCGATTCCGATTACTCGCGAGGGTGCCTCGTCCAAGCTTCGCTTGGGTGGGGGGTTCTTGTGCAATACCTTAAGAACCACCAAAAAAAGTCAGACTTCTCTGTCGAGAGACATGGCGAAGCCTTGGCTAGTAAGCGCTTCATATTTTGCAGCGGTCGAACCTCCTGCCCAAGCGAAGCTTGGCTGGGCACCCTGGTGAGAAATATCTGATAGGTGTACGAATGATCCCCAACCCACCCTTTTTCGCGAAGTAGGCGAAAAGGAGGGTGGTGGCACCCGTCACCCGAGCATTGACCCATAGGCCTGCGGCGGGGAAAAGGCTGCAAAAGCTTGCATTTTGCTCTCCTGCGATCTTTTGGGATATCTCGTAAGTGATTGATCTCTAATGATCTATATCCGTCCTTCCAGCGGTTCGATCCCGGCAGTTCAATTGCATTCCTCAGAGCGGGGCGCAGTCCCAGGACCCTCCGGCGCTTTCTTCTAAGCCAACCAAAGTCCGACCCCACGAGGCAATGATGGCATACAAGGAAACGTTTTGGATGGCTTGCGATTCAACCGAACAGATGCGGGCCGAGTATGGTCCCTTTCACACCCGCGCCGAGGCTGAACAGGAAGCCAGAAAGCTGGCCTTCGGTTATCTGCTGCGCTATGAACACATCATTGGCGACAACGAAGACATCCAGGAAGTACGCTGCATCTTTGTCGAACTGCCTCCCGGCCCGGTTGCCGTTCCTGCTCGCTTGATTCGAAAACTCCACACCCGCTGCGCCACCTGCGGCGAAACCGCGATTCATGATGAAGCCTGGCAGGCTGAAGTCTGGGCCGACATCCACGAGTTTGAGCACTCCCGCCACCGGGTGCGGCTCTTCGAACAGACGCGTGCAGACGGCTTGAAGGAAATCTCCGACTGGCGCGACACCTGCGCCTGAGCTTGCAGGTTTCAAGGTTTTAAAGCCTGAACTGCAGTTTCAAGGTTTCGTGTTTCAAGGTTTCAAGAACGAAACTTTGAAACCATGAAACCTTGAAACCTTGAAACCTTGAAACCTGATCTTCTCCCTTAACAGGTGAACCGCAAGGCCCTTTTTTGCTAATCTGTTGGCCATGGCTTCGGCCTTCCGGAAAAAATCATGATGCTGGTCATCTCGGTGCTCTTGGCGCTGGTTCCATTGCTGGGCATTGCCTGGATTGTGCTCTACGGTTCGATCACTACCGTGGACGGGTTATTCATGTCCCTGATCCTGGCGGCCATGTCAGGTATCGTTGGATTAAATATCCTTATCGAGCTGCGCAAGAAGGGCAGCGGGACGCAAGGATCTTCGGCAGCAACCTCGACCGCCTCCGGCGGGCTCAGGCAACGGGGTAAAGTGGAGAGCGTTCAGTTCTACGAATCGGGCGTGGGCCAGCCCAACAAGTCGGTTGTGACCCTGTCCGATGGTGGCAACACATCGAACCTGCTGGTGTTCGAGGGAGACATGCGGAACGCCCTGCCCGTGGGCCAGAAAGTTTTAGTCACGTTCCGCAAGGAGAGCGGACACAACGTGCTGGTGGACGTCGACTATCCTTGATAAAGTCCTGCCGGTTCCGACCCCCGGATTACTAGCGTAACTGTTGAAGAAGCTTTTCCCGCTCCTTTCCTGCCTCAATTGCGGTACAAATTCTAAGGACGAGTGTTCCAGATCAGGGAAACCTGTGTTCGCGAGGAGAGGGAATGTCGCAGTCCGCTGAAGAGCGCACAACCCAGCCCTCGATGTTGGTGCGCGCGGACGAGATTCAGCAGCAGATTCAGCAGCTTTCCGGGCGCGATCTGCAGCTCTGGTCAATCGGAATTCTGGTAATGCTGGTCCTGACCTCGGGCCTGCTGGCGCTAATTTTGCCGAACCTGGTGTGGTCGCAGCTCTTTGTCCACATCGACCGCTTCTATCTGCCCCAACTCTTCTTTGGATTGATCTCTCTGGTCTTGTTGTTCAACATTTATCTGTTGTCACAAAAGCGGACCCTGAACAGCACTCGCCTGGCCTTAATTCGTGAACTGGTCTTGAACGAGCGGCTGGAGAGTCTGTCGCTGATTGACCCGCTCACCCAGCTTCTGAATCGCCGGGCCTTGAACGAGCTGCTTCCGCGCGAGGTGGCGCGTGCCAACCGGTTGGGCAGCAGCCTGACTTTCATGGCGATTGACTTGAACGGGTTCAGCGCCATCAGTTCCACATTCGGAGCGCTCGAAGGAGACAGAGTGCTGATCGAGTTCGCCAAGATATTGCGGAACGTTTTTCGCGGCGCCGACCTGGCATTCCGTCAAGGCGGAGACGAGTTTCTGATCATGATGCCGGACACCACCGAAGAGCAGGCCGATCATCCGGTGCAGCGGATCCTCCGGGAAGTAGACCAGTGGAACCTGACCAACAAGAAGGGTTTCGAACTCTCTTTCAGCTGGGCCCTGGCCCCTTATGTTACCGGCTCCGACGCCGAAGATGTCTTGCGGGCGGTCGATCGCAAGATGTATTCCAAAAAGCATAATCTGGTGCCTGTGTTCTAAAGGCGCTCCTGGCTGGAAACTTGGATTGAGCCCTGGCCTGAGCTACTATCCATCGGGAGTTTTTGTCTGTGCGCTCTCAGCTTCCATGGTATGCCCGCCCGTTCTGCCTGCTGGTGCTCACTCTGAGCACGGTTCCTGTTGTGTTCGCCGGCGATGCGCAATGGATTGAAGTCAAGTCTCCGCATTTTTCGGTGGTGACCGATGCGGGCGAAAAGCGCGGACGGGAGACCGCCATGCGCTTCGAGCAGATGCGCGCCGTGTTCGACGTTCTGATGACGAAGGCGAGCGTCAACATTCCCATACCGCTGGAGATTGTGGCCTTCCGCAATTCGAAGGAAATGCGGCAGTTTGCACCCTTGTGGAATGGAAGGCCGGTGCAACTGTCGGGCCTGTTTCTGGGCGCCGAAGACCACAGCTTCATCATCCTCGACATGTCCGTCGAGAATCCCTGGAGCGTGGTGTTCCACGAGTATGCCCACCAGTTGATGAATGGAGTGCTCACCGCAAGAGTGGATTCGTGGTTTGAAGAAGGGTTTGCGGAGTACTTCTCCAGCATCGAAGTCGATAGTAAAGAGGCTCGCGTCGGCAAGATCCCGGAGGATGAGTACCGGGTGTTGCAACAGAACGGCATGATGAAGGTGGCCGATCTTTTCAGGGTTCAGCAGAATTCCTCGACCTACAACGAGAGCGGCAGTCATCGTACTGTCTTCTATGCAGAATCAGGGATGGTCGTACACTATCTTTACGACAACAACCTGATTCCCAGGCTTGCTCAATACTTCGATTTGAGGCTGGCCAGGAATGTGCCGGTCGAAAGCGCCATCCAGCAGAGTCTGGGCATGAGTGCAGCCGATTTCGACAAGGTGTTGAGGAACTACGTCAGCAGCGGCCGCTTCAAGTACTTTCCCATACCGACGCCTGCGAACATTGTCAGCAGCGAGTATGTCACGCGGCCGCTCAGCCCGGCGGACAGCAGCGCTGTGCTCGCCGACATCCATCTACACTCCCTGGATTACCGCGAGCAGGCCATGGCGGAATTCGAGGAAATTCTGAGGGCCGATCCAAATAATGCGGCGGCTTGCCGTGGCCTGGGTTATGCCTACCTGCAGAAGCAGGCCTTTACCCAAGCGGCAGAATACTTTAAGCGCGCGGCGCAGGGCGACTCCAAGGACCCCCGTGTGCACTATTACTCGGCGCTGCTGATGAGCCGTGAGGGTGCATTCGCCCACCTATCGGATCTGCCGGAAATGATCAAGCACCTTGATGCTGCCATCGCGCTCGATCCCAATTTTGCCGAGCCTTATAGCCTCCTGGCATTAGCCCAGATGTCCGCCGGAGATCCGGCCAAGGGACTCATCAGCATGCAGAAGGCAGTGTCGCTGAACCCTCGAAATGAAGAGTACCGGTTTAATCTCGCGCAGATCTACATGAATACCCGGCAGCCGGATGCGGCCATCGCAATATTACAGACGTTAGCCCGGAGTGGCAGCCCGGAAGTAGCGGAACGGGCCGGCGGAGCGCTGGAGGAAGCTTTGCAATTTAAAGCTGCGATGCAGGAACGGCAGGCCGCGGGTGTTGGAAATGGAGTAGGGAGCGATGGGGAAGCACGTGCTTGCTGCTCTATTGGAATAGGAATCGATAAAAGCTCCATCGTCGAGGAACACATTCGCGTGATTCCAACTCCGACGCCGCCCAGCTTTCTTAAAGGCACAATCATGAGCATCGACTGCTCGGCGCCGCCCAACGCGACCCTGACAGTGGTTTCGGGTGGGAAAACCTGGAAGATGCAAGTGCCGGACAGGGAACATGTGGCGCTGATTGGAGCGGCCGCATTTTCCTGCTCCTGGAGCAAACAGAAGGTCGCGCTCAACTACCGGGAAACCGGAACCGGCGTGGGACGGGTGGTCTCGATCTAGGTTCAGTAAGACACAATCAGCCCTTCCGGCGGGACAAGGCGCCGGCCGCGGCCTGGTCCAGCAGCCAAATCAATTGGCCGTCTGTCGGCTGCACCTTTTGCGCTGGCAGATCGGCGGCGCTATTCTCGAGAACCTGGTAAAGAATTGCGGCCTTGTCGGGTCCGCTGGCCAGAAACATGACACAGGCGGCGGCATTCAAGACCGGGAAAGAGAACGTGATGCGGTGGGTGTTGAATTTTGGCACCCAGTTGGCTACCACTAAACGCTGGGTTTCGTTCAGGGCGGCGGTGCCGGGGAAAAGGGAAGCTGTGTGCCCGTCCGGTCCGGTCCCCAGGAGTACCAGGTCAAAGCGGGGAAACTGGCCGGGTGAGAGGTGAAAGAAACCTCTGAGCGCTTGCTCGTATTGCAGGGCCGCTGCGACCGCTTCCTTTTCCTCGGCATGGATCCGAAAGACATTTTCCGGCCGCACCGGGACCTTGGAAAGCAGCGCCTCATTGGCCATGCGGTAGTTGCTTTCGAGATGGTCGGGTGGAACGTGGCGCTCGTCGCCCCAGAAAAAGCAAATCTTGTCCCACGGGACATTGGACTTGGTGGCCAGCAGGGAGTAAAGGGCCTTGGGCGTTGAGCCGCCGGAGAGAGCCACGGCAAATCTTCCGTTGTCCCGCACCGCCTGGTTGGCTTGAGCCGCGAACTCCGCCGCTGCCGCCTCAAACAACTCCGCGGCGGTCTTCAAGATGCGAATTTCAGGTTGAGCCGGCATGGAGGAATTATTTTACGCCGCCGTATTTTTGACCAGGGCGCAACGAGCGGCGCCCAGCAAAGCGATGCGGTCGTTGGTGATCACCCTGACCGGCATTGATTCCAGCAAGGCTTGCATCCGGCCTTTTCCGGTGAAGGCTTGCATGAACAACGGTCCGGAGAGTTTCGAAAGCATTTTGGGAGCGATGCCGCCGCCCAAATAGATCCCGCCCATAGCCATGATCTTGAGCGCCAGATTACCCGCTTCGGCCCCGTAGATGGAGACGAACAGGTCGAGCGCCTGTTCGCATAGCCCGCACTTGCTGTCGATGCCGGCGCGTGAGATTGCGGCCGCAGGGTCTGATTGAGACATTTCATCAGCCAGCCACTGCGGAGGTGTCCCACGTCCGGTGTCGCGCAGAAAACTGAAAACATTTATCAGGCCGGGACCGGAAACGATGCGTTCATAGCTGACGTGGCCGAAGCGGATTTGCAGGTAGTTGAACAGCTCCACTTCCAACTGGGTGCGTGGAGCGAAATCCGCGTGACCACCTTCGCAGGCGAAAACGTGGTGCTTGGTGCCGTCCCAATACATTCCGGCTTCGCCCAGCCCGGTTCCGGCGGCGATCACCGCCTGGTTGCCCACCGATTGTCCCTTAACATGGTTGAGCTCAACTACGTCCTTGGCGTCGAGAGCAGGAATGCCCCAGGCATTGGCTTCGAGATCGTTAATCAAATAGGCTTTCTTGATCTTGAGCTCATCGGCCAGGCGCTTGGACTCAATGATCCAGGGGAGATTGGAAGCTTCCACCCGCCCGTTGCGCACCGGACCCGCAATACCAAAGCAGGCAGTGTCGGGATGCAGGTTTGACGTATCCACGAACTTGGCTACGATCTCGTCCAGGCCGGAGTACTCGCGGCTGGGAAAGATGGAGGCGGAGACCAGGCTGAAGCGGCCATCCACCGCTTCGAAGAATGCCAGCCGAGCGTGGGTACCTCCAATGTCACCTGCCAGAATCATTTCTCGAAATTCCTCCAGTGGCGGCCGTCTCGTTCCAGCAGGTCTTCGGCCTCTTTCGGGCCCCAGGTCCCGGCGGCGTAGTTGGGAAAATTGCGTGGCGGCAGCGCCTTCCAGACGTCCAATACGGGACTGACGACACACCATCCGGCTTCGACCATGTCCGCGCGCTGGAACAGAGTGGCGTCGCCAATCATGCAATCATGCAGCAGGCGCTCGTAGCCGGTGCTGGGGATGACTCCGAAATAGTCGGAATATTCAAAGCTCATGTTCACTGCGCCCAGTCGCATCGCTGGTCCGGGCACCTTGGCGGCAAAGCGGAGAGAAATGCCTTCTTCCGGCTGGATGTGCAGCACCAGTTGGTTGGGCATAAGGTTTTCCACCGGAGTGTCACGGAACAGAACAAACGGAGCTCGGCGGAACTGGATGACGATTGTGGTACTGCGGCTGGGGAGGTGCTTGCCGGTGCGAAGGTAAAAGGGAACGTCCGCCCATCGCCAGTTATCGATCAACAGCTTCATGGCAACGAAGGTTTCGGTCTTGGAGTCGGGGGGAACTCCGGGCTCGCTGCGATAGGCAGGCACGCGTTCTCCGCCAACGATGCCTTCGCCGTATTGGCCCCGAACCGTCCGGGTCAGCACGTCTTCTGAACTCATGGGCTGAATGGCATGCAGGATCTTTCCCTGTTCGTCACGCACTGCATCCGCGCGAAATGATACTGGCGGCTCCATTGCAGTCAGGCTGATGAGCTGCATGATGTGATTGGGCACCATGTCCCGCAGCGCGCCGGCCTTGTCGTAATAGCCGCCGCGCTTCTCCACGCCCACCGTTTCCGCTACCGAAATCTGTACGTGATCGATGTAACGCCGGTTCCAGATAGGCTCGAAGATTCCATTGGCGAAGCGTAGGGCCAGGATGTTCTGGACCGTTTCCTTCCCCAGGTAGTGGTCGATGCGATAGATCTGCTTTTCCTCGGCCACACGCAGGAGTCGCTGGTTCAGCAGCCGGGCCGATTCGAGGTCGTGTCCAAAAGGCTTCTCGATGACCACCCGCCGCCAGCGTTGACCCTCCTGTTGCATGAGCCCGACCTCTGCCAAGTGCTCCACGGCGGGGCCGAAATAGTCCGCTGCGGTGGCCAGGTAGTACATGTGATTGCCGTGGGTGGAATGGTCGCGGTCAACTTTGTCGAGCAAGTCCTTGAGCTGTAGATAAAGGTTCTTGTCGGCCATGTCGCCGCTCAAGTAGTAAATGCGTCGGACGAACCACTCCCAAATGTTGGGATCCACCTTGTCGGTGGCGAATTGCTTGATGTCTTCTGAAACTTTGTTGCGGAAATCCTCGTCGGACAGTGGCGAACGCGCCACGCCGATCACGGCGAACTCCCGCGACAGCAAGTTGTCTTTCGCCAGATTGTAGAGCGCAGGAATCAATTTGCGGCGGGTCAGGTCGCCGCTGGCGCCAAAAATCACCATGGTGCAGGGATCGCTCGTCTTGCCGATCCGCTGCTGCTCCACTGCAGGCATTACTTCAGTCTGGGCCATATCTACTTCTTGATCGTTCCCGGTTCGACGTGACCACCGAATTGTTGCCGCATCGCGGAGAGCATCTTCTCGGCAAAGGTATGTTCCTGTCGCGAACGGAAGCGGACGTAAAGGGCCGCCGAAAGAACATCGACCGGAACCGCTTCGTCAATCGCGGCCTGAATAGTCCAGCGCCCTTCTCCAGAATCCTGAACGAAGCCGGTGTATTCGGCGAGGGTGGGATTTTGCGCCAACGCGATGGCAGTCAGGTCAAGCAGCCACGAACTCACTACACTGCCGCGCCTCCAGACTTCGGCGATGTCGGCCAGGTTCAGATCATAGCGATGCTCTTCCGGCACCTCTTTGCTGGTGGCATTGCGGAAGATATCGAAACCCTCGGCGTAGGCCTGCATCAGTCCGTATTCAATTCCGTTGTGCACCATTTTGACGAAGTGTCCCGCGCCGGAGGGGCCGCAGTGGATGTAGCCGTCCTCGGCGGTTCCCGTCATCTTCTCGCGCCCGGGGGTGCGGGCAATATCGCCGCGGCCGGGGGCCAGCGTCTTGAAGATCGGATCCAGTTGCTGCACCACGTCCTTGGGGCCGCCGATCATCATGCAGTAGCCGCGTTCGAGTCCCCAAACTCCGCCGCTGGTTCCGACGTCAACGTAGTGAATACCTTTTTGCTTGAGCTTGGCGGAACGGCGCACGTCATCTTTGAAGTAAGAGTTGCCGCCATCGATGAGAATGTCGCCAGCCTGCATGCGCTGCGCCAGGGCATCGACGGTCTGCTCGGTAGGAGCGCCGGCCGGAACCATCAGCCAGGCGATGCGGGGCTTGCCCAGTTTACCGACGAAGTCATCGAGAGAAGCGGACGCGATCGCACCCTCGCCGGAAATCTTTTTTACATTGTCAGCGCTCAGATCGGTGACCACGAGTTCATGCCCGCCGCGCATGAGGCGGCGCGTCATGTTGGCGCCCATTTTGCCCAGACCGACCATTCCCAGACGCATAAATCCGCTCCTTGTCCGATATTAAATCGTTTCTATAGCCTACCGCCACTGCTTTCGGCGGCCATAGTGTAAACCAGTGTAGTATCCCGGGACGAAATTCAGGTTAGAGCTTGATGAAACGCGGCCGCCAACCGGTCGAGGCCGGCTGCCAGGTCCTTGCCCAGGTGGATCCGCAACGCCCGGCGTCCACGTTCCGCCAGGACCTGGAAGTCTCCCCGGGCCTGCGCCGCTTTGACCACGCCGAAGGTGTACTTCTGCCCGGGCACGGGGAGGTCGGCGGCATCATCGCAGGTGATCTGCAGAATGACGCCGCTGTTCGGTCCACCCTTGTAAGCCTGACCCGTGGAATGAAGGAACCGCGGACCAAATTCGAGGCAGGTGGCCACTCGCTTCCGGTCACGCAACGCCAGACGCAATTTCTGCAGAAGGGTTTCGTGCTCGGTATTCATCTGGATGTACGCCAGCAGGGCAAAGTAATCGCCGGCACCCGCGCGCTTAATGTGGGCGCGTAGGTATCCCGCCAGCGTCTTGTCACTGCCCGCGGCTTTGGCCAGGGCATCGGCGTTGACCGTATCCGTAAATAGTTTGACGCCGCGGTCTTCGAGGGCCGGATTCTCCGCGGGCAGGGAGCCGGTCTTCTCGTATTCCGTGGTCAGGTTGCGGGTCGCGATCTTGCTGGCTTCAACATCGGGCTGGTTGAAGGGGTTGATTCCGATGATGGACCCAGCCACGGCGGTGGCGATTTCCCAGCGGAAAAACTCCTGGCCCAAATCGTAAATGTCGCCGAGAGGAATGCGGACGACGGGATGCCCGGCCTGCTCCAGCGCTGCAACTTTGGCGTCTTGAGCCTTGTCCGGCGCGGATTCCAGACGCACGTAAGCAAACACGCGATCGTTGCCATAAACCGCGGGAGGCCCAATGTCTTCGCGGTCCACCGGCACTATGCCCTTGCCCTGCTTGCCGGTGGATTCGGCCACCAGTTGTTCGAGCCATGCACCGAGGGCGGAGATTTTTGGCGAGGCGATAAGGGTGAGTTTGTCGCGCCCGCTGCGGGCGGCGGTCCCGAGGATGATTCCCAACAGAACTCCGGGATTTTGTTCTACCCTGACACCCGCCCCGCAAGCTTCGACCATTTCCTGGGTACGGGCCAGGAACCGATTCATGTCCAAACCCATGAGCGCGCCCGGCACCACACCAAAGTTCGAGAGCGCCGAATAGCGCCCGCCGATGCAGGGCAGGCCGGGAAAAATATGCCGGAAGTGATCGGCCTCGGCAACCTGCTGCATTTTCGAGCCGGGATCGGTGATCGCGATAAAGCGGCTGCCGGCCTTATCTGCGCCGACAGTCTGCTTCGTCCGTTCGAAGAAGTACTGTTTGAAAATATTAGGCTCGAGCGTGGTGCCGGACTTGCTGGAGACGATGAACAGCGTCTTGGCCAGGTTGACTTTGTTTTCGGCAGCCTTGACCTGCGCCGGATCGGTAGAATCGAGCACGTGCAGTTGCGGGAAGCCCGCAATCCTGCCGAAGGTCACCGCCAGCACGTCAGGGCACAAACTGGAACCGCCCATGCCCAGCAGCAGGATGTCGCTGAAGTTTTCTTTTTTTACGTCGGCCACTGCGCCGCGCAGTTTGTCGCTCTGGGCGATCTGCTGGGCGGTGATGTCGAGCCAGCCCATCCAGTTGGCTTCGTCCGTCCCGGTCCAGAGCGAGGCATCGTGCTGCCAGAAGCGCCGAACCTTGTCGCCCGCGCGCCAATCTTCAATGTTCGCCTTTACCGAGGCCGCCAGGGCCTCGGGTAGTTTGGAGGTCTGAAGGCTTACTTTCGGACTCATTTGGATTTCGAACTCTTTTCTACTGCCGCAAGTAGTTTGTCGAAGGCCTCAGAGAAGAGACGCACTCCGTCATCGGTCAACTTGTCGGTGACGTCTTTCATCGAGATACCGAGCTTGGCCGCGGTTTCCATGGTCTTGTAGGCCGCCGGAAGATCTTCGGTCAGGCTTTGGCGGGGCTTCCCGTGATCGCGGAACGCGTCGAGCGTTGCCGGCGGAATGGTATCAACTGTGTCCGGCCCGATGAGTTCCTCAACATAGAGCACGTCGCGGTAGGCTGGGTTCTTGGTACTGGTGCTGGCCCAGAGCACGCGCTGGGTCTGCGCTCCCTTGGCGGCCAGAGCTTTCCAGCGAGACGTGCTGAACATGGCCTGGTACTTTTCGTAAGTCTGTTTGCCATTCGCAATCGCCACTTTTCCCTGGACGCTCTTTAGCTGTTCCTGCTCTCGCGCATCTTTCGAAGCCTTGAGCCGGGTGTCGATGATGGCATCTACTGCGGAGTCAATGCGGCTGATGAAGAAGCTGGCCACACTGGCCATGCGGCTGACATCGCCCCCGCCGGCGGCATACTTCTCCAGGCCGGCGATGTAAGCCTCCGCCACCTTGACATAAACGTCCTGCGCGAAGAGCAGGGTCACGTTCACGTTGATGCCTTCGCTGATCGCTTGCTGAAAGGCTGGGATGCCCTCGGTGGTGCCGGGAATCTTGATCATTACATTCTCGCGCCCCACGGCCTTCCACAGTCTGCGGGCCTCGTCGAGCGTGCCCTTGGTGTCGCGGGCGAGGTGGGGCGAGACTTCGAGGCTGACATAGCCATCGCGCCGCTTCGAGCTGTCGTAAACTGGACGCAGGACGTCGGCGGCGTCCTGGATGTCGCGGATGGCGAGGATCTCGTAACGCCCCTTGGCATCGAGATCGGTCCGCGAGCGCAAAGAACTGAGCAAATCGTCGTACAACGAACCGCCGGCAATCGCCTTTTCGAAGATGGTCGGGTTGGAAGTCATACCTCGGAGGCCATCTTCGTCGATCAAGCGTTTCAGTTCGCCGCTGGTGAGCAGGTCGCGGCGGATGTAATCCAGCCAGACCGATTGACCGAATTTCAAAAGCTCTTTGAGGGGGTTGGTGGCTTTGGCGGTTTCGAGAACTCCTACTGGCTGCATGTGAACCTCTCTTTTGGTCGTCGGTCGTCAGTCTTCAGTCGTCACGAAAACCTAGCAAGCTCTTGCTGAAGACTGACGAGTGATGACTGCTTATTTCCCCAATGCTTTTCGGGCCGCCGCAACGACGTTCTCTGTGGTGAACCCAAACTTTTTCTGCAAATCCTTGATTGGCGCGGAGGCGCCGAACCGGCGCATCCCTATTACCACGCCGGATGGGCCAACATATTGTGACCATCCAAACGCGGCTGCCTGCTCCACCGCGACCCGAGCTCTTACATCAGGCGGCAGAACTTTGGCCTTGTATTCGTCGCTCTGGTGCTCAAAAAGATTCCACGACGGCATGCTTACTACGCGTGCCTTGATGCCTTCAGCTTTGAGTTGTTCGTAGGCGCTCACGCACAGCGAAACTTCACTACCGCTACCCATCAGGATGACTTCCGGCTTGCCATCGGCCGCATCGGCCAGGATGTACGCACCTTTAGCAACCCCTGAAGCCGCGCCATACTTCGAACGATCGAAGGTGGGAACGGCCTGCCGGCTGAGTACCAAAGCGGCAGGCTCATGCTGCAGCGGCATGATGACCTTCCAGGCTTCTACGACTTCGTTGGCATCGGCGGGCCTTATCAGCATCAGCCCCGGCATCGCCCTTAGCGACGCCAGTTGTTCGATCGGCTGGTGCGTCGGACCGTCTTCTCCGAGGCCGATGGAATCGTGGGTCCAGACATAGATGGTGGGAATCTCCATCAGAGCTGCCAGCCGGACCGAGGGCCGCATATAGTCACTGAAATTGAAGAAGGTGCCTCCGAACGGACGGATCTTCGAAACCGCCATACCGTTCAACGCGGCCGCCATCCCGTGCTCGCGCACGCCAAAGTGCAGGTTGCGTCCGCCGTAACTGCCCGCCTGGAAATCTCCCGCGCCTTCGAACTTGAGCCGCGTGCGGTCGGAACCTGCCAGGTCGGCGGAGCCGCCCACCAGCCAGGGGACATTCTCGGCGACTACGTTCAAGACTTTCCCCGAGCTCTCGCGGGTGGCAATCCCTTTTGCGTCCGCCGGGAAGGTTGGCAGGTTTTTGTCCCAGCCGTCGGGCAGTTCACGCTGTTGCATGCGCTTGATCTGGTTCGCCAGCTCGGGATACTTTTTCCCGTAGTCCGCGAACAGCGTCTCCCATTTCTGGCGGAGCTCACCCCCGCGCTTGCCGATGCCGTTCTTGAAATTCTCCAGTACACCGTCGGGGACGAGGAATTTTGCGTCCTCGGGCCAGCCGTAAGACTTTTTTACCAGCCGGACTTCTTCTTCTCCCAGAGGTTCGCCATGAGCGGCGCTGGTGTCCTGCTTGTGCGGCGATCCGTAGCCGATGTGGCTGTTTACCCGGATCAGAGTGGGACGGTCCTTAGTTCTCAGGAAGCCGTTGTAGGCGTCGGCCAGCATCTGAAGATCGTTAGCGTCGGTGACGTGTTCCACATTCCAGCCGTAGGCTTCAAATCGTTTGCCCACGTCTTCGGTAAAGGACACGTTGGCCAGGCCATCCAGCGTGACGTGGTTCTCGTCGTAAATCCAGCAAAGGTTGGAAAGCTTCAGATGGCCGGCCAGGGAGGCGGCTTCGCTGGCCACGCCTTCCATCATGTCGCCGTCGCCACACAGGGCGTAAATGTTGTAGTCGAAAATCTCGAAACCGGACTGGTTGAAATGCGCGGCCAGCCATCTGCCGGCAATCGCCATGCCTACGCTGTTGCCAACGCCCTGTCCGAGCGGGCCGGTGGTGGTCTCGACACCCGCGGTCAAGCGGTATTCAGGATGTCCGGGGGTCTTGCTGTCGAGTTGGCGAAATCTCTTGATGTCGTCGAGCGTGACTGCGAAATCGCCCAGCCGTTCGTACTCGGGATTAACTCCGCGCACCTGGGCCAGATACAGCATGGCGTACAGCAACATGGAGGCGTGGCCATTCGACAGAACGAAGCGGTCGCGATTGGGCCATACCGGATCGGCGGGGTCGTAACGCAGGAATTGCTGCCACAGGCTATAGGTTACCGGCGCCAACGCCATGGGTGCGCCCGGGTGTCCAGAGTTTGCCTGCTGCACTCCATCCATTGCCAGGGTGCGGATGGTGTTGATGCACAGCAGGTCCAGTTGCTTGCCGGTGGCCAAAGTTTGCTCGGTCGCTACCATGAAAACTCTCCCTCTGGAGGGTACGTCATCAACCGACGCGGATGGAAGTGCACGATTCCTTAATAATTTGTTAGGAACGGGAATTCACAATTCACCCTATTTCAGTTTATCAATTTCTGCCGGCCCATGCTTCGCAATGAATGCGTGGGGACAGGTGCCCCCGGCTTTGTGTGGGTCGGACACTCCTGTCCGACGCCTCTGAAGTTGATATTCTGTTTTTGATCGAGTTTTTGTTCTTGGCATTCCCCGTGGGGACGACAGGACACATGTCATTCTAAAACCTTAAGCCAAGGTCAAAGGCGTCGGACAGGAGTGTCCGACCCACACACAGCCTGGTTACAGCTGTCCCCTTGGTGCCTCTAGAGGGATAGATGATGGGAGGTGGTCTAACGCTTCATCTGGGCCAGATATCCATTCTCGCTGTTGTAGCCCTTGGTGGTGCTTTCCACGAATTTGAGGAAATGCCGCAGGTTTTCGCGCTCGGTGGGTTCGAGCTCAGCAAATTTAATACGCACACCGAAAGATGGACTGCTTTTGGTAACAATCCCGGTGAGGATGATGCCTTTGATCCAGATCTTTCCGTTGGCCAGCCAGAGACCGATTTCCACTGTCACTCCGGAGGGCACGGGCGTGGCCGTCTCGACGAAGCATCCCCCGATACTGGTGTTAGACAGATTTCCCCAGATTGGAACCGCCGAGTTACCCAGGCGCAACTCGACCGCAACGAAGCATCTCATTCGAGCATGACGGCGGCGATCCTCGCCCCAGGTAGGTGTAAAGATATCTGGTTCGAAGGGCGGACTTGCTGCCGGGCTGGTTGCCACCGGCGATGCGGGTGCGGGCTGCGGCGCCGCAGCGGGCTGGGCTTCTGGTGCTGCCGAGGCTGTCCCCGAGGAGGTGGCGGCCTTTGCGGTGCCGCCCTTGATGTTGCGCATCGCCTCAAGCAGGGCCTGGTCACGCTTCTCGGCCGGAGCCTCGCGGTAAACCTGTAGCAGCTCTCCCAGATGGCTCACGAGGGCCGGATCGGTCAAAAGCTGCGTCCAATCCGCACCAGTGCCTGAATACTTAGGGTCACTCATAGGCTAGTAATTATTCCCCGCAACGTTGGTGATGCCTCTTCTAGATTGGGGCAGGACCGCCCGCCGAACAAGATGACTATAGTCACTGGCCTTGGTAATCAGGGACATAGGCCGCCTCGGGACCTGTGGGAACGGTGATGGTGGGCACTTTCCAGATCGAGGGGCAGGAATTCATCGCGTTGAACGGCGGTCCGGTCTTCAAATTCACCGAACTGCGAAACCCAGGAAGAAGTGGATGAGTATTGGGGAAAGCTCACTGCGGGGGGCGGAAAAGAAGTGGAATGCGGCTGGCTCAAAGACAAGTCCGGATTATCGTGGCAAATCGTTCCTACGATTCTGAGCAAGTTGATGGGCGATACGGACCCGGAAAAGGCCAAGAGAGTGATGCAAGCGATGCTAAAAATGAAGAAGATTGATATTGAGGGCTTGAAACGGGCATACGCACAGCAATAACTAGTCTCAGCGAAAAGGAAGGCCTTCAGCCGGACCGTTATGGGGCGGGAGGTCATGGTGCGCCCGGAGAGATTCGAACTCCCGACCTATTGCTCCGGAGGCAATCGCTCTATCCATCTGAGCTACGGGCGCAGTGCCTTCAATTATATGACAGTCTATGTGCGGCGGGTACAGATCGACTCGCTTTCAAAGGCAATTTAAGGAGCTTTCATCTCGTCCATACGTATCAACCCCCAGCACGATCCGCTACGTCAGTGATGCCGTACTTCTCGCTCAGAAATACCCGCAGACCTCGCGGCAGTGCTGTCGCGAGCTCTTGCCAGGTCAGCACCTTGCAACGCAGCCGCAGATCGATGGGGCGCACGCACTTCATCACTGCATACCAAGTCTCGATCAGTTCCGGCCTTCGGGCATCGGTGAGCAGGCAGAATGTGCAACCGGAGGCATGTGCGGCCAGGACGTTCCGT
>JAIQFF010000178.1 GCA_020073395.1 Terriglobia bacterium
GCTTCGCGCCGCCCCTGCCAGCCCGCACACATCAAACTGATATATTGACTTCGACAACTTCCCTGCCCGCCCGGGTGGCGAAACTGGCAGACGCACAGGACTTAAAATCCCGAGACTCGAAAGAGTCGTATCGGTTCGATTCCGATCCCGGGCACCATTCAATCCCAGCCGCCTCAAGAAGTTCAGTTAATTACACCAACGGTTGATTCAACCTCTGCTGGGGTGTCAGAGGGCGAATCATGGCTGTTCTCAGCCTGCGCTCGTTCTCGTTTCGCAATCGCAGCAGCGACGTCTTTGCTGTCCGTGATGGGCGTAGCGCTTGAACATCTCTCTGGTTTTCCAGCCGCCAATGTCCCTAATTGTGGATTCAGGAACACCTCCGCAGCTCTCGCACCGCTGATCGCCGGAAATCATGGATGTTTCCGGCGAGTCCAGCTTTAATGCACAGCGTCTTCCAACCCTTGCGGAAATCCTTTACGTTCCATCTGATCGGGTGAGCAAGTAGGCATCGGGTGTTTTCCAGCAACAGCTTGCCATACCACACAGGACACAACTTTTCGATTCCCTCTCTGATGAACGTCCTGCGACAAACTTCGCAAACTAGCCCGACGCTATCTCCGGAATCACCCTAAATTTTTATACTCGTCGATGGTTGCGAAATCTGTGACCACTATCACACGTGTTGTTGACTGGGGCTCAGCAGTTTGCGCATGGTGTTACGTGATTTCAAATCTCACTTTAAGCCAAGCCACCGGCTGCGTAGCCGTGCGGGGAACTGCGGGACATTTTTTGTGGCGCTGTAGCGTTTGTAGCATCTAAACGAGTGAAATAGTGTGTCAGCGTGGAGGAGGATCGTATGGTAGCCCCACGACAAGGTGCCGCTGCTGCTGTTCCTCTTTCGAACAAGGATCAGCGTGAAATACAGGACATCCCCCGAAAACTGAGAACCGCCGACGCAAAGCTGGTCGGGCCTGACGGTAAAACGCAGGTCTTACCGAGCAAACTCTATTCGTTCCTGTGTACATTGCTTGCAGATTTGAAAGCCGGCCACTCTGTGACCATCCTGCAAATCAACCGAGACTTTACGACCGTTGAGGCAAGCAAAATGCTCGGGGTTTCACAGCAGTTTTTGAGTGGCTTACTGGAGAAGCAGAAAATCCCGTATCACATGGTAGGAACCCACCTTCGCTTGTACGCCCGGGATATTCTAGCCTACAAAGCCAAACTCGACACTGTACGTCGCAAGACTTTCGATGATCTAGCAGGCGCAGAATGCGGACAGGGTATCGACATGGTGCCCGCTGATCTTAACTCGGGACAAATGAGGCAGGTTTAGACATCGCGCCGGGTCAGACTTTCCAAATCTGCGTCCCCTATTTGTTTCCACGAATTGAAGGCTCAATCGTAGTTTGCCATTTATACAAAACGGCACCAACGCGCTATATCCCGGCCAGAGATGCGCCGATCTGAGACGGGAGAATCAGGCCGGAGGAGCGATAGCGATCGCGGGAATCTTACCGCGGCATGCCAATCGGGGGACAGGTGAGTCGTCCTGCCAAAGGCGGTGGACTCTCCTCCTCGCTCTTGAGCGCCAACCCGTACGAGTCTTCGATGCGCTCACATTCTCTGCCTTGCTTCATTTGCCGCTCGTTCAGCCATTCTCCGAGCTCAACCCCTATTCTCCTTCCGGCCTCGTGCAAGATTCTAACTTGAGCGCAGATTACTGCAAGCCTACCGCCCAGCGGATGTGCGTGAATGGAGTTTCAAGAGCTCTCGACTTTGGGTCAGCAGCTCACGCGCCCGCTTTTGCTCTGCTAGGACCTCCGCAGAACAAAGTCCATGTTTCCAGCGCGCACGCCGCTACCGCGCCAGGCCTTCGGCGGTGCGCGGTCCGGTACTGGCGCCGTAGTGCATAGTTTGGCTTTGTTCCATACAGATCAGCCGACCGGTTGCTGAAATCAAAGACCTTCTTGGCTTTGTTTCGTAATAATGCTATGAGTTTGGCGGTGGCTCTCCCCCTTCCTGCGTGCCTGCATCCACTCCGATGGTTAGCAGTAGTTCGCAAATTTGAGACATGCTTACGGGATCGACATCTGCTCGGTCGAGGAGAACAGGTCGCTTGCCGAGCCCGCGCTGTCATCCCGGGAGCTCTATCTTCATCAACGGGCAGCTGGAACGATGCCTGCGACCCATTTGAACCGTCGGCTTTTCGAGCGTCTCGCGTCTGTGCCGAGAAGGAACTGAACTGCAGACGCCGCCTTTCAGTGCTACGTTATGCTGTGTTTTAAACAGCTTGAGTGACTTCGGGTGGCCGCCTAAGTACTTGAGAAGTCGTGAGAGACACGCGAATCGTGGGTGGAAATCGTGGGTTCATATGCTGGTCTGGGCAGTCCCAGACCAAGGCCTCGTCGCGGAATCCGGTCGGGACCAACCAAAGGTGCGCTTCAGATGTCATCGATCTGCCGTGGATCACCCGAAGGTGAACGAATAGGCCACCACGCCTGCATCGAGAAACTCAATTTCAAATTGGCGATCAGAGATTGGAGCAGGCTGTCGGATCAGATGATACATCCGCGGTTCCGTAAGAGTGCCATTGCCCTGCTCGTCCACATCAACGCCTTGAGCAGCACGCGGCGCTTCTCCATCGATTAGGACCCGAAATCGTACGGGGGGCTTTCGTGCTCCCGGTCCCATTACGAGGTGAAGGTCGCGAGCGTGAAAGCGGTATGCGATACGACCACTAGCCTGATTCAACTGAATCGCTTCTTTACCCATGGTCCAATCGCCAGACAGAGACCAGTAATTGAGTCCCAGATGTTTCGGGATTGAGTAGATATAAGACTTGTCTGGAGCTGCACCACGCGATGTGAAATTTGCAGTGCGCTCATAGCCGAGATAGTTTTCTCCCGACCTCAAGTCGTTCCAATCGGCGGCAGCTTCGGCGCCGCTGGCGTCAACCGAGACCTGATCGCTGCGACTGCCGCTAGCCCCGGCCTCGACAAGTAATTTCTGAATTACTTTTTCTGGCTGTTCGTACTCGCCTTCTCCAAATTGGTTGTGCCGGATCTTCCCCTTCGCATCGGCAAAATAGAGCGCCGGCCAATATTGGTTGTTAAACCCGCGCCATACAGCGCGATCGTTATCAATCGCGATCGGATAAGCAATGCGCATGTCCTTCGCGGCCCAGCGAACGTTCTCTATATTTTTCTCAAAGGAGAATTCCGGCGTGTGTGCGCCGATCACGACCAAACCCTGGTCCTTGTATTTCTCAGCCCACGCGCGGACATAAGGAAGTTGGCGTCGCCAGTTGATCAGGAATAGGTCCAGAATTCGATTAGGACAACTTTTCCGCGCAGCTCCACGTCGGTTAATGGTTGCGAATTGAGCCACGTAGTTGCGTTGTCGAGAGCGGATAATTCCGACCGTGTTTTGGCGGAAGCGATCCCACCGAATTGAGCCGCTGCAATCGTCATGGCCGCAGTACCCAAAAATCGGCGTCGACTAAGATTGATTTCTTCAAGCATTGATTGCTCTCGATCAAAGATCAGCCTTCCTCGGCCCGCATGATCACGACACCCGTTCGCTTTGTGTCAGTAATGCGCCGCGTCAGGGATGCTTCTCGCCTGCGCTCTCTTCTGGAACGATAAATGTGATCACGTCTTTGTCGAGTGGGTGGTGGTTCGCGTCAACCAGGTCAATGCGCACTTTGTGCGGCCCAGGGAGAAGACCCTGCAGGATGATTGGGTTACCACTCGCATCGGCCCAAACCCATGAGGCATCGTCGAGGGCCACATGAATGTGTCCAACAGGCGGCGAAACAGTCACAGCATTGGGGCCGAACACCGGCGCAATGTGCAGGTTCTCAGCGCAATATTGGATAATCACCACTCCCCGAGAGGCGAGCGGTTCGGCCAGCGGAGGATCGATGAAGATCTTTGCTGGGGGCTCACTGCCGGTGAGCGGGATGACCTTGGCGGCTCCGCAAACATGTGCGACAGATGTGGACTTGCTGCCCGGCTCGCTTGTGCTTTGTGCCGCAGCGGTCACTGTGCACAACATAATGGCAGCCACCGATAGCAGAGATGCGACTTTTGGATTCGCCATGTTTCTTTCTCCTATACAAAGGGTTCCAGTTTGGACAAGATGGTGGGGAGATATTCCGAAACCGTCGGATGAATATGCATTGCGCGCTCAATTACCGTGTAGGGCGCCTTGGCGTACATGACGTCCAGCAAAACGTGAATTACTTCATCGCCACCAACTCCAAGAATCGCGGCACCCAGAATCTGTTTTGTTTCCGCATCAACACAGATTTTGATGAAACCCTGCGTCTCGCCTTTCTCGAACGCCCGGCTCACGCGACTCATTGGATATTTCGCAACGAGTGCAGCGCGCCCAGACTTCCGTATTTCTGAGTCCGTCATGCCGCATCGGCCTAGTGGCGGATCTATGTACAAAGCGTAGGCCTGGATTCGGTCTGAAACACGGCGATGGTCTGCGTTGAACAGATTGTCGGCGACGATTTCATAGTCGTTGTAGGAAGTATGCGTAAAGGCGCCCCGGCCGTTGCAGTCACCCAGTGCCCAAATGCCGGGCACGTTGGTTTGGAGCTGATCGTCAACGATGATGTAGCCGCGCTGGTCGGTCGCAAACCCGGCTTTGTCGAGACCCAGGTCGCTCGTGTTGGGGATACGTCCCACCGCGAGCAGGACGTGAGTGCCGATTACATCCGGCGGGCCTTCCTCACATTCGGTGTGGACGGCGACACCACCATCGCGCTTCGCTAGCCTGCTTAATTCATCAGGCTTGATCTGATCGTGGCGGCGAGTTGTTGGGGGGCGGCACGGACGCGGGAACAAGCGGGACCGGGCCTTGTGGGCGAGTGCGGAAAGCGCTGGCACGAAGGGGCGACGTTTTCAGGCACGGCTCCGCCAGGACTGCTCCGCGGTGGTTGAGTTCGAGGGAGTGCCAGCAAGTTAGCCGGTGTGGAACGCCCGCGCGACCTGGTGGAAGAGAGATTGGAAGGGCCAGCCGGTGGCGAGGTGAATGCGAATGCAACGAGCGGTCTGGCGGACGCGCGCGCCGATTTTAAACAGTTGGGCGCGGAGAGTTTCGATCTGAGCCGAACGCCAGGGCTGGGGTAACTGCTGACGAAAGAAATTGACCAGGTTGTAGGCAGCGGCGTGCAGCAGCAGACGAAAGGCGTTGGCCAAGAAGCGGTGGCAGCTCAGGCGATCAGCACGAAACCCGTTCTTGAACTCCTCGATGCGGTTCTCGCATTCGCCGCGGTCATTGTAGAAGGCGAAGATCTGGGAAGCGCGACCGGGAAGGTTGGTGATCAGGAAACGCAGGTTGGTGCCGGTGGCGGTGTGCTCGGCTTTGAAGCAGATGCGGCGCTGGTGGGACCAGCTGCGGGCGCGGTGGCGGAAGCTGGAGAAGCTGCGCTGCGGCACTTGCGTGCGGCGGTAGCGCCGTTTTAACTGCTTCTGCCGCGGTTCGGCTCGCTTCTGGAAGACGCAGTTGGCGGGAATGCCGAAGGCATACTCGAGCTCGAAGAACTCGCAGAACTCATAGAGGAGTGGGAGGGCAAAGCCAGCATCGCCGCGCAGTTGGATTTTTACGCCGGGAAACGCCGCCTGCAAACGCGGGATGAGGCGCAACAACATGGGCACGATGCGAGCGTGGCTGGAAGCGGTGCCTGGGCGCAAGCGCGCCGCCAGCAGAGATCCGGTGTGGCGCTCGAAGATCAGCATGGGGTGATACATATGCTGGTGGTAGGCGCCGTTGAAAAAGCTGAGTTGCTGCTGGCCGTAGGTGGGATCGTCGGTGGAATCGAGGTCGAGCAGGATTTCATCGCGCTGGCGGACAGACTCGCCGCAGACCCGGACGAACTGCTCCAGCAGAGCATCGTTGAGGCGCACCAGATCGCGAGCGCGGGGCGAGTTCTCCCAGCGACTGAGAGTGGGTTGGGAGCCGAGCGCGTGTCCGAGATCTTGATCGGCGACGAGTTGCAGGAGCGGATCGTGGCGTAGGCGGTTGGCGTCGTTGGCGTCTTCATATCCGGCGACGATCTGGTAGAGGCGTTGCCGCAGCAGCGTCCGGGAATCGTGCTGCACCCGGTCGTCCTGCCGCGGATCGCTCAGCAGTTGGGCAAATTCACTGGACAGCTGATGCCGCTGATCGAAGGCCCGCAGGGGCAGAAGGCCGGCATCGCTGGTGATCTGGCCCCCGGAAAAATCGGCGTGGATGGCCTGCTGACGATGGAAGGAGAAGGTCAGTTGTGGTAGAACATTTTGTATCAAGCGATGGATGCTCCGAAAGGGAATGCTGGGTGTGCAAGACCCAGTGTTCATCAACTTTTTAGAGCATCCTTTCTTTTTTGGCTAGAGATTTCGTGAATAATCCAGGCTAGGGGGCGATCTAACACGATGGGATGTGACATCCATTGACGCTGCGGGTCGTGGCTGAGCGACTTGGAGGACAGCAAATAGCGCCTCTTGGCCTTCAGGACCGGATCTACTACCGGGATAAACAAGAGGTAACAGCCGTGGCTCACGAAAAACTCGAGCTGAGCGACCAAGCGGATCGCGTTGCTGATAAGCCTTTTCTCGGGGTCGTCGCTATTGAAAAGAGTGTTATGTGAGTATTCTGCTCTCTAGGACCAAAATACTCCTCCGCCTCCTCATAAGACGAACCAGCCGCCATCGCGCAAGCAGCGAGCCAGCAATCAGCTTCGTATTGCATCGCGATCCACTCTACAGGTTTAGAAGACTTGGCGCTGGCGGCTTTTCTCATTCTTCGGCCTCCGATAAAAGGTCACCTACTAGTAGTCGGAAAGTGGGGCCAGGCACTCCTGGCCCCATCAATCGGTGTGCACTTCCCCAGTGGGGAAACCGGGCACTAGTCGCCGCCTCTGTGCACCGGTAGGATAGTGGCTGAATCTGGCCTTGGTCGCGGCGTGGATTGGCACGCGAATTGCCTTATCGGGCCAATTCTTCCAATGCCCATTTCACAACCGCAACTCCGACGACAAGAACCAGCAAGGCAAATCCAATTACTAGAACTATCCACAGCAATACAGCGCCGCCGACGAACAGACTGCCAATAAAGTCTCTAGTTCTAACCGGATTGTTGGTGTAATTGATTCCATAACAATGTCGGCTCCCAGGCCCGAGTAAGCGATCTTCTTGTGCGAACCTGTCAGATCGCCGGACCATCAGCGGAAGTTTTCGATGCGAGCATGATGTCGCTCTGGATCTCGTCCACGCGCGTGAAGAGAATCGACTGCCCGTCAGGGGATGTCAAAGCTTTCGGGACCGGGAACCTGGTACCCCAATTCTATTGAAGTGATGTCCTTGGAGCGTTGGGTAGTAAAATCAAAAAACTTGAGATGGGCAGGGGTGGTGGCCACATCGAGGTGGTAAACGCGAGTCGCCGCTATCTCCCACCAGCCGAAGTTGGGCACGCCCTGGAGGACGGGGACCGCATCTCCACCTTCGATGGGCATCCTCCTTGCAGCTCCTTCTTCCCGCCTATTTTTCGTCGAACCGCACGGGGAACTGGCAAATTTGGAAGGTGCCAACATCAGGGGGTAGCGCGATCCAGGTTACAAGAAACGGCGGCTTCAGCGCTCAGGAGTCTCTGGACGGCAAATCTCTGTACATATGGCGCTTAGGTGGCCTAGAAGCAACCCCAAACCGACCATTGAGCTCGCCTGCAGTTTTCATCCGGAACGCGTAATTAGGCAGAGCGGGGCATTCGCTGCCGAAACTCCCTCTTCGCCTTAGTCACCAGGCCGTGTTGGGCCGCCCCACGCAGCGGGGTAGGGGATTCTGCGTCTGCAGGCCTCCCCCACGCGTGAATCCTCGCACAGCCTGAAAGTCACTTCAGAGAGCGCTGGGGGCTTGACCAGAACGCGGTGATCGCGTAATCCCAGTGGCCGGGTGAATCAGGCCGCTGGCGCTTCGCCTAAGAATTCGACCGCCCACCCGCAACTCAAGCAGCGGATCGGCAGATCTTCGCCGCGTGCTTCCCACTGCTGCGGGGAGTACTCGCGCTGCTGGGTTTCGTCGTGCCCGTGGACATTTCGGATTGCGGCAGATGTACTGCTGGTACGCCATGATCGGACCCCCGGCACTCTTGCGCCTTCCTGGCGCCTTCGCACGCCCTTTTTGCGCGTTTCCGATCAAATCTCCAGTCGAGCCTCAATGGTCGGCTCCTCAGGGTCGCCTTGAGTTTGGGCAGCATAAGTGGCATACTCTTCGCCTGGCCTAAAAGTTAAGCGCCCTGTTCTCAGCCACTTCCTGAAGGGACTCTTCCAGCCATGCGTTTGTCTGCTTATGTTGCAGTGTGCCTGTGCTTGAGTTTGGTTGTGACCCTGGCGGGCTGCGGCGGGGGCATTGCATCTACTTCTCCACCTCCTCCCCACAACACAGCTCCCACGATCACGACGCATCCCGCGGACAAGACGGTCGCGCCCGGCGAGACCGCGACGTTCTCCGCGGCCGCAACCGGCAGCACTCCGTTGTCCTACCAGTGGGAGAGGAACCAGGCGGCAATTTCAGGTGCGACTTCGGCCAGTTACACCACCCCTCCAGCAACCTCGACGGACAACGGCGCCCAGTTCCGGGTAGTGGTGAGCAATTCCGTGGGCAGTGCTACCAGCGATCCGGCAACCTTGACCGTGAGTAGCACGCCGCCTCCGCCCCCGAACGTGGTTGATGTGGTGACCTATCACAACGACATTGCCCGCACCGGGCAGAACTTGAAAGAGACGATTCTGACCACCGCGAACGTCAACTCCAGCACCTTCGGCAAACTTCGCTCCCTTTCGGTGGATGGAAAGGTCGATGCCCAGCCGCTCTACCTGTCCAACCTCGCGAACATCGCGGGCGGGACCCACAATGTGCTCTACGTCGCGACCGAACATGGCAGCGTCTATGCCTTCGACGCCGATTCCGGCACCCAGTTGTGGAAGATTACGACTCTGGGCTCAGGCGAAAGCACCAGCGATCAGCGAGGATGCGACCAGGTGACCCCGGAGATCGGAATCACAGCCACACCCGTGATTGACCGCAATGCCGGCGCGCACGGTGTGATCTATGTCGTGGCCATGTCAAAATCCGGGTCCACTTACTTCCAGCGCCTGCACGCGCTCGACGTCACCACCGGTGCGGAGATGTTCGGCGGCCCGAAATTGATCGCGGCCTCCTTCCCGGGGACGGGAGACAACAGCAGCAATGGCCGGGTAGTCTTCGATCCCGCACAATACAAAGACCGGGCGGCGCTGCTGCTGCTGAACGGAGTGGTGTATACCACCTGGGCGTCGCACTGCGATATCCGTCCCTACACCGGCTGGATCATGGGATACGACCAGACCACGCTGACCCAGACCACTGTCCTCAATGTGGTTCCGAACGGGAGCGAAGGCGCCATCTGGATGGCCGACACCGGGCCGGCGGCGGACAGCTCGGGAAATATTTATCTCCTCGATGCCAACGGCGATTTCGGCACCACTCTCGATGCCAGCGGATTTCCCAGCAACGGTAACTACGGCAATGCGTTCCTGAAGATTTCGACCACAGGCGGATTGTCAGTGGCGGACTACTTCGAAATGCAAAATC